>JAJAYQ010000264.1 GCA_026786145.1 Spirochaetaceae bacterium | reverse complement strand
GCGCCGAGCTGCTCACCGTCGTCGGTGCCGAACCGAGCATCGTTGACCGGCGCGCATCCGACCGGAGCGCATCCGACCGGAGCTCTACCGACAGGAGTGCCTGGTGACCGCCGCCTTCCACGACCTGGTGACTACCGAGGTCACCGTGGTGGCGCCTCGTCTGGTCGCCGCCGGGTTCGCGCTCGCCGGAGCCCGCACCGTCGTTGTCCAACCGGGGGTCGACGGCCAGCCGGACCCCGAGGCCGTGAGTCGAGCCATCGACGCCGCGCTCCGCGACACCACCGCCGCGAGCGTCCTCGTCCTGGTGCACGACACGGCCTGGCAACAGCTGGCGGTGACCGTCCGCGACGCCTGGGCTGAACGCACCGACGTCTTGGTCGTGGGGCTTCCACCCGACGAACCCGGCCGCGCAGACGGCCACCAGGACCAGCTCCAGCGGCTGCTCGGTCGCGCGGTCGGCTACGAGATCAGCTTCGTCCCCGAAGGAGAACACCCATGAACCACACCAGCGCCCCCCACGCCGCCCAGCTCACCCACGGCGCCCGACCGGGGGCAACCCACCTCGATCACGACGCCACCGACACATTCGGCGGACGCGTCGTACGCGTGTCCGGGCCGGTCATTGAGGTCACCGACCTCGATGACCCGCACGTCTACGACGTTGTCCGGGTCGGCCCCCATCATCTGCCAGGCGAGGTCATCCGGCTCGACGGCGACCGGGCCACGGTGCAGGTCTTCGAGGACACCTCCGGCCTGCGCGTGGGCGATCCGGTCGAGAACACCGGCGGACCGCTCTGCATCGAGCTCGGGCCCGGTCTGCTCGGCGGCGTCTTCGACGGCACCCAACGACCCCTGGCGGCGCTGAAGGACAGTCATGGGATCTTCATCCCGCGAGGAGCCGCCCTGCCCGGGCTGGACCGCGAGCGAAGCTGGATCTTCGAGCCGACGGTCGGCGCGGGCGAGAACGTCGAGCCGGGCGACGAGCTCGGCGCCGTGCCGGAGACAGAGGGCTTCCGCCACCGGATTCTCGTTCCTCCGGGGGTGCGCGGAGTTGTCGAGTGGGTGGGCAAAGGAGCCTTCACCGTCGACGCCACGGTCGCCCGGATCCAAGGCTCCGATGTGACGATGCTGCAGCGGTGGCCCGTACGCCGACCCCGCCCGGTGCGCGACCGCCACCTGCTGCACGAGCCGCTGCTGACCGGACAACGTGTGCTGGACACCCTGTTTCCCATCGCGCTGGGCGGCGCAGGCATCATCCCGGGCGGCTTCGGCACCGGCAAGACCGTGCTGGAGCAGGCGATCGCCAAGCACGCCGCCGCCGACATCGTGGTCTACGTCGGTTGCGGCGAGCGGGGCAACGAGCTGGCCGAGGTGCTCCAGGAGTTCCCCGAGCTGTCCGACCCGCGCACCGGACAGCCGCTGAT
>JAJAYQ010000263.1 GCA_026786145.1 Spirochaetaceae bacterium | reverse complement strand
GATGTCGTGGCCGTAGTCGCGGTAGCCCTTCTCCATCCGCAGGCTCGCCAGCGCCTTGAGGCCTGCGTGAGCCATGCCGAGCGGCTCGCCCGCTGCGACGAGACGGTCGTAGACATGGGTGGCCTGCTCGACCGGGATGTAGAGCTCGTACCCCAGCTCACCGACGTAGGTGATGCGCACGCAGAGCACCCGCGCGAACCCGATATCGATCGAGCGGGCGGTGCGGAACGGGAAGGCCTCGTTCGACAGGTCTGCCGTCGTCAACGACTGGAGCAGCTCGCGGGAGCGCGGTCCCTGCACGTTGACCTGCGCGGAGCCCGACGTCATGTCGGAGACGAACGCGTTCATGTCGTCGGTGACATGACGCCTCATCCAGGTCTCGGCGTGCCGGTGCGCGGTGTCCGACGCGACGACCCAGAAGCGCTCGTCGTCGAGCTTGGTGACCGTGAGGTCGGCCTCGAGCGTGCCTCCTTCGTTGAGCCACTGCGTATAGGTGATCACCCCGGGGTCGCCGTCGACGTGGTTGGCCGAAAGGTGCTCCAGCAGCCGGCCAGCATCTGGGCCCTGCACCAGGAACTTCGACATGAACGACATGTCCATGCACATGACGTTCTCGCGCGCGGCCCGGTGCTCGGCCGCCCACCAGTCGAACCAGTGCTGCCGCCCCCACGACAGGGCCTCGGCAGTGGCCGTTTCGCCAGAAGGTGCGTACCAGTCGGCACCCTCCCACCCGCTGACGTCCCGGAAGAACGCACCACGAGCCGCGAGGCGGTCGTGCAACGGGGAGGTCTTGGCGTTGCGCGCCGACTGCATCGACCTTGTCGGGTAGTGGCACTGGTAGACCATGCCGAGGGACTCGACCGTGCGGGTGGCCCGGTACTCCTCGTTGGCCTGGTAGCTGTGCAGCCGGTCGATGTTCATCCCGGTTACGTCGATGTCGGGGCGGCCGTCGATGATCCAGTGCGCGATGGCCCGCCCGAGTCCACCGCCGGTGAGGATGCCGACGGAGTTCAGGCCGGCCGCCACGAAGTAGCCGCGCACCTCAGGCGCCTCCCCCACCACCGGCGCCAGGTCTGGGGTGAAGCTCTCCGGCCCGCAGAAGAACTTCTTGATGCCGACCTCGGCCGACACGGGGACCCGCTCCATCGCCTTCTCGAGGTAGGGGCCCATCCGCTCCCAGTCGGGGGGGAGCTCGCCGAAGGAGAAGTCCTCGGGGATCCCGCCGACCTTCCAGGGGGCGCACACGGCCTCGAAGAGACCGAGCATCAGCCCGCCGCCCTCCTCACGGAAGTAGCCGTAGGAGGCCGGGTCCTCCAGGACCGGCCAGTCCCCCGAGATGCCCGGGATCTCCTCCGTGAGCAGGTAGTAGTGCTCGGCCGCCTGCAGCGGAATCGTCACACCGCTGCGCTCCCCCAGCTGGCGGGCCCACATCCCGGCACAATTCACGACGTACTCGCACTCGATGTCACCGGCAGTCGTCCGTACGCCGGTCACGGCCCCGCGACGGGTCAGCACATCCAGGACCGAAACGCCCTCGACGACCGTCGCGCCGGCCATCCTGGCCCCGCGTGCCATCGACATCGTGACGTCGACGGGGTTGACCCGGCCGTCCCCGGCGACGTAGAAGCCGGCGAGGAGGTCGTCGGTGCGCGCGAGCGGGAACAGCTCACCGACCTCGCGCGGCGAGATCTCCTGGACGTCGATGCCGCACCAGCGGTTGAAGGCGGAGACCCGGCGGTACTCCTCCAGCCGGTCCGCGTCGGAGGCCACCTCGATGAACCCGACCGGCTTGAACCCGGTCGCGAGCCCCGTCTCGGCCTCCAGCCGGGCGTACAGGTCGCGGGTGTACTTCCGCATCTCCGTCGAGGTTTCCGACGTGGACCCGAAGGTCACCATCAGCCCCGCCGCGTGCCACGTGGTGCCCGAGGTCAACCGGTCGCGCTCGACGAGAAGGACGTCCTGCCCGAGGTGGGCCAGGTGGTAGGCCACCGACGTACCGATGACGCCACCGCCGATGACCACGACCCGGGCGCGCTCCGGCACGACCTTCTCGGACATGCCGGTGAGCCTAGGGCTTGGCCGCGCACGGGAGCCGCGGGAGGCACACTGTCCGACGTGACCGACAGCGGGCTGGGCGAAGCGCTGGCCGAGGTGCTGCGCCGCGACCTCGACGGCGAGGTGGCCTTCGACGACTACTCGCGCCACCTCTTCTCCCGCGACGCCAGCATGTACGCCATCCGACCGCTGGGAGTGGCCTTTCCCAGGCACCACGACGACGTCGCAGCTGCCGTCTCGGCAGCCGCCGCCCTGGGGGTCCCTGTCGTCGCACGCGGTGCCGGCACCAGCCTGGCCGGCCAGACGGTCGGGCCCGGGCTGGTGGTCGACCTGTCACGTCACCTCGACCGCATCCACCATGTCGACCCGGAGTCGCGCACCGCTCTCGTCGAGGCCGGGGTCGTGCAGGACGACCTCAACGGTGCGGCCGCGGCGTACGGCCTGATGTTCGGCCCGGACACCTCGACCGGCAACCGGGCCACGATCGGCGGGATGGTCGGCAACAACTCCGCCGGCAGCGGCAGCGTGCGCTACGGCATGACCATCGACCACGTCCGCAGCCTCGACGTCGTCCTCGCGGACGGGTCAACGGCGACGTTCGCGCCGGTGGACGATGCGGAACGTTCCCGGCGGGCCGCCCGGCCCACGCACGAGGGACGGCTCTACCAGGGGCTGCTGCAGATCCTGCGCACCCACGCGGACTCGATCGCCGCCGACTACCCCGACCACTGGCGACGGGCCGGCGGCTACCGCCTCGACCGGCTCGGCGGCGATGCACCCTTGGACCTGTCGCGCCTCGTCGTGGGCTCCGAGGGCACCCTGGCGATCGCCACCCGTGCGATCGTCGGGCTGGTGCCGAAGCCGAGACACACGGTGTTCGCCGTCGGCCACTTCACCTCCGTGGCAGCGGCGATCGACGCTGTCGGCGACGCGCTGTCCTGCGACCCGGCGCAGGTGGAGCTCATCGACCGCACGATCCTCCAGCTGTCCCGACGCAAGATCGAGTACGCCGGGCTGGGCGGATTCGTCCAGGGTGACCCGCACGCCCTGCTGTACGTGTCGTTCACCGGTGACAACGAGAGCGAGCTTGATGCCCACCTCGACCGGCTCGACGCCTTGTGGCAGCGCCACTCCCACGGCTACCACACGCTGCGGGCGGTCACCGAGGTCCAGCGCCGCGCGCTGCTCATGGTGCGGACGGCGGGCCTGGGGCTGCTCATGGCGTCCAGCGTCGGCACCCGCCGGCCCGTCGCCTTCGTCGAGGACACGGCGGTCGACCCGTCCCGGCTCGCCGACTACACCGACCGGCTCAGCGGCATCCTCGACCGCCACGGCCTCACCGCCGGCTTCTACGGCCACGCGTCCGTCGGCTGCCTGCACGTGCGGCCCTTCGTGGACCTCACCGACCCCGCCGAGGTAGCCACCATGCGCGAGGTGGCCGGAGAAGTGCGTGCCCTCGTCGCGGAGTTCGGCGGGACGAACTCCAGCGAGCACGGAGACGGTCTCGCCCGCAGCGAGTTCAACCGCGCGATCTTCGGCGACGACCTCTACGAGGCGATGCGGGAGGTGAAGCACCTCTTCGACCCCGCAGGCACCCTGAACCCCGGGAAGATCGTCGACGCCCCGCCGATGACCGAGAACCTGCGCGACCCCGCGCTCCCCGCGGCGCGACCGATCCCCACCCGTCTGCAGTTCGAGGTCGTCGGGGGGATGCGGGCGGCGGCCGACCGGTGCATGAACATCGGGCTGTGCCGCAAGACCACCAGTGGCGTGATGTGCCCGTCCTACATCGCCACCAGGCAGGAGGAGCACTCCACGCGTGGTCGTGCCAACGCGCTGGTCAAGGCGCTCAGCGAGCCCGACCCGGCTGCCGCCCTCGGGAACGAGCGGCTGCACGAGATCCTCGACCTCTGCCTGATGTGCAAGGCGTGCAAGAGCGAGTGCCCGCTGGGGGTCGACATCTCGGCCCTCAAGAGCGAGGCGCTCGCCCACCGTCACGACCTGCACGGCGTCCCGCTGCGGTCACGGTTGTTCGGCGCGATCCGCACGGTGAACCGCATCGGTGCAGCGACGGCACCGCTGTCCAACCTGCCAGGGCGCATACGCCCGGTGCGCGCGGTCCTCGGCCGCGTCCTGGGGATCGCACCACAGCGACCCCTGCCCGTCTTTCGGCGCCAGACCCTGACGCGGTGGTACGCAAGCCGGCGAGCGGGGCAGACCACCGAGCCGGCGTACGGCACGGTGACACTGCTCGCCGACTCGTTCACCACCTTCACCGAGCCACAGGTGGGTCGGGCCGTCGTCGAGCTGCTCGAGGCGGCCGGCTGGACGGTGCGGCTGGAGAGCCGCGGCTGCTGCGGACGGGCCAGCCTGTCCAAGGGCCTGCTGGACGACGCCAAGGCCAAGGCCGGCCGGCTCGCCCGGCTGCTGACGACCGACGTCGAGCCGGGCTCACCCGTCGTGGGGTGCGAGCCCTCCTGCCTACTGACCCTGCGTGACGAGCACCTGGCGCTGCGGCCGGACGACCCGCTCGTGCGGGACGTGGCCGGTCGCGTGCGGCAGGTGGAGGAGCTCCTGACCGAGGCCATCGATGACAGGCGTCTCCGGCTGCGCCCGGACTCATGGCTCTCGGGGAGGCGCATCGTGTACCAGGGCCACTGCCATCAACGTGCCGAGGTGGGCACCGCTGCGACCGTCGCGCTGCTCTCGCGGATCCCCGGCGTGGAGGTCGTCGAGCTCGACGCCGGCTGCTGCGGGATGGCCGGGTCGTTCGGCTTCGAGACCGAGCACTATGAGGTGTCGATGACGGTGGGGCGCGACCGGCTCTTCCCGGCCATCGAGGCAGAGCCGAGCGACACCGTGCTCGCGGCATCCGGGGTGTCGTGCCGGCAGCAGATCGAGCACGGGACGCACCGAACGGCGCGGCACCCGGTCGAGCTCGTACGCAGCGTCCTGGCCGACGTTTCGGCGGACCAGGTGCCTTCGTCCTCCTGAGGGTCACCCTGCCAGGTCGTCACGCACCTGCTCCGCCACCTCACGGATCGTGTCCGGACCCACCATCCTGCTCATGCTCTCAAGGACCAGCAGCGCCAGCTCGTAGCCCGGGGAGCAGCGCAGCGCGCGCTCGGCGGCGACCGTCGCCAGTGCGCCCCCGCCCTGGGAGTAGGCCGTCCAGGCCAGCAGGGTGCACACCGGCGCGGCGTCCGACCCGTCGACGCGGCTCACGAGCTCGGTCAGCAGCGCCACGAGCAGGCCTGCGTCGCAGTCGAGCACCATCGTCATGGCCTCGTCCCGGGCCAGCTTGTCCCGCAGCCCGAGCGCGACGAGCGCCGCTTCCTCAGGGGTCACCTCGCGACGACCGCTCGACCACTCGGCCACCAGCCGGCGGAGCGTGGCGAGGGCGAGGCATCCCGGTGCCGCCACCCCGTCTCGGGCCAGAGCCGCGAGCACCGAGTCCTCTGCGGTGCGGGCCGCCTGGGCCCGGACCGCAGAAGCCACCCGGTTGCGGGCCGGCTCGATGCTGCCCTCCAGCGCCGCGCGGTCGCTGAGCAGCACCGTTCCCTGCCGCACCGACTCGGCCGCGTAGTGCCTTGCCGCCGGAGTCAGCTCGCTCGGCAACGGGCTGCCCGAGGCGGGACAGCACGCCTGGTCCGAGCACTGGTAGGACCACCACCGACCTCCCCGCACCAGCAGCGCTTCGACGACGCCGATGTCGTACGCCGCGAGGCGCTCCACCAGCGAGTCCATCAGCGGCGCCCGCGCCAGGTCGCGGCCGGGAGAGGGAGCATCGGTGTAACAGACCAGCACCGCGTTGGAGGAGCCGGTGTGCCGCACCCGGTCGGCCATGTCCTGGGCGAGGACGTCGTCGAACGCCGTGTCGGGGAGGTCGCTGCGCATGACCAGCCGGTCACGTTTGCGGGGGCCCTCGAGGCACACGACCACCAGGCTCTCGCTCGGATGGAAACCCAGCCGGTGCGGAAGCACGCCGAGGATGTCGGCCGGGCCACTGATCTTCACGACGGTCCTGTCGACCGGGGTCTTCCGTCTCATACGAGCGAGAGTGCGCCCCGCCCGACGTACCGACAGGGCGGTCAGGACGACCTGTGGACGCCGTGACAGTCCTGTCGCCTGTGGACGAACGTCAGTTGCCGGCGTGCACCCGGCGGTAGGGCACCTCGAGGAAGCTGTACAGCGAGAACACGAGGAAGCCCGCCGCTACCGCCCAGACCAGGACGTGGCCCACCGGCTGCCGCGCGAGCGCCATGAGGAGCTCGTCGAGGTCCTTGGCTGCTCCCGGCCGCGCCTCGACGGCCGCCACGACCATCAACGCACCGATCGGGAGCACCGCGGCGGCACGAGCCAGGATTCCGACTCCCCCGGCGACCCGGGGCGCCGCCAGGACGTCGTCGCGCATGTCCCGGGTCCGCAGGCTGTCGGTGAATCCGCCCTGCACCGCCAGCCGCGCCTGCCACAGGCAGACCCCGACGACGACCGCCCCGGCCACCGCCAGCCCGGCGCGACCGGCTGGGCTCGACACCAAGGCGATCACCGTGGAGTTCTCCTGCTCGCTGGACCCGGTGGCGCTGCGGCCCAGCAGGTAGGACACGGTGAGCCCTGACATCCCGAGGTAGAACACCGCCTGCCCGGCTGTCGTCCACCGGCGCGGACCGCCCACCTCGTCGTCACCGTAGGCCGCCGCGAGACGGATCAGTCCGAAGGCAGCGAAGCCACCGGCCGCCCCCACCAACGCCACCAGGCCGAAGGGGCTGGCCGCCACGGTCGACAGGGCACCGTTCGCATTGGCCTGTACACCCTCGCGCCCCCAGCCGCCCGCCACCGCCGCTGCCAGGTAGGAGAGCAGCAGGTAGAGCACGCCGCGGGACAGCAGACCGACGCGCGCGACGCCGCGCAGCGCCTGGCTCGACCGCATCCGTTGGACCGCCTGCATCACCACGCCCGGATCGTGCCCCGGCTGGCGGAGATGAACCCGCCTAGGCTGAAGGCATGCAGACGCGTCAGCTCGGGCGTACCGACCGCCAGGTGTCCGTCATCGGCCTCGGTTGCTGGCAGCTCGGAGCCGACTGGGGTGAGGTGAGCGAGCAGGACGGGCTCGAGGTCCTGAACGCCGCGGTTGACTCAGGTGTCACCTTCCTCGACACCGCCGACGTCTACGGCGACGGACGCAGCGAGCGGCTGATCGGGACGTTCCTGCGCGACCGGCCGAATGCCGACCTGACGGTCGCCACCAAGATGGGGCGCCGTGCCGACCCCCACGTGAGCGAGGCCTTCACCCTCGACGCCATGCGGAGCTGGCTCGACCGAAGTCGTCGCAACCTTGGCGTCGACACGATCGACCTCGTGCAGCTGCACTGCCCGCCCACACCGGTCTTCTCCGACGACCGGGTGTTCGACGGGCTCGACCAGCTTGTCGACGACAAGGTGGTCGCTGCTTACGGCGTCTCGGTCGAGACCGTCGAGGAGGCGCTGACCGCGATCGCGCGCCCGAACGTCGCGAGCGTGCAGATCATCCTCAACGCGTTCCGGCGCAAGCCGCTCGAGCGCGTCCTGCCGGCAGCAGCCGAGGCAGGTGTGGGCATCATCGCGAGGGTTCCGCTCGCGAGCGGACTGCTCTCCGGGACGTATGACGAGACCACCACGTTCGCCGAGAACGACCACCGCAGCTACAACCGCAACGGCGAGGCGTTCGACGTCGGCGAGACGTTCAGCGGCGTGCCCTACGAGGTCGGTGTCCGCGCGGCGCAGGAGGTCGCGACGCAGACGCCCGCCGGGGCCACGACGGCGCAGCTGGCGCTGCGCTGGATCGTCGACCAGCCCGGCGTGAGCACCGTGATCCCCGGCGCGCGCAACGCCGCACAAGCGGCGTCCAACGCAGCGGCCGCCGACCTCGAGCCCCTGGACGAGGCGACCCTCACCGCACTGCGTGAGATCTACGACCGCGACATCCGCGCCTCCGTCCACGACCGCTGGTAGCCCTGCCTGATGCAGACCTTCCTGCCCTATCCGGACTTCGCCGAGAGCGCGGCGGTGCTCGATGACCGCCGGCTCGGTAAGCAGCGGGTCGAGACGCTCCAGGTGATCAGAGCCCTCACCCGCGAGACCTACGGCTGGAAGCGGCACCCGGCGGTGCGCATGTGGGGCGGTCACGTGGAGGCTCTCGGCGCCTACGGAGCGGCCGTCTGCGCCGAGTGGGTCCAGCGTGGCTACGCCGACACCTGCGCGGCCACGATGGGCACCGACCTCGGGCTCGTGGGCATCACGACCGTCCGCGACCAGTCTCGTCTTGCCGCAGCCGGGCTGCTGCCCTACTGGCTCGGTGATGATCGGGTCCACGCCAGCCACCAGGCAGCGCTGCTGCGCAAGGACCCTCCGCACTACCTGGCGCACTTCGCGGGGGTCGACCCGGACCAGCCGTACTTCTGGCCGGTGCCCAAGGACTCGACCGAGGTCATCGCCTCGTCTGCTCCGGCAGGACGACATGGCTGACGTCGAGGTGACCGAGCAGGTGAGGGCGGAGCCGTCGGTCGTCTACGACCTGGTCAGCGACGTGACCCGGATGGGCAGCTGGAGCCCGGAGACGACATCCTGTCGCTGGCTCGGCGGCGCGACCGGCCCTGCGGTCGGGGCCCGCTTCCGCGGAACGAACCGGCGCGGCCCGCTGCTGCGGTGGACGACGACGTGCACGGTGACCGCAGCCGAGCCGGGGCGTCGCTTCGCCTTCGACGTGGACTTCGCCGGGGTGCCCATCGCGCGCTGGGCCTACGACCTGGAGCCGACCCCGACGGGATGCACCGTCACCGAGAGCTGGGACGACCGGCGGGGTCGCCCGTTGCAGATCGCATCAGTCCCGCTCATGGGCATCGCCGATCGCGCGGAGCACAACCGCCGCAGCATGCAGACCACTCTCACCGCACTTCGGCTGGCCGCCGAGGGCTGAGCCGTCAGCACCGGCCGCGCGGCCGCAGGCGGATGCCCGGTAGGGCCGGGGCGGGCAGCGCCGGCCCGGCGTACGCCGAGACCTGACCGCACCTCGTGGCGGCACCGCCCACCGCCGCCGCCCACTCGGTCGCGGGAATGTTCGTGCCGTAGTCGTCGAGGAAGCGGCCGCCGCTCCAGGTTGCTCGCGTCCGGCGAGCCTACGGTCGCCGACCCCCGG
>JAJAYQ010000262.1 GCA_026786145.1 Spirochaetaceae bacterium | reverse complement strand
TGGCGCTGCTCGTCCGGGCAGAGCTCGGCGTCATGCCGTGGGACGTCCTGCACCAGGGCCTTACCCGCAGCGTCGGTGGCTCGCTCGGTGGTGTCTCGATCGTGGTCGGGGCGCTGGTCCTGCTGCTGTGGATCCCGTTGCGGCAGAAGCCCGGCATCGGCACGCTCAGCAACGTCGTGATGATCGGTCTGTCCGTCGACGCCTCGCTCGCGCTGCTGCCCCGCGTCGGGGACGATCTCGTCCTCCGGTCGCTGCTGGTCGTCGGCGGTGTCGTGCTCAACGCGGTGGCCACCGCTGCATACATCGGAGTGCGCCTCGGACCCGGACCTCGCGACGGGCTGATGACGGGTCTGGTCGCGCGGACCGGCTGGTCGGTGCGGCTGGTGCGGACCGGCATCGAGGTGGCAGTGGTCGCGACCGGGTGGCTCCTCGGCGGAACTCTGGGCATCGCGACCGCGGTGTACGCCCTCTCGATCGGCCCGCTCGTCCAACCCCTGTTGCGCATCTTCACCGTCGAGCCAGGAACTCCTCGATAGATCGACGAAGGCCGGCTTCGTCCAGGCCGTGTGCCGCGTCGTGCTCGGCCGGTGTTCCGTATCGACGCTGCTCGGCCCGACCCACGCCGAGCCCGAGAACTCGGTGCGGCACATGGGCCAGTGCCTCGTCGACCAGCCGGGTCGAGGTGCCGGCGAGGTAGGGCTCGACGAGGACGACGTCGGGGAGGTCCATCGTCACCAGGAGCGTCGCGGTGTCGAGCGGGCGCACCGTGACCGCATGCAGCACGGTCAGGTCGAGTCCCTGCGTCGCTGCCACCACCCGGTCGAGGGTGGGGCCGACGGCGACCACGGAGCCGAGCCTTCCCCGGCGTACGACGTGCAGGGTGCCGTCCACGGCGGGCGACGGCGCGCGGTTCTGCTGCTCGGACAGGCGGATGTACGCGCGGCCGCCCGAGGCCACGGCCTCCCGGAGCAGGCGCTCGACCTCGCCGGGGTGACCCGGTACGTGCACCGACATGCCGTCGAGCCCGTCGAGGAGGGCGACGTCACCGGGTGCATGGTGGGTACGCCCCGAGCCGGAGCTGTCGTAGGACGCGCCGACGCTGACCAGGACCGCACCGACGTCCTGGTGCACCAGGTCGAGCTTGATCTGCTCGTACGCCCGCTCGCCGAGGAACGGCGCGTACGTGTGCACCAAGGGCCGCATGCCGGACAGCGCGAGGCCGCCGGCGACGCTGACCATGAGCTGTTCGCGGATGCCGACGTTGAGCACCCGGCCCGGGTGCCGTGCTCGGGCCTGGTCGAACAGGCCGGCGGAGATGTCGGCAAGGACCACGGCGGCGCGCGGGTCCTCGTCGAGCAGTGCTGTCGTCGTGCGGACGAAGGTGTCGCGCATCGCGGTCACACCTTTCGCTCGACGACGGCCACCACGGCGCTCGGCCGTCCGTCACGACGGTCCGCGAGGGCACCGGTCAGGTCGTCGTGGTCGCGGCCGTCGACCACCGCAGTGGCCCAGCCCTCGACGGCGAAGCGGCTGTCGATGCCGCCCGGCCAGCCGTGGGTCGAGGACGCGTTGTCGATCACGACCACGGTCAGGTTGTCGAGTCCGACGGCTCCGGCGTAGGCCATGGCCTCGTGGTTGCTGCCCTCGTCGAGCTCGGCGTCCCCGACGAGGACGAGGACCCGCGGACCCGTGATCCCCTGCGCGCGCAGGCCGAGGGCAGTGCCGACAGCGAGCGGCAGGCCGTGCCCGAGAGAGCCGCTGGAGATCTCGACACCAGGAACCAAGGCGCGGTCCGGATGATGGCCGAGGCGGCTGCGGTAGCTCCCGAAGGACCGCAGGTCGGCCTCGTCGAGGAACCCCTTGGCGGCGAGCACCGCGTAGTAGGCCATCGGTCCGTGGCCCTTGGACAGCAGGAACCGGTCGCGGGTGGGGTCCTCCACCTGTGTCGGGTCGACGTCGAGCACCCGGTCGTAGAGCACCCAGAGCACGTCGAGGGTGGAGTGGGCGCTCGGGTCGTGCTTCTCGTCCCCGCTCATGAGGGCGAGCAGGCGACCGAGGTCGCCGTAGCCGTCGTCGTCGCGGCGGTCGGCAATCGTCGCTTCAGCTGTCATGGCGGACACGATGGTTGTTCAAGTGCACTTGAGGTCAAGCGTCGTAG
>JAJAYQ010000261.1 GCA_026786145.1 Spirochaetaceae bacterium | reverse complement strand
GGTCCCCCGTCCACCAGTGCGGCATAGAGGTCGTGCCACCAGGCGGGCGGGCGGTCCAGGCCGGCCAGCAGGTCGACCGCGTCGACCAGCTGCAGGCGGCGGGCACCGAGGCGATCGAGGACCACCGAGTCGGGCACCAAGCCCTCGACCACCCCGTCGAGCGCGCGCAGGACCCCCTCGGCGGCGCCGACCACGCTCACGGCGTCGCGCGGCGCGACCGGGGAGCCCCCCCTGGTCCGCAGCACCGGGGCGACGGCGAGGGCTTCGACCACTGCGGAGCGCAGCATCCCGTCGAGGCGCCCGGCCGGAACAGGCCCGGGCACCAGGGCCAGCCGGTCGCCCGGTTCTTCGACGCCCAACACTGCCGACAACAGGTCGACATATGCGGCCGCTGCCTGCTCGACGAGGAAGTCGGTGAGTGGCCCGGGAGCCACGTGCCGCCGCGCGGTGTCGAGCGGGAACGAGCCGATGAGCAGCGCCGGGAGGTCCAACGGCTCGTCGGTCGGCGTCGGCGCGTGCAGGACCGGGGGGATGGGCTGCCCGGCCAGCGGCCGGGCCCAGGTCACCGACCAGGACGGACGGTCCCGCTCCTCGACCGGGCGGTCCGCGAGCAGCTGCGGGTCGCTGCGCCCCGCCCGGCGTACGACCTGCCAGCGACCCTCGTCGGCGACGACCCGGCGCACCCCGTCGACCTCGACCTCGATGCGCTCCAGGGACGGCAGCGCGAGCAGCAGCGCGTCGTCGACCTCGCCGAGGAGGCGGCGCACGAGATCGAGCGCCGGTGCGTCGCGCAGCGGCAGCTCGACGACGGTGGTGGCCCCTTCGTCGGGGCGCTGCGTCCACGGGTAGGGCAGCCGGAGCACCGGAACCTGGCCGGCTCGTCTCTCGAGCTCGGCGCGCAGGCCGTCGATGCCGGCAACCTCACCGTGCGCCCGGACGGCGTCCCACCGGACGGAGCCGGTGGTCGACACGATCCGCGGTGCGTCGGTGACGGCCAGGACAGCGGCGAAGCCCACCCCGAACCGGCCCGCCGTCCGGCCGCCGTCGTCGTCGCGCTTGGTGGAGGCGCGCAGCGTGGACAGCGACTCGACACCCGCCGCGTCGAGAGGGGCCCCGGTGTTGGACGCGACCAGGAGGTCGCCGTCGAGGGCGAGCACCAGCCGGCCCGGAACACCGGCCCTGGTCGCGGCATCGGCTGCGTTCTGCGCCAGCTCGACGACCACCCGGTCGCGGTAGCCGCCACGCACCAGGTCGTCCTCGGCGTTGGCGTCCTCGCGGAACCGCGCTGGTGACGCGGCCCACGCGTGCAGCACCCGGGCGCGCAGGTCCGCAGTGGCGAACGGGTCCTCGGCCACCGGGTCAGGAGGAACCGGGGTCCTCGGAGTCGGAGATGTCGTCCGAGATGGCAGGCGAGATGTCGTCCGAGATGGCAGGCGAGATGTCGTCCGAGATGTCGGCGAGGGGGCCGGCGACATCGGAGATGTCGGCCACGTCGACGATCTCGTCGCCCGCGTCATCCGCCGTGTCGTCATCGGCGTCGTCGGCGGCCTCGATCTCGTCGGAGACGCTCGCGTGAGCCGGCGCGCCGAGCGTGACCATCTCGTAGCCCATGTCGTCGGCGAGGGAGGCAGTCACCTCCACCCGACCCGGCAGGGGGACCACGTCGGAGTGGGCGCCGCAGCCGTGGTCGAGGGACACGACCCGGCCGTCGCTGGGTGAGTAGGCGTTCGCGCAGACGCCGAACGCCCGCCGCAGGCTCCCGGCCATGAGCAGCAGGAAACCGCACGTCGAGCAGCGCGCCGGCGCGGCCTCGGCGATCGGCGCCGTCGGACCGTGGTCGCCGGAGTACCAGCGGTCGAGGGCGTCCGCCCGTCCGATGGGTGAGAGCACCCGCTCCCGGCCCAGGCCGAGCTCCCAGATGGCGACCCGGTCCGTGTCGTCGTCGGGCGTCCGGTCGTCGGCGGGGTCCTTGGTCCCTACCGCTGCCCAGCCGGGCTCGAGGCGGTCGTCGTCGGCCTCGGTGGGCAGCAGGTCCCCGACCCCGAGGTCCCCGGGGGCCAGCCGGTCGCTCCACGGGACCCAGTCCCGCGACAGCAGGGAGTCGTCACCCGGCAGCAGGACGGCCTCGCAGACCGTCGCAGCCTTGCCCCGCGGCACGCGAGTGACGGTCACGGCCCAGTGCCAGCCGGTGTACGCCGGGTCCAGGCAGCGGAAATGGTGGGTGGCCAGGCGCTCGGCGTCGCCCTCGACGCCCAGGTGCTCGCCGACATGGCCGGGCGCGGCGATCTCCTCGGCGGCAGCCCGGGCGACGTCGACCGCAGCGGCGAGCACGGCGTCGTCGGAGGGCCGGAGAGAGCTGATGGTGGTCACGGGCACCGATTGTCCCTCACAACCGGGACTGCCGGGTACCGGGCAGGATGGTGGCGTGGAACCCAGCCGGCGGGATCGGATCGCGGGGCTCTCGCGTGAAGCGGCCCGGCACGGGCGCGGCGCCGCCCGACGGACGCGCTCGGGGGCGCTCAGGACGGCACAGGGGGTCCGGCGGGTCACTCACGCGAAGGGGGCCGGCGAGTCGGGGCTCGGACGGCTCATCGAGCTGCACGGGGTCAACACCTTCGGTGACGCCATGGTCACCGTGGCGCTGGCCAACACGCTCTTCTTCTCCGTCCCGACCGGTGAGGCCCGCGGCCGGGTCGCTCTCTACCTGCTGATCACGATGGCGCCGTTCGCCGTGATGGCCCCCGTGATCGGTCCGCTGCTCGACAGGTTCCGTCACGGCCGGCGCTACGCCATCGCGGCGACCATGCTCGCGCGTGCCTTCGCCGTCTGGGTGCTCGCCGGTGCCGTCGTCGGCAACGAGCTCTCGCTGTATCCCGCGGCCTTCGCCTGCCTGGTCGCGTCCAAGGCCTACGGCGTCACCCGGTCGGCGACGGTCCCCCGGCTCGTTCCCGTGGGCGGAACCCTCGTCGAGGTCAACGCCCGCATCTCGCTGGCCGGGATCGTGGCCGGCGCGCTGGGAGCCGGACTGGCCGGGCTGCTCTCGCTGCTCGGGGCCCCTTGGGCGCTGCGCGCCGCGTTCCTCGTCTTCCTGGGCGGGATGATCCTGGCGCTACGGCTGCCGCCCAAGGTCGACTCGACCGTCGGCGAGACCCCGACAACGCTGTCGCTGGACGACACCGGTCCGATCCCCCGGCGTACGAGCGTCGGCCGGCCCGTCGTCTCGGCCTTGCGAGCCAACGGGGCGCTCCGCGCCTTCTCCGGGTTCCTCATCATGTTCCTCGCCTTCCTGCTCCGGGAGGAACCGATCGGCGGCCTCGACGACACCGTCGCCCTTGCCCTGGTCGCGGCGTGCGCGGCCGTGGGCAGCACGACCGGCACCACGATCGGTGCCCGGATGCGAGCGCTGACTCCCGAGACGGTCATCGTCGTCGTGCTGGGAATCGTCACCCTGGCGGCGGCGGCGGGAGCGTTCGCGTACGGCCTCACGACCGTGCTCGCCGTTGCCTTCGCGGCAGGGCTGGCGCAGTCCCTCGGCAAACTGTCCCTGGACGCCACCGTGCAGCGCGACGTGCCCGAGGCGGTGCGGACCTCGGCCTTTGCCCGCTCGGAGACCCTGCTGCAGCTGTCCTGGGTGGTCGGCGGGGGCATCGGCATCGCGCTGCCGCTGGACGGACGGCTCGGGTTGGGGTTGGCAGCCGTGGGGCTGGTCACCATGCTGGTGGTCACCCTGCGCTCGAGGAACAACAGGTAGAGGAGTCGCGAGCATGGAACGACGACGGCTGGGCCGCCTGGGCCATCAGAGCTCGGTCCTGATCTACGGCGCCGCCGCGCTGGGAGAGGTGAGCCAGGACGTCGCCGACCGCTCGGTGCAGGAGGCGCTGGACGCCGGCATCAACCACGTCGACGTGGCCGCGAGCTACGGCGAGGCTGAGCTCCGGCTCGGTCCGTGGATGCCGAGGATCCGGGACCAGATCTTCCTCGCGACCAAGACCGGTGACCGCGATGCCGAGGGCGCATGGGCCTCGATCAACCGGTCGCTGGAGCGGCTGCAGACCGACCATGTCGACCTCTTGCAGCTGCACGCCATCGGGGACCTGGGCGAGCTCGACCTGGCGACCGGTCCGGGTGGCGCTCTCGAGTCCGCGGTGCGCGCGCAGGAGGAGGGCCTGGTCGGCGCGGTCGGCATCACCGGGCACGGCCACGAGGCTCCCGCCACCCACCTAGAGGCCCTGCGGCGGCACCCGTTCGCGACCGTGCTCACCCCGATCAACGTGGTGCTCAGCCGCGACCCGGCGTACCGCGATGCCTACGACGCGCTGGTGGACGAGGTCGCCCGCCAGGACGCCGGCCTGATGATCATCAAGACGGTGTCCCGGCAGAACTGGCCGGACGACGGGCCGGACGAGCACCGCTACGCCACGTGGTACGAGCCGCTGGACGACCAGCGCACCATCACCGCCGCCGTGTCGTGGGCCCTGTCGCTTCCGACGGTCACCGGGCTCGCGACGCCAGGGGACGTCAGCCTGCTGGGGATGGTCATCGAGGCGGAGCGGTCCCGCGTCGAGGCCGACGAGGGCGAGCGGCTGCTGGGGGCGGAGCCGGTCTACAGCTCGCCGTTCATCGACATCCCGATCTAGTCACAGACTGGGTCAAATCCCGGACAATCGGAGTGCGGCAGCCCATCATGGGCCGGGTGCCGCGCCCTCTCCGTCCACTGCCCGTCATCGTGCTCGCGAGCCTGGCGCTCGTCGCGGCGCAGCTCGGCGCCGCGCCGGGCGCCTCGGCCGCGGAGAGCTGCACCGACACCCGCGTTCCCGGATACACGGTGCGGGTGTGCCTAGTCTCACCGGACAGCGTGGCAACCCCCTCGCTCGCGGGGACCGTGGCGGTGTCAGCGCGGGTCGAGATCCTCGCCCCGAGCGTCACGCCCCCGACGGTGAGCAAGGTGATCTTCGGCTACCGCGACGGCTATCTGCTCAGCGACCACGACCCCGAGTACGCCATGTCATGGCGCACGACCCGGCTGGTCGACGGACCGGGGACCTTCGAGGTCAAGGCGCGGCTCTCGGACGACGTCGTCGCCCGCCACGTCGTGCCACTGTCGCTGCTGAACGGCATCACCGTGGCCCCGCCGGCGAACGCCGCGCAGTTCACTGTGCGCCAGGGGACCCAGCCCGCGCCCGGGCAGCGCTTCCGCGTCGTCGCTGTCGGGGACGGTGCGGACGGCGGCCCCCGGGAGGCGCAGGTGGTCGACCGCATCTCGGCGATGGGCCCGAACCTGCTGGCCTACACCGGCGACGTCTACGAGCGCGGTTCCCCCGACGAGTTCGACAACTGGTACGGCGGGACCACGGGTTACGGCCGGTTCCGCGACATCACCAACCCGGTCATCGGCAACCACGAGTACCTCACGCCCGGAGCGGCCGGCTACTTCGGCTACTGGGACAACGTCCCCCACTACTACAGCTACAACGTGGCCGGCTGGCACGTCGCGGCCATCGACTCGAGCGTCGAGTTCGACCAGCTCCGGCCGGGCACGGCGCAGTACGAGTGGCTGGCGGCCGACCTCGGCGCCAACCGGGCGCACTGCACGATGGTCTACATGCACCACCCACGCTGGTCGGTGGCGCTGGGCGGTGGGCGGACGGGACTCGGCGCCGTGTGGGCGCTCATGGCCGACCGCCGGGTGACTCTCGCCGTCGCGGGTCACGCGCACTCCTACGAGCGCTGGCTTCCGCTCGACCGGACCGGCGCTCCTGCCCCGCGCGGCGTGACCCAGCTCGTGGCCGGCGCAGGAGGTCACGAGATCGTGCCGGGCGTGCTGTCCGACCCTCGTCTCGCGTCGACCAAGGCCGTGTCCGGGGCGTTGCGCATCGACCTCGGCTCCGAGGACGCGAGCTTTGCCTACGTCGGTGCTGACGGATCCGAGTACGACGCCGGCACCGTCGGCTGCACCAGCACCGGCGACACGTTCCCCCCGTCGACACCGAGCGGACTGCTCGCCTCGGCGACCTCGGCGACGACCGCGCAGCTCGCGTGGAGCGCGTCGACCGATGAGTTCGGCGCGACGGGGTACACCGTTCGCCGGGACGGCGCGGCGGTGGCGACCCTGGGC
The DNA here is from genome assembly GCA_026786145.1 of Spirochaetaceae bacterium. GTDB lineage: Bacteria > Actinomycetota > Actinomycetes > JACCUZ01 > JACCUZ01 > JAJAYQ01. Next base: position 1,709 of record JAJAYQ010000261.1, on the reverse strand, counting down.
GCCGGCGCCACGGCGTACGCAGAGAGCGGTCTCACGTCGGGCTCCACGTACACCTGGACGGTCGACGCCTTCGACGCATCGCAGAACGTGTCCCCGCAGTCGGTGCCGGCGTCGCTCACGATGCCCGCGCCACCGGTGCCGAGGATCTCCAGCCGCACGATGCTCCGCCAGCTGGTGACCGCGCCGGAGACCGGTCGCGGCTACCGGCGCAGCGCGTTCCGGACGTGGACGGACGTCGACGGCGACAGCTGCGACACCCGTTCGGAGGTGCTTGTCGCTGAGGCGGTGCGGCCCCCGACCCTGCGAGCCGGCTGCGGCCTCACCGGTGGCCGATGGTTCTCCCGGTACGACGGGGTCACCACGACCCAGCGGGCGGCGCTGGGCATCGAGCACCTGGTCCCGCTGCGCGAGGTGTGGCAGTCGGGCGGCCGCGGCTGGACCGCGCTGAGCCGACGCCAGATGGCCAACGACCTGGGCTATCCGTACACCGTGAATGTCGCGACCGCCCGGGTGATCCGGGCCAAGGGCAGCGCCGAGCCACGGACGTGGATGCCGTCCGTGCCGCGCTCGCGTTGCGCCTACGTCGCCGAGTGGGTTGCGGTGAAGTGGCGCTGGCACCTGCGCGTCGACCGCGCCGAACGGCGCCATCTGGCCAAGAAGCTCGCCGCGTGCGGCTGGCCGACCGTCGTCCTGCCGACCCGCCCGAAGATCATCCGCCGCTAGAGACACGTCACCATCGCTCGAACGCTGCAGACACGCCGAAGCCAGAAGGTGCCGCGCGGCGTGTCTGCAGCGCTCGACGGACTGGCTGGCGGCCCCCCAGGTCAGGGGCGGACGCCGACCTCCTCGAGGCGCGAGAGCATCTCTTCGGGGTCGGCGTAGACCCGGTACGCGCCGGCCCGTTCGAGCTCCTCCCGGCCGTAGCCGCCGGAGAGCAGACCGATACCGAGCGCGCCCGCTCGCTGCGCGGCCAACAGGTCCCACACGCTGTCCCCGACGACGAAGCAGTGCTGCGGCCTCACCCCGAGCAGGTGCGCCGCGGCCAGGAACAGGTGCGGGTCGGGCTTGGCCCGCTCGACGAGATCCCGGGTGACCACGGGCACGTCGTCGGCCAGGTCGAACATGTCGATCGCCGTTTGGGCGGTGAGCCGGGCGCCACTGGTCGCGATCGCGAAGGGCACCTTGCGGCCGTAGAGGTGGTGCAGCAGCTCGCGCGCACCCGGCAGCGGTACGACGGTATCGGCCCGCCGGAGGTAGGCCTCGGCGTGCGCCTGCTTGACGCGCTCGAGGCGCTCGTCGTCGAGGTGCACGCCCGTCTCCCGCTGGAGCGCGTGCAGGAAGAGCCCGCCGCTCATGCCGATGCGGCGGTGGATGCGCCACACCGACAGCGGGATGCCGACCTCCGCCAGCGCCTCCTGCCACGCGGTGACGTGCTGGTAGACCGAGTCGACCAGCGTCCCGTCGAGGTCGAAGAGCAGAGCGGGCTGCGGCACGTCCAGGTCGAGCAGCGGGTCCTCGGTGGGCATCGTCATAGCGCGTCCCTTCGGTACGTCAGCCGCCGGCCGCGCGCTCGCGGCCCCAGTCGCGCGCCCCCGCCCGCGCGGCGCGCCAAGCGGCGCGCACCCCGGGGTTGTCCAGCACCCGGGTGGCGGTGATGGTCGTGGCGGCCGGTGGCGTCACACCCCCCCGCAGCCACACCGGGGGCTTTG
>JAJAYQ010000260.1 GCA_026786145.1 Spirochaetaceae bacterium | reverse complement strand
TCTTCGTCTTGGGTTTCTACTTCTAAGTCAGAGCGGGCATAGCTTACACACAATAGAGCATAGCCTTGTTTGCGTAATTCGTGGGATAGTCCCATCGCTTCTGGCTGATAGATTTCCCCAGATACCACCCGCACGGCGCAGACGGTACAAGCGCCATTGCGACACAAGTAAGGCAATTTTACCCCTTGATTCTCGGCGTTTTGCAAAATGTAGCTAGTTTCTGGTACTTGGAGGGTGTGAACTTGGTTAGAAATGCGATCGCGTATTTTAACTGTGAAGTAACGAGTCATAATTAAAGCAAATATTTTCGGCTTTATTTAATTTAGCGTCTCATTGCGTGTACAATTAGAATTCGCGACATCTGGAGAGGTGGCCGAGTGGTTGAAGGCGCGGCACTGGAAATGCCGTGTAGGGTAACTTATCGAGGGTTCGAATCCCTCCCTCTCCGTTTTTAAAAGCCTTTTAATCCAATAGCTTCAAGCTATTGCTTGCAAATTATAAGCTTCTGAGACGAGCTAGGTTTTGATTATCTAGTGAGTATCTATAGTCAAATAAATGTTCTATATATGTTTAGAGATACCATCTTATTTTTAATTCAAAATGAAGCTTGCCTAGAATTTACAAGGAAATGGCTAACTTTATTTATAGGAATTATTGCTTCATATATTGCTATTCAAACTTTTAAAGAAAATCTTAAGCAGAGGAAACTAGAGAATACTTTTAAGATGCTTGATTATATGAGAAAGCATATTAATAATGAGCAAATTGAAACTTTCAAAGTTTTATTCAAAGCAAATATTGTTAGTAGTGAATGTGCAGGAACGCCTAATAATGAATTTCATTTTGACAATCTACTTATAGCTAATAAGCATAAAAATTCAACTTTTGAGGACACTTACCCAATAGATTATATAGAAAATATGTTTTCGGAAGGAGGTTGTGGCAATGGAGACATAGCTAATATGATTGAAATATTTAATCTAATTTCAAAATATTTAAATGAAGGCAAGTTAATTGAAGGGCTTATATGGTATAAATATGGTCAGCTACTAATAACCTGCTACAAATGGACTAAGTATTTAGACGAAAAAAATGATTTTAGAGAGAATGAGATTACTTTTTATAATGAATTTAATAAATTCATGAAAAATGTTGAAAAAAATAATTTATCAGTCCAACCTACTAAGATGTATGTTTATCTTGAATGATATATTCTTAATTCATCCGTAATTCTCTGCTAAGAATTTTGCTTTTTGTATGTAAAATTAATGTTTTTACTCATTATCGAGATTTAAAAAATTTTTACTATAAACTAACTATAATAAATTGAATATCAGCACAGTAAATAAAATATACTACTGATAAATCCTTAAAAATAAATAGCTTAACAATATACCTTTACTTAATAAACAGCAGACTTAGTGAAGTTTAAAACGATTAAAAAAATGTATTTTGCTCATTTCCAAGCTATTTAAGGCAAAGGCTTAAATAAAATCAATAAGTTATCAATTTAAGGACATTTGTTATTATCAATTAATTGCAATTGTAACTATATTAATTGGCTTTTCGTATCAAATAACGTTTATTACGCGATCGCACTAGTACATGAGGGCAGAAATAACTGGACAGTAATTAAGGTGGTGTCAAACACTGATAAACTTAATAGAATAAACTATCGAGGGTAGATAAGCAGTGCCTCAACCCATAGCAAGGGTTATCGTGCTATCAGAGAAACAAAGGCATCTGTTAGAGGAGATAATTCATGCTCACACAAACTCTTATCGATTGGTGCAAAGAGCGCAAGTGATATTGTACGCGGCTTCATCTCTAACGAATACAGAGATTTCATTGTTGTTAAGGTTAACAAGAAATCGTGTCAGGTTATGGCGAAATCGATTTAGTGATGCAGTAGGAGCATTAAATCAAGCAGAGTCAGAGGATATGAATGATCAAGGA
>JAJAYQ010000259.1 GCA_026786145.1 Spirochaetaceae bacterium | reverse complement strand
GTACGACGTGAGCTGGCCGGCGCGCTCGGAGGAGCCCAACGGGGTGACCAGCCCCGAGGAGCTCATCGCGGCCGCCCACTCCACCTGCTTCTCGATGTCGCTGTCGAACGAGCTGACCAAGGCCGGTCACACCGTCGAGACGATCGACACCAAGGCTGACGTCACCTTCCAGCCCGGCAAGGGCATCACCGGCATCGTGCTCACCACGCGTGCATCTGTCCCGAACGTCTCCGCCGAGGAGTTTGCAGTCTTCGCCGAGCGCGCCAAGAACAACTGCCCCGTCAGCGCCGCACTGACCGGGACGACCATCACCCTGGACGCCTCGCTCGTTTCATGATCGTGCGGGGCCGACCGCCGAAATCAGGCCGTCTCGGCCGCCCCAACATGTTTGTGTGGGTGGGGGGGGGGCGCCGGCGGCCGGCGGCGCCGGCTCGGGATCGTGCTGGCCGTCCTCTCGCAGGGCGGCCGGCTCCGCGACCTGGCCGCCCTGACTGTGGTTGCCCACCTTGAGGATCTCGCCGTTGCGGACATACCAGACGACGCCGCTGCTGTCGCGCAGCCGCGTGACCCGCAGACCGACCGCCTCGACGGTGCCCATCGTCCCCATCCCGGTGTCGACGAGGTCTCCGACGCCGAACTGGTCCTCGAGGATCAGGAAGATGCCGGACAGGAAGTCCTTGACCAGCGTCTGCGCGCCGAAGCCGACGGCGACCCCGACGATGCCGGCGCTCGCCAGCAGTGGCGCGATCGGCAGCCCCACCACGTCGAGCACCATCAGCAGGGCGACGCTGAGGATGACGCCGGTGGTCAGGCTAAGCAGCACCGAGGCCATCGTCTCGGCGCGTTGCTTGCGTCGCTCCGAGAGCAGCGCGCTGGACTTCAGCAGCTGGTGCCCGCGGCCCTTCGCCAGCACCCCCGGCACGGTGCCCTCGGCCGCGCGGTGCGCCAGCCGGCGGATCAGCCGGTGCAGGACGAAGCGGATCGAGGCTGCGAGCACGATGATCGAGAGGATGGCCACCGGCCTGGCCAGCAGCCAGTCCGCCGACTCGGCCAGGGCCCGGTTCCCCGTGGTGTCGTACACCCAGTCGCAGAGGCTCGACTCCTGCTGGTCGGAGACACAGCTGCGCAGTCCGATCAGCCCGGTGACTCCGCTATCCGCCGCTGTCACAGGAGATCGAGGCCGGTCCAGCGCGCCGCGAACGCCAGGGTGTCGACGGTCAGCGCGACCGAGCGGCTCAGGGCCCGCGCGCCGTGCCCCACATCTCGCTCGCGGCGCAGCAGGATCGGCCGGTCGCCGCTGGTCGCGTGCTGCAGCGCCGCGCACATCTTGCGCGCGTGCATCGGGTCGACCCGCGTGTCTCCGTCGAAGACCGTGAACAGGGTTGCCGGGTAGCCGACCCCCTCGCGCACGTGGTGGTAGGGCGAGTAGGACAGCAACCAGGACAGCTCCTCGGGGTCGGCCGCGCTGCCGTACTCGTCGGACCAGGTGGCGCCGAGTCCGAACTGCTCGTATCGCGCCATGTCCAGCAGCGGTGCCGAGCACACGACTGCCGCGTAGAGCTCGGGACGTTGCGTCATCGCGGCGCCCACCAGCAGCCCCCCGTTCGAACCTCCTGAGATGGCCAGCCGGTCGCTGCTCGTCCAGCCGTCTGCGACGAGCCGCTCCGCAGCGCAGTGCAGGTCGTCGAAGACGTTCTGCTTGTTCTCGCGCATGCCGTGCCGGTGCCAGTCCTCGCCCTCCTCCGACCCTCCGCGCAGGTTGGCGATCACATACACGCCACCGGCCTCCACCCAGGCGAGCAGCCCGGCGGAGTAGCCGGGCGTCAACGGGACCCCGAAGCCTCCGTAGCCGTAGAGCACCGTCGGCCGCGGGCCGTCGGGCTCCTTGGCGGGTGCGATCACGACCATCCGCACCGTCGTGCCGTCGGCGGAGGCGTACTCCACCTGCCGGGCATGCACCTCCGGAACCTGGACGGTGCCCGGGGCGGTGGCCCACAGCGACGTCTCGCCGGAGGTCGCGTCGTAGTGGTAGACCGACGACGGGGTCACGTGGTCGGTGTAGCCGAACCACGCCTCGTGCCCGCCCTCGGGCCGCTCGCTCAGCCCGGTGACCGAGCCGAGGCCGGGCAGGGGGACCGCGCCGGTCCGGCGCCCGGACCCGAGGTCGTGCGTGCTGATCTCACCCATCGCGTGCCGGGTCCAGGTGCACAGCAGGACGCCGGAGCGCAGCTGGTCGCCGTCGAGGATGGCGTATCCCTCGAGGACCGCCTCGGCGTCCTCGGGGACAAGCTCGGTCCACGACTCGTAGGACGGGTCCTCAGGGGTGGTCACCGCGATCCGTCCGCGGGGGGCGTCGCGGTCGGTGAACACGTACACCCGTCCGTCGCGCGCGACGTGCAACGAGGTGCTGGCGTCGACCCCCTCCTGTACGACGCGCAGGTCCGGTGCCTCCAGCGTCCCTGCGGCGCCATCCCCGAGGTCGGCGAGCCACAGGTCGTTGCGCGGTGCGGTGCCGGCCGAGGCACCGACCGTCAGCCAGCGACCGTCCATGGACACGGTCACGCCGTAGTAGTTGGTCTTGTCCAGGCCCTCGCCGAAGACCAGAGCGTCCTCGTCGGGGCTGGTGCCGACCCGGTGCAGCCAGATGCGCCGGTGGTACTGCCCCTCGTCGGCGGGAACCGTCTCGGGCGCCGCTCTGCGTACGTAGTAGAACCACTCGCCGCCAGGGAGCCAGGCGATCGGGGAGTAGCGCGCCCGGTCGATCGGGCCGTCGACGGGCGCCCCGGTCGCGACGTCGAGAACGTGCAGGACCGACTCCTCGGTGCCACCGCTGGAGAGCTGGTAGGCCAGAAGCGCGCCCTCCTTGGAGGGCTGCCAGGCGTCGAGGGTGGTGGTGCCCGACGCGTCCAGAGCCACCGGGTCGACAAGCACCCGTTCGCGGCCGTCGAGGTCGGTGGTGAGCAGCACCGCGTGCTCCTGCTCGGCGGTCCGGCGCATGAAGAACGCCCGGTCCCCGCGCCACACCGGGGTGCCGACGGTCCCGGCACCCAGCAGCTCGGCGACCCGGGCGCGCAGACGTTCCCGGCCCGGCTGGTCCGACGCCTGGGCCGCGAGCAGGGCGTCCTGGGCCTTCGCCCACGCAACCGTCTCCGGAGCGCTCTCGTCCTCCAGCCAGCGGTAGGGGTCGGGCACCGAGGTGCCGTGGATCAGGTCCCCGTCGTCGCTGCGGCGTGCCTCGGGATAGTCGGGGCGCGTCATGCCGGACAGCCTATGTAGTCGTGGTGCTGGCGAACGGGGGGGTGCTCGGGTGACACTGGACTCTTCTCGACCCGGCACGAGCCACGTGCCGGGCCTGTGCTGGGAGGCGGGAGTGGTCCACGCTCTGGTGCTCAACGCGACGTACGAGCCGTTGTGCGTCGTGCCGGCCAGGCGCGCCCTCCTGCTCGTCCTCATGCACAAGGCCATCGCTGTCGAGGACTCCGACCTGGTGCTGCACAGTGCGAAGTTCGCGGTCCGCGCCCCCTCGGTCGTCAGGCTCATGAGGTACGTCCGCATCCCCTACCGCGGTCCCGTGCCGCTCACCAGGCGAGCGGTCTTCGTGCGCGACGGCGGTCGCTGCGTCTATTGCGGCACCACGGCGACGAGCATCGACCACGTCGTGCCCCGCAGCCGGGGTGGCGCACACGAGTGGAGCAACGTGGTGTCGGCCTGCCGGCGCTGCAACCACGTGAAGGCCGACCGCACCGTCGCCGACCTCGGCTGGCGGCTGCGACCGCCGGAAGAGCCCTCGGGAAGTGCCTGGCGCATCCTGGGCACGGGACGCTCCGACCCCTGCTGGGCGCCCTACCTGCAGGCCCACGGCGGCGAGAGCATCGCGGGGGCCGCCACCGCCTGACACGCTCATGTCCAGACAGACAGAAGGGGCCGGCGCCCGAAGGCACCGGCCCCTTCCGTCAACGGCTGGGCCGCTCAGCCTCCCGTGTACCGGAAGATGTAGAGGCCGAAGTCACGGTCGCTGGCCGCGACATACTCCTTGCCTCCACTCTGGAACACCTCCACACCCCAGAGGTTGCTGCCGCCCTCATCGATGAAACGACCCACCTCGGCTAGCTCCGGGTAGCCGTCCCGGTCCTCCTCGCCCGTGTCGTCGGGCGAGACCCGGACGACCCGGAAGCTCGGGGCGCTGTTGAAGACGCCGACGTCGGCGACCTTCTCGGGGACGACGTTCTTGAGCTTCAGCTTGCTGACCAGGTCGACGTTGCTTTTCGTCGCCGGAAGGTGTCCCGGCGCGTCGCCGTGCTGCTGGGTGTCTCGGGCGACGTCCTCCGCCGCGCCGTCCAGGTGCCCGGGGTGGCCGGACGCGAGGCCGGGGGACGGCGAGGACGAGGCCGGCGGAGGCGAGCAGCGCGAGCGAACCCCCCCCACACCCGAGGACCCTGCCCCCCCAGGGACACTCGTGACCGATGAGTGAGCATCCGACCCACGTACTGGGCGAGCTGGCGGCTGCCCACGGTGTGGCGACCGAGTTCTGGGACTGGCAGGGCCGCTACGTCGAGGTCAGCCGGGACGCGGTCGTCGGTG
>JAJAYQ010000258.1 GCA_026786145.1 Spirochaetaceae bacterium | reverse complement strand
GGAACGGCCAACCACTACGACCACGTCCACGTGTCCGTCTCCTGAGGCTCGATCCCACGGCCAATCCCGGGCCCCCAGCCGGCCACGGATCCGAACCAGTGCCAGCAGGATGTCGGTTCAGGTCGTCCCGTTGCGGCCGATAGAACGTTGGACCCAAGAGCGCTGACGAGGAGAGACGGTGGACCAGAAGGTGACTGCCGTGTCCGACTCCCCACTGGCCAGCGCGGGGCTCACCTCTATCGACGCCCTGCTCGAGACGGCCCGCCAGCAGCTGGACATGGACGTCGCCTTCGTCGCGGAGTTCGTCGGCGACACGCGCGTGATGCGCCACATCACCGCCAACTGCCCCATCGTCACCCGGCCCGGCGACAGCGAGCCGCTCGAGGGCACCTACTGCAAGAAGATCGTCGACGGGAAGCTACCGAACGTCATCCCCGACTCGGCCGCCAACGCGGTTGCGGCGGCCATTCCGGCCACCGTGGACGCGCGGATCGCGGCGTACGTCGGCGTGCCGGTCGTCTTCCGCAACGGCCGCGTCTTCGGGACGCTGTGCTGCCTGCAGCGCACGCCGAACCCCGAACTGTCCCACCGGGACGCCGCCGTCCTGACCGTGATCGCCAAGGCAGTCAGTGAGCTGCTGGAGGAAGAGGAGCGGCACCGGGTCAACGAGGACCGGGTCCGTGCCCGGGTGTCGGACCTGGTCGCCGCGGGCGGGCCGGACATCGTCTACCAGCCCATCGTCGACACCACGAGCCGTCGCTGGGCGGGCCTGGAGGCACTGAGCCGGTTCCCGCGCGGCTCGGGGCTGTCCACCGAGGAGTGGTACCGCGGGGCTGCAGCAGTCGGCGCGGAGCTGGACCTCGAACTGGTGGCCGCCCGCAGCGCCGTCGGCGCACTGGACCACGTCGACGGCTACCTGTCCCTCAACCTGTCAGCCGCCACGGTCTGCACCCCGGAAGGGCAGGCCTTCCTCGCCGAGCAGCCACTGCACCGCATCGTCGTCGAGCTCACCGAACACGCCGAAGTCGTCGACTACCCGATGCTGCTGAGCGTCCTGGCACCGCTGCGGGCTGACGGGCTGCGCATCGCGGTGGACGACACCGGCGCCGGATTCGCCAGCCTGCGGCACGTCCTGCGCCTGGGCGCGGACATCATCAAGCTCGACCGCAGCCTCATCAGCGGGCTGGAGCACGACCCCGTGCGCCATGCGCTCGTCGGGGCCCTGACCCGCTTCGCGGCGGAGACCGGCTCACGGGTCGTGGCCGAGGGCGTCGAGACAGAGGGCGAGCTGGCGGCCGTGCAGGGGCTCGGGGTGCAGTGCGTGCAGGGATACCTCCTCGGGCGACCCGCCCCGCTGACTGAGCTGCTCACATTGGTCCCGTCCCAGCAGACGCCGATCCACGCGTCGCAGGTGAGGTAGTGGCTGGGCGTTCGCTACGGTCAACCACGAATCCTTGACTCCATATGATCAATGCCCTAGGCTTGACCGTTGTGTACGTTCTCACGGTGGACCAGCGGCACAGCCGGCGCGCCGCAGACCGCGTGGAAGCGCTGCTCGGCTGGCTCGCCGATCGCGAGGAGACGTTTCTCCGGCCCTTCGAGCGCACGGCCGGCGACGAGGTGCAGGGCATCCTCGAGCAGCCCGGGGACGTGGTCTCGCTGACTCTCGCGCTCGTCCGGCAGAACGCCTGGAGCATCGGCATCGGGGCGGGTGCCGGCAACCGGCCGCTGCCACCGAGCACGCGGGCCGGCTCGGGCCCAGCCTTCACCCTCGCGCGTGACGCCGTGACCCGCGCCAAGTCCCGGCCGAGCGGCGTGGTGGTGATCGGGACGTCGGCCGAAGCCACCCGCTACGCCCAGTCTGCGCTCGACCTGCTGGCCGCCGTCGTGGTCCGCAGGACGCCGCAGGGATGGGAGGCGGTCGAGCTCGCCGGGGCCGGACTGAACCAGATCGAGATCGCGGCCCGGCTCGGCGTGACGAAGCAGGCCGTGTCGCAGCGGCTGCGCGCCGCGGAGTGGCATCTCGAGCCCGACGGCCGGATGCTCGCCGCCCACCTGCTGTCCCTGGCCGATGACGCAGTGGTCGCACCGTGACCGTCATCGCCCTCGTTCTGCTGGCCGTCTCAGCGGCGGCTCCCCTGCTGGCTCCTCCCCTGCGCCGTGTCGTGGCCGACCCGGTGGTGCCAGTGGCCGCTGTCTCGGTGGTCCTGCTGTGCGCTGCCGCGGCCGTCGCCGCCGGCGCCGACCCGACGGGCGGCTGGCAGCTCGGCGCCGCACTCGTGCTCGCCGTCGTGGTGGCGACGACCGCCGGCAGCCATGTCGTGCGAGCCGTGTACCGCCTGATGCGCCGCGAGTTCCGGCCGGCACGCGTCCGGGCCAGCGCGCCGACGCCTGCCGGCGACCCCGAGCCACCCGACGATGGCGACCGGCCCGAGGCCGTGCTCCGCGGCGGCGCCTGGATCGGCTACCTCGAGCGGGCCGCGGTTGCCACGACCCTGCTCGCCGGCTGGCCCGAGGGCATCGCCCTCGTGCTGGCTGTCAAGGGTGTGGGTCGTTATGCCGAGCTGCGCGAGACCAATGCCCCCGAGGCCTTCATCATCGGCACACTGGCCAGCCTGCTCTGGGCAGCAGCCGCGGCCGGGGTGGCCCACCTGCTGCGTTGATCCCCACGCAGGACCCTCCCGCCGGACCGGTTAGCGTCCCGCCATGCGCATCCTCATGATCGGCGGGACCCGGTTCATCGGCCGCCATGTCGTCGACCAGGCCGTCGGACACGGGCATCAGGTCACCATCTTCCACCGGGGCCGAACCGGGACCGACCTGTTTCGCGGAGACGACCGGGTCGAGCACCGCACCGGTGATCGCGACGCCGACCTCTCCGCGCTGGCCGATGGGGAGTGGGACGCGACGGTGGACACCTGCGCCTACGTGCCCCGCCAGGTCCAGGCCCTGGCCGACGTCCTCGGAAAGCGGGGCGGCCACCACCTGCTCGTGTCCAGCGTCTCGGCCTACCGTGCTCCGGAGCGCGCGGGATACACCGAGGAGGCACCGCTCGCCGAGCTCGACGACCCCACCGTCGAAGAGGTGACCGGAGAGACGTACGGCGGCCTGAAGGTGCTCTGCGAGCGCGCAGCAACCGAGCGGTACGGCCCGACGACCCTGTTGGTGCGCCCCACGTACGTCGTCGGCCCCCACGACTACACCTGGCGCTTTCCGTGGTGGGTGGCGCGCATGGCGCGCGGCGGCGAGGTGCTTGCTCCGGGACCGGCCGACGCCCCGTCCCAGGTCATCGACGTGCGCGACATGGCCTCGTGGATGGTCGGCCTGCTCGAGCGCCGCGAGTCCGGTGCCTTCCATGCGGTCAGCCCGGCGCCGCCGTTCTCGTGGGGCCAACAGCTGGAAGCCGTGCGGGACGCTGTCGCACCCGAGGGCACCACGTTGACCTGGGTCGACGGCTCGTTCCTGCTCGGAGAGGGGCACGACGACGGATCACTGCCGCTCTGGAGCGCCGACGACCCCGACGTGCTGTCGATGACGGCCGACCCGTCCAAGGCCGAGCGGACCGGGTTGGCACCCCGCCCGCTTGCCGACACCGTGCGCGACACGCTGGCCTGGGTCCGAACCGTCGACCAGCCCCCGACCCCCGGCATCAGCGCCGACCGGGAGAGAGACCTGCTCGACAGGTGGCGAAAGCGGTCGGGCTAGTCGCGCGTGTAAAGCACGATGCCGAGGCACATCTCCTCCGACGTGCCCTCGCCCCAG
>JAJAYQ010000257.1 GCA_026786145.1 Spirochaetaceae bacterium | reverse complement strand
TCCGCGCCCAGCTCACCCGGTGATCATGGAACTTTGGGGATCCTGGGGGGCCGTCAGCGGTAGTTGACGAACTGCACGGCGAAGTCCAGGTCCGTGCCCTTGACGAGGGCCTGGACCGCTTGCAGGTCGTCGCGGCTCTTGGAGCTGACCCGCAGCTCGTCGCCCTGGATCTGGGCCTTGACCGACTTGGGCCCCTCGTCGCGGATGATCTTCGAGACCTTCTTCGCGTTCTCGCTCGAGATGCCCTCCTCGATCTCGCAGACGAGGTAGTACTCCTTGCCTGAGAGCGTCGCCTCGCCCTTCTTCAGCGCCTTGAGCGAGATGCCGCGCTTGATGAGCTTGTTCTCGAAGACGTCGAGGATCGCCTTGACGCGCTCCTCGCTGTTGGCCTCCATGCGCACGGCCTCGCCGGACCACTTGATGGACGCGCCGACGTTCTTGAAGTCGAATCGCTGCGAGATCTCCTTGGCGGTCTGGTTCAGCGCGTTGTCGACCTCCTGATGGTCGACCTTGCTCACGATGTCGAAGGAGGAGTCAGCCATGCGCGGCACGGTATACGACAGTCCGCCGGCGGGTGCCGGAGTCGTGCCTGCTGGCGGGGCTGCGGTCTCCTGAATGCGCCGTAGACCCGCCGGTCGCAGACCAAGGCCTGCCGCGCCGGCCGTCAGACCAGGCGCCGGGCGGTGGCCCACCGGGTCAGCTCGTGCCGGTTGGACAGCTGCAGCTTGCGCAGCACGGCGGAGACATGGGTCTCGACGGTCTTCACCGAGATGAACAGGGCCTTGCCCACCTCCTTGTAGGTGTAGCCGCGCGCGATCAGCCGCAACACCTCGCGCTCGCGCTGGGACAACCGGTCGAGGTCCTCGTCAACGTCGGCGACCTCGGTGGTGGCTGCGAACGCGTCCAGCACGAACCCGGCCAGCCGCGGGGAGAACACCGCGTCGCCGTCAGCCACCCGGCGTACGGCAACGGTCAGCTCCGGCCCGGTGATCGACTTGGTGACGTAGCCGCGGGCGCCGCCGCGGATGACCGCGATCACGTCCTCGGGGGCGTCGGAGACCGAGAGGGCGAGGAAGCGTACGTCGGGCAGGGTGCCGACGAGGGCGGCGAGGACGGCGCGGCCGCCGCCACCGGGCAGGTGCACGTCGAGGAGCACCACGTCGGGCCGGGTCGCGGTGATCACGGCAACGGCCTGGTCCGCGTCCTCGGCCTCGCCCACCACGTCCACAGCAGTGCCCAGCTCGGCGCGCACCCCGGTCCGGAACATGCGGTGGTCGTCGACCAGCACCACCCGCACCGGCCCCGCCCGGCGTACGGGCACCGGCGGCTGCTCGGTCTGGTCGCCCTGGTCCGCCTGTTCGGTCACTGCTGGCTCCTCGTGTCGCTATGGGAGTCCAGTGGCATCTCGAGCTGGACCTCGGTGCCCTCGCCGATTACCGAGCGGACCAGGGCGGTGCCGCCGTGGCGGGTCATCCGGCCGATGACGGACTGTCGCAGGCCGAGCCGGTCCGCGGGCACGGCGGCGGGGTCGAAGCCCGGTCCCCGGTCCCGGACGAATGCCGTGACCTGGTCGGGCTCGACCTCGGCGTAGAGGGAGATCGCGGTGCCCGGGGCGTACTTCGCGGCGTTGACCAGTGCCTCGCGGGCCGCGTCGCGCAACGGCACCAGGCGATCGCCCAGCGGGCAGTCACCGACGACCACCAGCTCGACCGCCACGCCGTGTGCGTCCTCCACCTCGGCGACCATCCGCTCGAGCTCCACGGACAGGGACGTCACCATCGTCGTGCCGGCGCCACCGTTGCCCGGTCGGGGGCGGTAGAGCCAGCCCCGCAGCTCGCGCTCCTGGGCCCGCGCCAGGCGGGTCACCTCCCGGGGATCGTCGACGTGGCGCTGGATCAGGGTCAGCGTGTGCAGCACCGAGTCGTGCACGTGGGCGGCGACCTCGGCCCGTTCCTGCTCCCGGATGCGGGCGTTGCGCTCGGCGGTGAGGTCGCGGGCCATCCGGACCCACCAGGGACCGCTGACCAGGGCCAACCCGGCCACGACGACCACGGCGGCGATGATCCCGCCGGTCGTCCCGCCGCCGCGGACCTGGCCGACGAGGATCGCGACGGCGCCGATGCCGACCAGGGTGATGCCACCCGCGGCCCGCGCGGCGCCGGAGAGGCGGGAGGTGCCCGTGGCCTGCCGCCAGCGCGCCCGGGAGTCGTCGTCGGCCTGCCGCCACAGGATGACCACCCCGACACCGACCGCGAATAGCGGCACCGCGAGGCCGGGGCGCAGTCCCAGGCCGAGCGCGGAGAGCAGCAGCAGCCCGCCCACGGTCAACGAGCCCAGGGCCAGCACCATCGTGAGGTCGCGCTCGCGGTTGGCGGGGCGTTCGGGCCCGAAGGGGCTCTGCGGGGCGAACACCCAGAACAGGCCGTATGCCGCGATCCCGGCGCCGCCGGCGGCGGCCAGCACGACGAACGCCACCCGCACCGCCACCGCATCGACGCCCAGGTGGTCGGCAAGGCCGCGGGCGACGCCGGCGAGGACACGGCCCTCGCTGTTCCGGTAGAGCCGCCGGACCGGCGCTTCGCCGGACGCGACCTGAGGCCCTGCTCCCGCGCTCCCGGTCGTCGTCACCCCTTGATACTCCCCCGCCTGCGGGTCCGCCGCATCCGGGCACCGCCGGAGGTGTCGATCAGGGTCCGCTCAGGGTCGGTCCAGGGCAGACACCTGATGCGGGGGCGCGGGAACCGGCCCACGATGGCGCCATGACCACGGACGACACCCAGACCCACGAGGCCACCCAGGCTTCCCCACCGCCCCAGCCCCCTCCCGCACGGCCCTACCCGCCGCTGTCGGCGCTGCGCCGCAGCCGGACCGACCGCAAGCTCGCCGGCGTGTCCGGCGGCCTCGGCCGCTACGCCGGCGTCGACCCCTTGATCTTCCGCATCCTGTTCGTCCTCCTGACCTTCTTCGGCGGCACCGGCCTGCTGCTCTACGCGGCGGCCTGGCTGCTCGTCCCGGCCGACGGTGAGGCGGAGTCGGAGGGCCAGCGCCTGTTCAACGGTCGCTCGTCCTCGTCGGTCTCGACCGTGATCGCCATCGTCGTGGTGCTCGTCCTCGGCCTGGCCGCCACCGGAGCCATGTTGGACACCGGTCCCGGTGTGGGCGGGCTCGGTGTCTTGATCGTCATCGGGGTGATCGTCGTGCTCCTGCTCCGCAACGGGCAGCGTCCGGCCGTCGACGGTGCCTCGGGAGGCCCCTACGCCCCGGCGTACGGGCCGGTGCCGCCGCCCGAGCCGGGCGCCTTCGGGCAGACCCCCGGCACGGCCTACGCCCAGCCCTCGTCGGCGTACCTGCCACCAGGCCCCCCGACGTACACCGCACCGACCGCGCCCTACCAGCCGCCTCCTCCGGGACCACCGAGGGAGAAGTCGGTGCTGGGGCGGGTGACCGTCAGCGCCGCGCTGATCGTCGTCGGGCTCATGGTCGCCTGGAACTCCGTCAGCGACGACGACTTCAAGGTCGTCTCGGTGTTCGCCACGGCGCTCGCGGTCGTGGCCGGGGGGCTGCTGGTCGGCGCCTTCGTCGGCCGGGCCCGGGGGCTCATCGTGCTCGCCATCCTGCTGACGATCGCCACCGGGACCAGCCACGTGGCCGACCGGGACTTCAGCGGCAGCATCGGGGAGCGCACCTGGGTGCCGACGACCGTTGCGGAGGCCGAGCGGACCTTCCAGCTCGGCATCGGAGACGCCGAGCTCGACCTCACCCGCCTGCCCGCCGGCAGCACCGTCGAGGTCGTCACCCGGCTGGGGGTCGGCGAGCTGCGGGTCATCGTCCCGGCCGACGCCCGCGTCGTCGTGGACGGCGAGGTCGGAGCCGGGACCCTGACGCTGCTCGACGAGGAGACGTTGGACGGCACCGACCTGAAGGACAGCACCACGAGCACGTTGCCCTCGGGGGCTACCGGGAGCGGGACGCTCATCACCCTTGACGCCGAGGTCGGTCTCGGAGAGCTGGAGGTACGCAGATGAAGCGCCACGACATGGACCTCGTGTCCCTCATCGCCGGCGCGGTGTTCGCCGTCGTCGCCCTGACCTCCCTGGTGGGGGCGGCCACCGGCGAGAGCGTGGACCTCGGCTGGCTGGCCCCCGTGGTGCTGGTGGGCCTCGGGGTCGCCGGCCTGGCGGGCGCCCTGCGCAGTGGCCGCAGGCGGGACGAGCAGCAGGGTGCCGGGGAGGCCTGACGCGGGGCCACCGACGTGACCGTGGACCTCGGCTGGCCGGCGCTTCCGATATCCTCGTCGGCGCCGCGGCAGGTTGCCCGAGTGGCCAAAGGGAGCGGACTGTAAATCCGCCGGCTCAGCCTACGTTGGTTCGAACCCAACACCTGCCACGCACCGACGAGGGCGTGACCGCACCAGCGGTCGCGCCCTCGTCGCGATGTCGAGCGGGAGGTGGCGGCCATGTATCCTCGTCGGGCTTGCGCCCCCTTAGCTCAGTCGGCAGAGCGTCTCCATGGTAAGGAGAAGGTCTACGGTTCGATTCCGTAAGGGGGCTCTGGTCGGCACTCGGCGGAGTAGCTCAGCCTGGTAGAGCAAACGGCTCATAATCGTTGTGTCGCCGGTTCAAGTCCGGCCTCCGCTACACGCAAGCGCGGGTCCCGTCCGGGGCCCGCGACAGACAAGGCGAGGAGCCAGCCGTGGCCAAGCAGACAGATGTCCGTCCGAAGATCACGCTGGCGTGCGTGGAGTGCAAGGAGCGCAACTACATCACGCGCAAGAACCGCCGCAACGACCCCGACCGGCTCGAGCTCAAGAAGTTCTGCCCCCGCGACCGGCGCCACACCCTGCACCGAGAGACCCGCTGACCGGCTGATGGCAGCCAACGCGCTCGACATGCTCCACCAGGGACCGGTCCCCGCGTTCGTGCACGGCGTCATCGAGTACGCCGCGGGCGTTCTGTTGATCGTCGCCCCGTTCGCCTTCGCGTTCGAGGACAGCTCCGCGACGGCCGCCTCGGTGGTGGTCGGCCTGGTCCTGCTCGCCTTCACCGCCACCTCAAAGCTCCCGACGGGTCTGGTCCGCGGTATCTCCGCCGGCGTCCACGCGACCGTTGACCTCGTCGTCGCTGCGCTGCTCGTCGCGATCCCCTTCATCTTCGGCTTCACCGACGAGGGTGCACCGACCGCGCTGTTCATCGGGCTCGGCGTCGCCCACCTGCTGATCACCATCGCGACGCGCTTCCCCGAGCGCTCCGACATCGACGACCGTACGGCCGCGGCCTGACCCCGGCGTACGTCGGCTAGCGTCTCGCCCATGCCGATCGACCCGTCCTTCGAGGGGCGGACCTACCCGCCCAGCGAGCCCTACGAGGTCGGGCTGGAGAAGATCCGGGAGTTCGCGGACGCCCTGGGTGACGACAATCCCGCCTACCGCGACCGCGAGGCGGCCCGGGCGATGGGCCATCCCGACGTGATCGCGCCCCCGACGTTCCCCTTCGTGCTGACGTTCCGCGCGTCCCGTGCCCTCATCGAGGACCCCGAGCTCGGCATCGACTACAGCCGGGTGGTGCACGGCGAGCAGCGCTTCGCCCACACCAGGCCGGTCCGGGCCGGCGACTCGCTCACGGTCACCGTCACCCTGGAGAAGGTCCGGTCCGCCGGCGGCCACGACATGCTCACCTCACGCAGCGACGTGACCACCGTTGCCGGCGAGCACGTGGTGACGGCCTGGTCCACGCTCGTCGTCCGGGGCGACGACTCGTGAGCGCCGCCACCGTTCCGTCGTGCGACGAGGTCGAGGTCGGCACCGAGCTGCCCGGGCGGAGCTTCGTGCTGCGCCGTTCCGACCTGGTCCGCTACGCCGGGGCCTCGGGCGACTTCAACGTCATCCACTGGAACGAGCAGGTGGCCCGTTCGGTGGGGCTGCCCGACGTCATCGCGCACGGCATGTTCACGATGGCACTCGCGGTCCGCGTCGTGACCGACTGGGTCGGCGACCCGGGCCGGGTGGTGGAGTACGGCGTGCGGTTCACCCGCCCGGTGCCGGTGCCTGACGACGACGACGGCGCGACGGTGGAGGTCTCCGGCGCCGTGGCCGCGCTGCTCGACGACGGGCGGGTGCGCGTCGACCTGACGGCGACCTGGGCCGGCCAGAAGGTGCTCGGGCGGGCCCAGGCCGTCGTGCAGCTCTAGCGGTGCGCGAGGAGACCGTCGTCGCGCTGTCCGGCCTGACCACGCTGCGGCTGGGTGGCCCGGCGCGGCGACTCGTGGTGGCCGAGACCGAGGACGAGGTCGTGTCCGTCGTGCGCGAGGCGGACGCGGCGGGGGAGCCCCTGCTGGTGATGGGCGGCGGGAGCAACCTGGTCGTGGCCGACGAGGGGTTCGATGGGACCGTCCTGCGCGTCGCGACGCATGCGACGACTCGTGTTGCTGCGGCACCCCTGGCCGAGCACGCCCTCCAGCTGGAGGCCGGCGTCGACTGGGACCACGCCGTCGAGCTTGCCGTGCACGAGGGGTACGCCGGGGTCGAGGCCCTCTCCGGGATCCCGGGGCTCGTCGGAGCGACCCCGGTCCAGAACATCGGGGCGTACGGCCAGGACGTCTCGCAGACGATCGCCTGGGCGCGGGCCCTGGACCGGACCACCGGCGACGTCGTCCTGCTCGACAACGCGGCGTGCGGCTTCGCCTACCGGGACAGCGTCTTCAAGGGGAGCGACCGCTACGTCGTGCTCTCGGTGGCCTTCTCGCTCGAGCGCTCGCGGATGGGCGCGCCGGTCCGCTACGCCGAGCTGGCCCGGCGCCTCGGGGTGGAGGTGGGTGACCGGGCTCCGGCTGTCGCGGTGAGGGCTGCTGTGCTGGCCCTGCGGCGCGAGAAGGGGATGGTCCTCGACCCGGCCGACCACGACACGTGGAGTGCCGGCTCCTTCTTCATCAACCCGGTGCTGCCGGCGCCGGAGGCGGCCCGGCTGATCCCCGAGGACGCCCCGCGGTGGCCGGAGCCGGACGGCCGGGTGAAGACCTCCGCCGCGTGGCTCATCGAGCACAGCGGCTTCGGCAAGGGGTACGGGCACGGCGCGGCCAGGCTCTCGGACAAGCACATCCTGGCGCTGACCAACCGCGGCGGGGCGAGCACCGAGGAGCTCCTCGCGCTGGCCCGGGAGCTGCGTGACGGCGTCCTCGCCGGCTTCGGGATCACCCTCGTCCCCGAACCCGTCCTGGTCGGCTGCACCCTCTAGGGCTCCTTGGTCTCCACCGGGCTGGCGAGCCAGGCGTCGATGCCGGCAAGGAGGCGGGCCCTGATGTCCGAGGGAGCCCGCGACGCGCGGACCGACGCGCGGGCCAGCTCGGCCAGCTCGGCGTCGTCGAACCCGTGGACGTCCCGGGCCAGCTCGTACTGGTCGAGCAGCCGCGCGCCGAAGAGCAGCGGGTCGTCGGCGCCCAGCGCCACCGGGACCCCCGCCTCGCGAAGGGTGCGCAGCGGCACCGCGGACAGGTCGCGGTAGACCCCGAGCCGCACGTTGGAGACGGGACAGACCTCCAGCGTCACCCCCGCGTCGGCGAGCCGTCCGAGCAGGGCCGGGTCCTCGACGGAGCGGACGCCGTGCCCGATGCGCTGGGCACCCAGAGTGTCCAGCGCGCGCCGGACGCTGTCCGGCCCGGCGAGCTCGCCCGCGTGGGGTGCCGAGACGAGTCCCGCCTGCGCCGCGATCCGGAACGCCGGGGCGAAGTCCTCCGTCCGCCCGCGTCGTTCGTCGTTGGACAGCCCGAAGCCGACGACCCCCTCACCGGCGTGGCGGGCGGCCAGCCTGGCCAGCGTCCGGGCGTCGAGCGGGTGCCGCGTCCGGTTGGCGGCAATGACGACCCCGACGCCCACCCCGGTGACTGCAGTGGCGGTCCGCGCTGCGTCGAGGATCACCTCGACAGCGGGCGTCAGCCCGTCGAGGAACGGCGCGTAGGAGGTGGGGTCGACCTGGATCTCCAGCCACCCCGAGCCCTCCGAGCGTTCGTCCTGCGCCGCCTCGAGGACCAGCCGGCGGACGTCGTGCTCCCCGCGGACCACCGAGCGCGCCGCGTCGTAGAGCCGCTGGAAGCGGAACCACCCTCGCTCGTCGGTGGCCCGCAGCTCGGGCGGCTGGCGGGCACCCTGGCGCCCGCCCAGCGCCAGGATGTCCGGCAGCCGGACGTCGTGGCCTGCCGCCAGCTCGCGCAGCGTGTCGGGACGCAGGGACCCGGTGAAGTGCAGGTGGAGGTGCGCCTTGGGCAGGGCCCTCAGATCCCGCCGCGTTGCCCTCACTTCGGGGCCCCCGCGGAATCGTGAGCGCAGCGAGCGATTGCGTGGGGATGGTTCAGCGGGCGTCCGCGAACAGCTTGTGCAGCCGGGTCACACCCTCGACCAGGTCGTCGTCGCCGAGGGCGTACGACATCCTGATGTAGCCCGGAGTTCCGAACGCCTCGCCCGGCACGACGGCCACCTCGACCTCCTCGAGGGCGACCTCGCAGAGCTCGGCGCTCGTCGTGGGGCGCCGACCTCGGATGTCCCTGCCCAGGAGGGCCTTCACGGACGGGTAGACGTAGAACGCGCCCATCGGCTCGGGGCACTCGATGCCGGGGATCTCGCGGAGCATCCGCACGATCGTCTGGCGCCGGCGGTCGTAGACGGCCCGCATCTCGGCGACGGCCGACAGGTCGCCCGACACCGCGGCCAGCGCCGCGACCTGGCTGACGTTGGCGACGTTGGACGTCACGTGGGACTGCAGGTTGGTCGCCGCCTTCACCACGTCGGCCGGCCCGATGAGCCAGCCGACCCGCCAGCCGGTCATGGCGTACGTCTTGGCCACGCCGTTGACGACGACGCAGCGGTCGGCGAGCTCGGGCACCAGGGTGGGCATCGAGGCGAACCGGGCGTCGCCGTAGACGAGGTGCTCGTAGATCTCGTCGGTGACGACCCAGAGGCCTTGCTCGAGCACCCAACGTCCGATCTCCTCGACCTGGGCGGGGGAGTGGACGGCGCCGGTCGGGTTGGAGGGCGAGACGAACAGCAGCACCTTGGTGCGGGGGGTCCGTGCCGCCTCGAGCTGGTCGACGGTGGCGAGGTAGCCGCTGCTCTCATCGGTGTGCACCACCACCGTCACGCCACCTGCGAGCCGGATCGACTCGGGGTAGGTCGTCCAGTAGGGCGCGACCACGATGACCTCGTCGCCCGGGTCGAGAAGGGCCGCGAAGGCCTCGTAGACCGCCTGCTTCCCGCCGTTGGTGATCAGGACCTGCGACGACGACACCTCGTAGCCGGAGTCCCGGGCGGTCTTGGCCGCGACCGCCGCGCGCAGCTCCGGCAGCCCCCCGGCCGGCGTGTAGTGGTGCCACCGGGGGTCCCGGCAGGCCGCCATGGCTGCCTCGACGATGTGTGCGGGGGTCGGGAAGTCGGGCTCCCCGGCGCCGAAGCCGACGACCGGCCGGCCGGTTGCCCGCAGGGCCTTCGCCTTGGCGTCGACTGCCAGCGTCGCGGACTCGCTGATCGCGCCGATGCGCCGGGACACCCGCCCGGCCGCTGCGTCCTGGTGGTTCATGCCCTCATGCTGTCACCCGGCCGGTGGTCCCCGGGCGGCCCCGTTCCTCCGATGTCCGCGGTTCGACCGGGCCCGGTTCCTGTGCGTAGACTCGAGAGTCGGTGGCTGATCAGCCCCTGCGTCAGCGCGCCCGGAAATCCAGGGCTCCCCGCGGCGTTCGGGCGACCGGCGACCGGCGAAGGGTCGTAGCTCAATTGGTAGAGTTCCGGTCTCCAAAACCGGCGGTTGTGGGTTCGAGTCCCTCCGGCCCTGCGACAGGCCCGCTCCGCGGGCAAGAACCGTACAGATCGACCGGACAGGTGGAGACGACGTGACAGAGACGCGGGAGAACGCCACCCCGTCCCCAGGTGGGGGGGCACGCGGGGCAGGCGCGTCCGAGTCCAAGCCCCTGCCGGCGCGGATCTCGCTGTTCTACCGGCAGGTCATCGCCGAGCTGCGCAAGGTCATCTGGCCGACCCGCAAGGAGCTGGTGACCTACACCACCGTCGTGATCGCCTTCGTGCTCGTGGTGATCGCCTACGTCAGCGTCCTCGACTTCTTCTTCGCCAAGGCGATCCTGTCGATCTTCGGTTAGCCCGCCTTGCCGCCGGCCGACCCCGCTGTTCGTCCCCCGACCGCCCATCCATCCCAGGAAGTGACAGCCACCGTGTCCGAGACCAGCAGCCACCTCGACGAGCAGCCGACCCCGGAGGTCGACGCCCTCGAGAGCTCTGACGACGTCGTGGAGACCTCGACGGAGCAGCCCGAGGCCGTCGCCGAGGAGCCGGCCCCCGAGGAGCAGGTCGCTGAGGAGCCGGCCCCCGAGGAGCAGGTCGTCGAGGAGGACGACCCGACCGAGGAGCTGCGGGCCGCGCTGCGCCGCGCGCCCGGCGACTGGTACGTCGTGCACTCGTACGCCGGCTACGAGAACCGGGTGAAGACCAACCTCGAGACCCGGACGAGCTCGCTGAACATGGAGGACTTCATCTTCCAGGTGGAGGTCCCCCAGCGTGAGGAGTCGGTGATCAAGAACGGTCAGCGCAAGCTCGTGAAGCAGAACCTGCTCCCGGGCTACGTGCTGGTCCGGATGGAGCTCACCGACGAGTCCTGGGGCGCCGTGCGCAACACCCCCGGGGTCACCGGGTTCGTCGGCCACACCCACCGACCGTCACCGCTCACGCTCGACGAGGTCATCAAGTTCCTCGCCCCTGAGCAGGACAAGCGCGAGAAGGTCGTCGAGACCCGTGCGGCCGACTTCGAGGTCGGCGAGTCCGTCACCGTGATGGACGGCCCGTTCGCGACGCTGCCGGCGTCGATCAACGAGATCCACGCCGACTCCCAGAAGCTGAAGGTGCTCGTCTCGATCTTCGGCCGGGAGACGCCGGTCGAGCTCTCGTTCAGCCAGGTACAGAAGATCTAGGAGAAGGACCCCCATGCCTCCCAAGCAGAAGAAGCTCGCAGCGGTCATCAAGCTGCAGATCCAGGCCGGCGCTGCCACGCCGGCCCCGCCGGTGGGCCCCGCCCTCGGTCAGCACGGCGTCAACATCATGGAGTTCTGCAAGGCCTACAACGCCCAGACCGAGTCGCAGCGCGGCCAGGTCGTGCCGGTAGAGATCTCGGTCTACGAGGACCGGTCCTTCACGTTCATCACCAAGACCCCACCGGCCGCGCGGCTGATCCTGGCCGCCGCCGGCATCGAGAAGGGCTCCGGCGAGCCGCACAAGACCAAGGTCGCCAAGCTCACCAAGGCCCAGGTCCGTTCCATCGCCGAGGTGAAGATGCCCGACCTCAACGCCAACGACCTCGACGCGGCCGAGAAGATCATCGCCGGTACCGCCCGCCAGATGGGCATCACCGTCGAGGGGCATCGATAGACACAGATAGGCACAGGTAACACTCCGTCTGAGAAGCACCCGTGGGAGGGCCGAGCGCGGCCCGTCGCACCACAACTCCGCAGTCTCCACACGACGACATAGACACCACAGGAGCAGTCATGAAGCGCAGCAAGTCCTACCGCGCCGCGGCCGAGAAGATCGACCCGGACAGCCTCTACGCCCCCCTGCAGGCCGTGCGCCTGGCCAAGGAGACGTCGACGACGAAGTACGACGCGACGGTCGAGGTCTCGATGCGCCTCGGCGTCGACCCCCGCAAGTCCGACCAGATGGTGCGCGGCACCGTCAACCTGCCCCACGGCACCGGGAAGACCGCCCGGGTGCTGGTCTTCGCGACGGGTGAGCGCGCCGAGCAGGCGAGGGCAGCGGGCGCCGACATCGTCGGCGACGACGCGCTGATCGACGAGGTCAACAAGGGCCGGCTCGACTTCGATGCTGTCGTCGCGACGCCCGACCTGATGGGCAAGGTGGGCCGGCTGGGCCGGGTGCTCGGCCCCCGCGGCCTGATGCCCAACCCCAAGACGGGCACCGTCACCGCTGACGTTGCGAAGGCGGTCACCGAGATCAAGGGCGGCAAGATCGAGTTCCGGGTCGACCGCAACGCCAACCTGCACTTCATCATCGGCAAGACCTCGTTCGAGGTCACGCAGCTGGTCGAGAACTACGCGGCCGCCCTCGACGAGGTCCTGCGGCTCAAGCCGTCGGCCGCGAAGGGGCGCTACATCCGCAAGGCCACCATGTCGACCACCATGGGCCCGGGGATCCAGCTCGACCCCAGCCGGACCCGTGGCCTGCTCGAGGACGCCGAGCCCGTTTCCGCCTGATGTACCGGTTGCGTCTCTTGCGTCTGACGCGCGGAAGCACCGCGGCCGCCGCGCTCGCCGCCGTCACGCTCCTCAGCGGGTGCGGCGCGTTTCCCGACCCCGCCCCGCTCGACGGCGCCCGGTCCACCCGTCCCATCGACACGGGCTCGGTGAGCACACCGGGCCCGGTGCTCTATGCCGCCGTCGTGGCGCGGATGGTGCAGGAGGGCACCGCGACCTTCACCTTCTCGGGGATCGGCGGCGGCCAGACCGTCTCCGGGTCGGGTCAGATGCGGTTCACGCCGGGGGCCTACGACGCCGACGTCGAGCTGACCATGCCCGAGACCGGCCGCGTGCGGGCGGTCCTGTTGCCCACGGTCGCCTACCTCGCCCTGCCCGCGGCGAAGGGTCTGCCGCGCGACAAGCCGTGGCTGCGGGTCGGGCCGCTCCCGACGAGCCGGTTCGGCAAGGAGCTCTCGCCGGTCGTCGACCAGCTCCGGGGCTCGTTCGACCCCTCGCAGGCGCTGGGCCTGCTGCAGGCCGCCCGCTCCGTTGAGGAGATCGGACCCGCCACGGTCGAGGGGGTGCCGACCACCAGGCACCGCGCCGTTATCGGTGTCCGCCGGGCCACCGCGATGGCCGAGGGCCCGCTGGAGGAGCAGTACCGCTCGATGCTCGAGGCAGGGGTGCGGACGCTGGCGTTCGACGTGTGGCTGGACACCGAGGGGCTGCCCCGCCGCTACAGCACCGACATCCCCACGTCGGCGGGCCTGTACTCGGTGACCGGGATCTACCGGGACTGGGGCGATCCGGTGCGCATCGAGGAGCCCAAGGCCAAAGAGGTCTTCGACTCGGACAAGCTCACCGGCTGATCCCCGAGGTCCAGGGACCTCCAGATCAACGCGACGATTTGGTCCGCCGGTCGACGCCGTCATACGCTGTGCCCGCTCCATCGCTCAACAGTTGCCACTGACCGCCGGTCGCCGGGCCCCACCCGGGGCGCGCGGCGGGGCCCCCCGCGCCGGGGGCCCCCCCCCCCGGCGCGCCCCCCCCGCGGGCCGCCCCCAATGGGCCCCCCCCCCCCCCCCCCCCCCCACCCCCCCCCCCCCCCCCGCCCCGCACCCCACCCCCGCAGACCCCCCCCCCCCCCGCACCCGCCCCCCCCCCCCCCCCCCCGGGCGGGGGGGTTTATACAAATCCCCGCCCCCGCGGCCTTTGGCAAGGGGGGGGGTTGGGGGGGGGGGGGGGTTAAAAAAATGGGGGGGGGGGG
>JAJAYQ010000256.1 GCA_026786145.1 Spirochaetaceae bacterium | reverse complement strand
TGGGGCTGGAGTAGGTCCCAAGGGTTGGGCTGTTCGCCCATTAAAGCGGTACGCGAGCTGGGTTTAGAACGTCGTGAGACAGTTCGGTCCCTATCCGCTGTGCGCGCAGGAGACTTGAGAAGGGCTGTCCCTAGTACGAGAGGACCGGGACGGACGAACCTCTGGTGTGCCAATTGTCCTGCCAAGGGCACGGTTGGTTGGCTACGTTCGGAAGGGATAACCGCTGAAAGCATCTAAGCGGGAAGCTCGCTTCAAGATGAGGTCTCCCACAGGGTTAACCTGGTAAGGCCCCCAGTAGACGACTGGGTTGATAGGCCGGAGGTGGAAGTGCAGCAATGCATGGAGCTGACCGGTACTAATAGGCCGAGGACTTGACCACAAACATGCTACGCGTCCACTGTGCGGTTCCCGAGATACGGTCGGGACCGACCTTGATATCTCCATAGAGTTTCGGCGGTCATAGCGACAGGGAAACGCCCGGCTCCATTCCGAACCCGGAAGCTAAGCCTGCCAGCGCCGATGGTACTGCGAGGGGGACCTCGTGGGAGAGTAGGACGCCGCCGGACATTCTTTCATCAAGGGTCACCCCGTTCGGGGTGACCCTTGATGCATGTCCGGACATCGATGCCGACCTTGAGAGTTCGCGAAAGGACCTGTCGTGACTGACCGCGACAAGCGGACCGGGAAACCGGCCGGCGACCGGCTGCAGCGTCGCGACGGCGCAGGGACCCGCGGGTCGCGGGGAAAGGGTGCTCAGTCGGGGTCCTCGTCGAGGGGGTCCGCGCCGAAGGGCGCCGCCCAGTCGGGGGGCCGCCCGGCGCGGCCGGTGAAAGACCCGGGCGGTGACCGTCGTCCCCGGCTGGTGGAGCCGCCGCTGCGGGACGAGGTGGTGGCCGCCGACCTGGACCGCGGCGTGCGAGCCGAGCTCAGCTCGCTGGCCAAGCTGAACGCCGAGACGGTGGCCCGGCACCTGGTCATGGCCGGCCTGCTTTTCGATGACGACCCCGAGGCCGCCTACTCCCATGCTGCCTTCGCCCGGGAGCGTGCCGGCCGGGTCGGAGCCGTCCGAGAGGCGGTGGGCCTCGCGGCCTACCGCACCGGTCGCTACGCCGAGGCGCTCGCCGAGCTCCGGGCCGCCCGTCGCATCGGCGGTGACCAGAGCCTGCTGCCCGTCATGGCCGACTGTGAGCGGGGTCTGGGCCGGCCGGAGAAGGCGCTCGAGCTCGCTGCGAGCCCGCAGGCCGCCACGCTGGACGCCACGGGGCGCGCCGAGATGCTCATCGTGGCGTCGGGGGCTCGACGTGACCTGGGCCAGCCCGAAGCAGCCGCCCTCCTGCTCCAAGGTCCGGAGCTGCGACCCGACGCCCGCCGCGGGTGGTCGGCCCGGCTGTTCTACGCGTACGCCGAGGCCATGCTCGCGTCGGGCCGTGTTCCCGAGGCGACGGTGTGGTTCGGCCATGCGGCCGCGGCTGACACCGAGGGTGAGACCGACGCCGGCGACCGTTGGGACGAGCTCACCGGCGTGAGCTTCAGCGAACGTCCGGCAGCCACCGAGGGTGAGACTGACGCCGACAACGACGTGGCCGGCGAGGACGTTGTCCACAGCGATCCGGCGCAGCCGGGTCGTCCACACACCGACGCCTGACCTGGTCGACGGGTCTGCTCGCCCTGCACTCTCGTCGAGAGGCGGCGGACAGCGCTCGCCCCGTCAGGAGGTGCTGTGCCGTCCACCGACCGCGATTCCGACTCCGTTTCGGCGCACGCCAACGAGGTGCTGCTCATCGGGCGCCTCGCCGCCGATCCGGTCCGGCGTGAGCTGCCCAGTGGTGACCCGCTGGTGTCCTTCCGGTTGGTCGTCGAGCGACCGACCCCGGTCCGGCGGGCATCCCGTGCCACGAAGGCCCCCGGGACGCCGGGATCGCGCATCCCCACGGTCGACACGCTCGACTGCGCTGCCTGGCGCAAGGACGTCCAGCGGTCGCTCACGCGCGTCGCTCCGGGTGACGTGCTCGAGGTCCACGGCTCCCTGCGGCGCCGGTTCTGGCGGACCGGCACCGGCGCAGCCAGCCGCAGCGAGGTCGAGGTCGTGCGGGTGCGTCGCCTGCCAGCGGCGCAGTGACGGCCGACCCGGCAGACGTCAGCGCGGTGCTGGCGGGTCCAGCAGCCGCAGCACCAAGCCGGTGCGCGGCTTGGGCCCGAACGACGTCGACTTGCGCGGCATCCGCTCCCCGCGGGCCGCCATCTCCCGCACCACCTCCACCGTCACGGGCCGCATCAGCACGGCGACCCCGTGCAAGCGCACCGCTGACCGCAGGGCCGCGTCGACGTCGTGCAGGTAGGTCGTGCGAGGGTCGTCGTCGGGCACGTCCCAGAGCCCCTCGAGCAGCAGGGCGTGCAGCACGCTGGCGTCCAGCGACCGCCACTGAGCCGAGCGCTCCGCCGGCAGCGCATCGTCGAGGGCATCAGGCCGGGGGTCCTCGACCAGCACGAACTCCGCTCCGTCGGTCACCACGAACGGGTGCCTGCCGGTCGCGCCGGCCAGCGTGTCCAGCGCGGTGACGAGATCAGTCCCCGCCGGCCGGGTCCCGAAGACCGGGACCGCTTTCTCGAGCGCGTCCCCGAGAGAGAGTCCTGCGACGACGCGGTGGATCGCCTGCACCCTCGGCGGGTGGCTGCGCGAGTCGACCAGCATCGCCAGCCCCAGGTCCCAGTCGCCAGGGCCGTCGTCCTCCGCCTGGTGCTCGGCCTGGAGGCGCCGGTAGGTCGCGTACCGGTGATGGCCGTCTGCGATGAGAGCTTGTCGTGGTGCGAGGTCTCGGGCCACCCGCTCGTGCACGGCCGGATCGGTCACGGCCCACACCCGTTGCGCGAGGCCGTCCTCGGTCCGCGTCGTCACGACGGGTGCGCCGGCGCGGCCGCCGTCCACGACGTCGTCGATGACGCGGGCGGTGTCGCCGCCCCCGTCGTAGACCAGCAGGATCGGCTCGAGGTTCGCCGACGTCGCGCGCATCAGCTCCAGGCGGTCGGCCACCGGGCCAGGCATCACGTCCTCGTGGGGGAGGATCACCCCCGCCACCGGGTCCTGCAGGCCGACGGCCGCCAGCAGCCCCCGCTGCGAGAGCCCCGGCGTCGACTGTTCGTAGACGTACAACGTGGGCTTCTCGTCACGCCGCAGCACACCGTCGGCCGTCCACTCCTCCAGGGCCGACCGGGCCTGCGCGTAGCGGCTGGGGCTGCCCGGGGCCCCGTCGCGTGGCAGGATCAACCGGACGATGTTGTGCGGGTCGAGGTCTTCCAGGTGCGACGCGCTGTCGGGGTCGATCACGTCGTACGGCGGGCTCGTCACGGCAGCAAGGTCGCTGACCCGCGCCGCGTCGTAGCGAACCCCGCGGAAGGGCCGCACGACGAGGCCCGGTCGCGCGTGGTCGGCCGCAGGCATGGCGGGCATGCTACGTCGGCGGTCATCCGGTCGAGCGGGAGAGGCAGGTCTTAGCGGTGGCGGCGCAGCAGATGCATGGCATGCAGGGGGAAGGCGAGCCCGCCGGCGAGGTCTACGACTGGTACGTCCGCGGCCTCCGCCTGCTCGAGACCGGGAACGCGGCGGCGGCGGCCGAGCTGCTCGCCCATGCCCACTTCCGCGAGCCCGACTCCGCCAGCGTGCTGGAGGCGCTGGCGCGTGCCACGTTCGACGCGAGGCGGTACGCCGAGGCGCACCGGTTCTTCGGCGTGCTCGTGGAGACGACCCCGGACAACGACTACGCCCGGTTCGGCCTGGGCCTGAGCCGGATGCGGGCCGGCGACGTCCCCGGAGCCGTCGAGCAGCTGGCTCTCGCCGCCGCCATGCGTCCTGAACGGGCGGACTACCAGCAGGCGCTGCGTGAGGCCAGGGCCACCCTGCGGGCGAGGGCACACGCTGCAGGCGGGCCCCCGGTGGAGGGCGCGTGAGGCCTCTGGTCGACGGCACCGAGGTCCCGCTCGCCCAACGGCACGACACCGCCCTGCTCGACCTCGACGGCGTGCTGTACGTCGGACCGGATGCGGTCCCCGGCGCCCCCGAGGCGGTGGCCCTGGCGGCCGCCGACGGGATGCGAGTCGCATTTGTCACCAACAACGCAGCCCGCACCCCGCAGACGGTGGCCGCTCACCTGACCGATCTCGGCATCCCGGCGGAGCCTGGCGACGTCGTCACGTCGGCGCAGGCCGCGGCCACCCTGGTGGCGGCCCAGGTGGCACCCGGCTCTCGCGTGCTGGTCGTCGGCGGCGAAGGTCTGGACGCTGCGCTGCTCGAGAAGGGGCTGCGCCCCGTGCGGACAGCCGCCGAGAGCCCGGCGGCCGTGGTGCAGGGATTCTCCCCGCAGGTCGGCTGGTCACTGCTGGCGGAAGGCACCTACGCGGTCCGGGCCGGACTCCCGTGGATAGCGAGCAACCTGGACAGCACGGTCCCGACCCCGCAGGGCCTGGCTCCCGGCAACGGCGCCCTGGTCGAGGTCATCGCCGGGGCCACGGGCCGCCGGCCGGTGGCGGCCGGTAAGCCGGAGACCCCGTTGCACGACGAGGCGGTCCGGCGCACCGGCTCCCGCAACCCCCTCGTCGTGGGCGACCGGCTCGACACCGACATCGAAGGGGCCCGCCGCGCGGGCGTCGCCAGCCTGCTGGTCCTGACAGGGGTGACCACACCGACCGACCTGGTCCTGGCCGACGAACGGCTGCGCCCAACGTACGTCTCGCGTGATCTGCGGACCGGTCTGCTGGAGGCGCATCCGGCCGTCCGCCGGAACGAGTCAGGTGCGTGGACCTGCGGTGGCTGGGTCTGTGCCGCGACGGTAGACGCGATCGAGCTGACCGGCGCGGGCGAGGGCATCGACGGGCTCCGCGCCCTGTGCGTCGCGCGCTGGGAGAGCGGAGGAGCCGGCGACCCGGCTGACATCGGGCGGCTGGTGGCGCGGCTGGGACTCTAGTCGGAGGCGGGGACGACGACGAGGGGTGTCTGCGGGCGGCCCAGGAAACGCAGCACGTCTCTCGCGTCGTCGCGCAGCGCCGCCCACACGGCACGTCGGGCGCCCCGCGGGTCCTGTCCCTGCACCGCCAGCAGCCGGGTGACGACGTCCTCGGGCCGGCGCGCTAGAGGGCCGCCGAGCTGTTGGGAGGTGAGCCCGGCCGCGGTGAGCGTCGTCATGTCCAGCTCCCTGCCGCCGATCCCTAGAGCATCGAGCGCAGCTTGAGCAGGTCGCGCACCCCGGCCTCGACCTTCACCCGACCGGCGAGCCAGGCCTGCCCGAAGCTGAGGTCGCCGTCGGTCAGCGCCACCAGGTCGTCGCTCTTCGAGGTGATGCGGATCTGCGCCTTGGGCGCCGGCTCGGTGGTGATGTCGATGATGTGGCCGTCGTGCAGGGCACCGGAGTACGTCACGTCGAGATCGGGCACATGACAGCTCAGCGTCCTGTCGAAGGCATGCTGGCGTCGTTCGTCCTCGTCGATCTCGGTCAGGCGTGACGCCAGGCTCTCGAGGGCCTTGCGGCACTGCTCGGTCGTCGCCATCGACGGCTCGCTCTCCTGTGTGCTCGATCGGTGTGCGGCCGGGCCCTCCCGGCAGGTTCGGGTCCGTCGCGACGCTACCTCAGGGTGGCGGGCGCACGGAGCGGGGTAGCGTCTGTGCGCGAGCGTCCCGACCGGACTGGGCCGCCGGACGAGATCGGAGACGCGCATGGTGCTCGACGGGCTCAGGGGATACCTCCAGCTGGCTAGCGGCCTGACCGACGTGACGCGGGTCCGAGCCTTGGCTGCGGCCAGAGCGTTGGCCGCGCAAGGCGAGGCGGGTGTCGAGGCCGTCGTGCCGGAGTCGGTGCGCACGCAGGTGAGCGCGCTCGCCGACGACCTGGTGGCGACGAGCAAGGCGAACCGCGACCTGCTGGTCAGCCTGGTACGCGTCGAGGTCGAGCGGTCGGTTGCACGGCTGGGCCTGACCCCCGGGGGGCAGGCCGCGCGGCCGAGCAGTCCGTCGGGCGCAACGAAGACTGCTAAGAAGACTGCTAAGAAGACGGCGAAGAAGACGGCGAAGAAGACGGCTAAGAAGACTGCGAAGAGGACGGCGAAGAGGACGGCCAAGAAGGCGACGACGAAGAGGGCGGCCAAGAAGACCCTCAAGAGGGCAGTGAAGGCGTCGACCGCCAAGCGGACGGCGAAGACGACAGCCAAGCGGACGACGAAGCGGGCGACGGCGAAGAGGACCGCGAAGAAGGCGACCACTCCGTGAGTGAAGACGCCTTTCACGACCCACGGATCGCTGCGGCTGTCGAGCGACTCGACTCGTTGGCCGAGCGCCCACCGGCGGAGCACGTGGAGGTCTACGACGAAGTGCACGCGGTGCTGCAGGACGCTCTCTCCGACGCACAGGGTGACCAGCGCC
>JAJAYQ010000255.1 GCA_026786145.1 Spirochaetaceae bacterium | reverse complement strand
GGGCCAGCTTTGGTTCTGGGTCGACGAGGCTGGCGAGCGGGTGCATCTCACCGGCGCCAACCCACCGTCGTTCGGGGTCGCCCGCCTGGGCCCCGTGTACACGCCGCCGGCGCAGCGCGGCCGCGGCTGGGCGAGCAACGCGGTTGCCGAGGTGTCCCGGCGGATCCAGGCCGAAGGAGCTCGGATCTGCCTGTTCACCGACCAAGCGAACCCGACCTCGAACGCGATCTACGCCGCCCTCGGATACCGGCCCGTCGTCGACATGGCCAACCTGGTCATCGTCCGCTGACCCTGAACGCATCGCGGCAAGAGTGGAACGATTTTTCGACGCTAGCGTCCTCGCCCGTAGCGGTGCGCTGACGGAGGAACAACTCGCCAGCGGGGTGAGTGTGAGCCTGGGCGAAGGCGTCGGCCAGGCGTTGTTCCTCCGCGACGGCACGACCGACCGGACGTCCGACTATCGGCATGAGGGTGCATCTGTCACACCGTGGCGGTCAGTTGCCGGGCGAGTGCCTGCTAGGAGTCCAGCTCGTCGGCGACGGCGCGCATGACGGCAGCGATCTTCTTCGCCCCTGCCGGCTCCGGGTACTTCCCGCGGCGCAGCCCGTTGCCCATGCTGTCGAGGAGCTTGATCAGATCCTCGACGATCACCGACATGTCGTCCGCGGACTTGCGCGTGCGACCGGCCACCGACGGGATCTCGTCGAGCACGGTCACCGTCAGGGCCTGCTCGCCCCGCTTGCCGTCGACGATGCCGAACTCGACCCGGCTACCGGGCTTGAGCGCCGGCACCCCCTCGGGCAGCGCGGACTCGTGCACGAAGACGTCGCCGCCGTCGTCGCGGGAGAGGAAGCCGAAGCCCTTCTCGGTGTCGTACCACTTGACCTTGCCGGTGGGCACGGGGGACCTCTTGCTCGTATAGGGGTGGCGGGCTGGCACGCCGTACGGGGGCCGGGAGCCGTCCTAGAGACTATCCCGCCGCTCAGCGATAGCGCTCGGGTTGGGGAAGCAGCTCGTTCATCGCCCCGGACCGGAAGCCCCGCGGGTCGACCTCGACGGAGGCGAATCCCGCCGTACGCACCGCCTCGGCCACCGCCGCCGACCCGGTGACCGCGGCCACCCGGGCCGCGTCCACCTCCACCCGGGCGCGCTCGCCCAGGTCGCGGACCCGGACGTTCTCGACCACGATCCCGGCTGCCGCGAGAGCGGCTCGTACGCCCGCCTCGGCCCGGTCCACGCGGGCAAGTCGCGCCGGGGTGATCTCGATGCCGAACGCGACCCGGCTGGACAGACAGGCCGCGGCGGGCTTGTCCCAGGTCGCCAGACCCCACCGGAGGCTGGCCGCGCGGACCTGGGACTTGGTCAGGCCGGCGTCCAGCAGCGGGGTGACGGCGTGACGCTCGGCAGCCGCCCGGATGCCGGGCCGGAAGCCCGCGACGGCGTCATCGGCGTTGGTGCCGGTCGCGACGGACGTGATGCCCAGCTCGGCCGCGAGTGGCGCGAGGACGTCGAGCAGCTCGGCCTTGCAGAAGTAGCAACGGTCACCGGCGTTGGCGCGGTAGCCCTCGCGGTCGAGCTCGTTGGTCCCCGGGACGAGGTGGCGCACGCCGAGGTCGGCGGCGAAGCGGGCGGCGGCGTCGAGCTCGGAGCCGGGCAGGCTGCCGCTGACCGCCGTCGCCGCGACGACCCGGTCGGCGCCAAGGGCCCGCACCACCGCCGCCAGCAGGAACGCCGAGTCCGCGCCACCGGAGAACGCCACCATGACCGACCCCAGCTCGCGCAGCCGGGCGTCGAGCGCCGCGAGGCGCAGGTCCAGCACGTGGGTGTCGAGCCAGGCCGGGAAGTCGCGCAGGTCGTCCAGCACCACGTCGGCACCGGCCGCGCGCAGCTCGTCGGCGGGCACCGGGCCGGTCGGCACGCCCACGCTGATGGCACCGGCCGCCCGCGCACCCAGGACGTCAGCCACGTGGTCACCGACGTAGACGCTCGCGCCGTGCTCGAGCAGCGCCTCGCCCTTGGCCGCCCCCCAGAGCCAGCCGACGACCTCGTCGGCGTCGATGCCGAGGTGATCGAGGTGCAGCCGGGCGTTCGGCTCGTACTTCGCCGTGACCACCACGACGCGGCCGCCGTGAGCGTGCACAGCGTCGACGGCCTCGCGCGCACCGGACAGCAGACCGACAGGCGCGACGGCCAGGCTCGGATAGAGCTCGCGGAACCGGTCGCCCATCGCGGCGACCTGCTCCTCGGGGAACCAGACCGCGAGCTCCTCGGCCAACGGCGGCCCCAGGCGGCTCACGGCCTGCGCGCTGTCGACGTACACACCGGTCTCGGCGGACAGCGCGTCCCACACCGCGGCGATTCCCGGCCGGGTGTCGATCAGCGTCATGTCGAGGTCGAACCCGACGACGAGGGGGTGCACCGCCTCAGGGTAGGCGCTGGCCACCCGTCGCTGCCGCCAGCTCGAGCTGGCGGGACGTGAGCCGCGCGGCGACGGGGTAGGTCGCAGCGGCAGCCTCCTTGCGCTCCTCCGCCCACCGCTTGCGCATCGCACCGCGGCGCTCGAAGGCGTCCTTGGCGTAACGCGCCACCAGCTTGGGCGAGGGCCGCTTGCCGTCACCGGAGATCTGGTAGCCGTTGCGGACGAGCTTGCGGCGCAGCACCGTCTCCATCAGGCCGAGCTCCCAGGGCTCCAGACCCTTGCGCCACGACTCGACGCGGTCGGTGTTGACCGACTGCTTGAGGTTCTCGTGCCAGACCTTCTTCTCGGGCACGACGTCGCGCACCTCGCTGGGCTCCAGCATCGCCGGATGGAAGTCCTCCTCGAGGAAGTCGCACAGCACGCGCAGCACCGGCTCCGGGTCCGCGACCAGCGACTCGTAGCGGATCACGTGGAAGACGTCGGCGGGCAGCCGCTTGGCGTTGCGCAGAGAGCAGTACTCCGCCTGCGACCAGGCCGCCATCGACCCGATCGAGTCGAACGGCCACCACGGCATCTTCTTCAGCGACGCCACGTTGGCGCGACCGTCGCGCACGATGTGCACGATCTGCGCGTCCGGGAACAGCCGCAGCAGGACGTCGACCTCCTGGTAGTACGCCGGCCGCTTGTCCCCCCAGCGCGCAGCGCCGTGCTTGTCGGCGAACCCCTTGAAGACGATCCCGAACGCGGACCCGATGGTGGGCGGACCGGCGAGGATCTTGTCCAGCGTCTCCTGCGGGTCCAGTCCGAGGTCGCGGATCTTCGACCCGGTGCGTACGCAGGCCTTGGCCAGCGCCATCCGCTGCTTGGGGGTCTGCAGGTTCCCGAAGACGGCCCGCCTGCGCCACGCCTTGAGCAGGAACCGCGACTCCGGCGGCATCGCGAGCCGCGGGTGCGCGTGGATCATCAACGACAGCATGGTGGTGCCCGAGCGAGGGCATCCGACGACGAAGATCGGACGGTCGCTTCTCACCCGGGGCAGGCTAGACGACGGCCGGACGAACTCCGCGGGCACCGCCCGCACCGCGTACCGTGGGACGGATGCCCACCTACCGGCCACGCAGCCTCGCCGAGGACCTGCGCGCCCGCGACGACGCCGCACTCGGCGCACTGCTTCGCGCCCGGCCCGACCTGCTGTCCCCGGTCCCCTCCGACGTCGCCTCCCTGGCGGCCCGCGCCACCACCAGGCCGTCGGTGCAGCGCGCTCTGGACCTGCTCGACCGGTTCCGCCTGCAGGTTCTCGAGGTGCTCTGCGTCCTGCCGGAGCCGGCCGACGAGGCCACGGTGAGCAAGGCCCTGGGTGTCGACGCCGGAGCGGCGCTGACCGACCTGCACGGCCAGGCCCTGGTCTACCGCGACACCGAGGGCGGTCTGGTCGTGCCGCGGACGGTCCTGGACGTGGCGGGCCAGCCGGGCGGGCTCGGACCTCCCGCCGAGCAGGCGCTGCTCGTCTACGGCCCGCGGCGGATCGCCCGGGTCGCCACCGACCTCGGGCTGGAGCCGACCGGCGACCCTGTCGGCACCGCTCGCGCGATTGCCGCCCTCTTCCTTGACGCGCAGCGCCTCGACGACCTGCTCGCGACGGCGTCCCCCGCGGCGCGGGAGGCGCTGGACGCCCTTGCCTGGGGCCCGCCCACCGGCCGCCTGGACAACGCGGGCCGCGAGGTCGACGCCGACACCGCGACCACCCCCGTCGAGTGGCTGCTCGCCCACGGTCTGCTGGTGGCCGTCGACGCCCGCACGGTGGTCCTCCCCCGTGAGGTCGGCCTGCACCTGCGCGGCGGCCTGGTGCACCGGGAGGCGGCGCCCGCCATCCCGGAGCACGTCACCACGCCCGTCGACCAGGTGCACGTGAACCGGACGGCGGGCGGTGCCGCCGCGACGGTGGTCCGCCAGGTCGAGGACCTGCTGGAGCTGTGGGCGGTCGCCCCGCCGCGGGTCCTGCGTGCCGGCGGCCTCGGTGTCCGCGACCGGGCCCGCACCGCCGCAGCCCTCGACGTCGACGAGGAGTCGCTGACGCTGCTCGTCGAGGTCGCCCAGGCCGCTGCGCTGCTGGCTGCCGGCGACGACGGCGTCGACGAGGTCTGGCTGCCGACCACCGGCTTCGACGACTGGCAGGACAGCCCCGTCTCGGCGCGCTGGCTGACCCTGGTGCGGGCCTGGCGCGACACCACCCGCACCCCCGGCCTGGCCGGCGCGCGCGACCAGCGCGGCAAGACCCTCGCGCCGCTCGGTCCCGACCTCGACCGCACGCTGGCTCCCGTGGTCCGGCGGGCGGTTCTCGCCGACCTGGCCGCGGTGCCCGAGGGCCAGGCCACCACGGTCGAGTCGCTGGCCGAGCGGCTGCGGTGGCGCGCGCCGCGGCGCGGCGGCCGCCTGCAGGACGACCTGGTGACCTGGACGGTCGGTGAGGCGGGGGTGCTCGGGCTGGCCGCCGGCACCGCCGTGTCCCGGCCGGCCCGGCTGTTCGCCGCTGGCGACGAGGACGCCGCCGCAGCATTGCTGGAGGCCGCACTCCCCCCGCTGCTGGACCACGTGCTGCTCCAGGCCGACCTGACCGCGGTCGCCCCGGGGCCGCTCGGTTCCGACCTCGCGCGCCGGCTCCGGCTGGTCGCCGACGTCGAGTCGACCGGCGGCGCGACGGTCTACCGCTTCACCGAAGCGAGTGTCCGGCGCGCGTTCGACGCCGGCTGGAGCTCGGGTGACGTGGCCGACCTCCTGTCCCGGCACTCGCGCACCCCGGTGCCTCAGCCCTTGAGCTATCTCGTCGAGGACGTCGCCCGCCGCCACGGGCGGGTGCGGGTCAGTGCCGCGGCGTCATTCGTGCGCTGCGAGGACGAGGCGATCCTGGGCGAGCTGCTGACCGACCGGCGGGCGGTCGCGCTCCGGCTGCGGCGGCTGGCGCCGACGGTGCTCGCTGCCCAGTCCAGCGCCGACGTCGTGCTGTCCCGGCTGCGCGAGATGGGCTACGCACCGGCGGCCGAGGGGGCGGATGGCGACGTGGTCGTCCGCCGACCCGAGTCCCGGCGTACGTCCGCCCAGCGCTCGCCCGAGCGGTCCGCGGCGGTGCCGCCGCAGCCCAAGGCGGCCCTGCTGGACGCCGCCGTGCGGGCGCTGCGAGCTGGCGAGCGGGCGGCGACGGTCACGGTGAGCCGACCGACCGCGGACGTGCTGGCGATGCTGACCCAGGCCGCGGCTGGCGGCGAGTCCCTCTGGATCGGCTACGTGGACGCCGAGGGCCGCGGCAGCCAGCGGGTGATCGAGCCGGTCAGTGTCGAGGGGGGCCACGTCAGCGCGTACGACCATCTCCGGGGAGCCGTGCGGTCCTTCGCCGTGCACCGCATCACCGGCGTCTCCGCGATGGACGACCAGCCCGCGCCCTAGCCGAGGTCGCCGGAGCTGCGGCGACGCCGGATGGGCTGGGGTCTGGCGATGGCGGTGAACGGACGCCTGGTGACGGACAATGGTCGGATGACCGATGGCCCTCTGATCGTGCAGTCCGACAAGACCCTCCTGCTCGAGGTCGACCACGAGCAGGCCTCGGAGTGCCGCCGCGAGATCGCCCCCTTCGCCGAGCTGGAGCGCTCCCCGGAGCACGTCCACACCTACCGGTTGACCCCGTTGGGGCTGTGGAACGCACGCGCCGCCGGTCACGACGCCGAGCAGGTCGTCGACGTGCTGCTGCGCTACAGCCGGTACGCGGTGCCGCACGCGCTGCTTGTCGACGTCGCGGACACGATGGACCGCTACGGGCGGCTGCGTCTCGAGAAGCACCCGATGCACGGGCTCGTCCTCGCCACCACGGACCGCGCCGTCCTCGAAGAGGTCATCCGGTCGAAGAAGGTCGCGCCGCTGGTCGGCGAGCGCGTCGACCCCGACACGATCGTCGTGCACCCCTCCGAGCGCGGCCACCTCAAGCAGGTGCTGCTCAAGCTGGGGTGGCCGGCCGAGGACATGGCGGGCTACGTCGACGGCGAGGCGCACCCCATCGGGCTCGTGCAGGACGGCTGGGTGATGCGGCCCTACCAGCAGGAGGCGATGGAAGGCTTCTGGCACGGCGGGTCAGGCGTGGTCGTGCTGCCCTGCGGTGCCGGCAAGACGATCGTCGGAGCGGCCGCCATGGCGCAGGCCCAGGCCACCACGCTCATCCTCGTCACCAACACGGTCGCGGCCCGCCAGTGGCGTCACGAGCTGCTCAAGCGCACGACGCTGACCGAGGACGAGATCGGTGAGTACTCCGGCGCCCGCAAGGAGGTGCGGCCGGTCACCATCGCGACGTACCAGGTGATGACCACCCGCCGGAAGGGCGTCTACACCCACCTCGAGCTCCTCGACGCCAAGGACTGGGGCCTCGTGGTCTACGACGAGGTGCACCTGCTGCCGGCCCCCATCTTCCGCATGACCGCCGACCTGCAGGCCCGTCGTCGGCTCGGCCTCACCGCGACGCTGGTACGCGAGGACGGCCGTGAGGGCGATGTGTTCTCGCTGATCGGGCCGAAGCGCTACGACGCGCCGTGGAAGGACATCGAGGCGCAGGGCTACATCGCGCCGGCTGACTGCGTCGAGGTGCGGGTGACGCTGACCGAGTCCGAGCGTCTGGCGTACGCCGTCGCCGAGCCGGAGGAGCGCTACCGCTTCGCCTCCACCACCGCGTCCAAGACGCGGGTCGTCGAGGCTCTCGTCGAACGGCACCGGCAGGACCAGACGCTCGTCATCGGGCAGTACCTCGACCAGCTCGACGACCTCGGCGAGCGGCTCGGCGCGCCGGTCATCAAGGGCGACACCACGGTGAAGGAGCGGGAGCGGCTGTTCCAGGCGTTCCGGATCGGCGAGATCTCGCTGCTGGTGGTCTCGAAGGTGGCCAACTTCTCCATCGACCTGCCCGAGGCGGCCGTGGCCATCCAGGTGTCGGGGACGTTCGGGTCACGGCAGGAGGAGGCGCAGCGCCTCGGCCGGATCCTGCGGCCCAAGGCCGACGGTCGTTCGGCGCGGTTCTACGCCGTCACCTCGCGCGACACGGTGGACCAGGACTTCGCCGCGCATCGGCAGCGGTTCCTGGCCGAGCAGGGCTACGCGTACCGGATCGTCGACGCCGACGACCTGCCCAGCCTCGACGCCAGCTGACGGGGAGCGACGACTGGTAGCCCAGCCGGTCAGCGAGGCCGGTCAAACCAGCCCGCGCTCGGCGAGCAAGGCGGCGCGACGGCGCCAGAGGAGAGCGGCCATCACGACCGGCGCGGCCAGAACCACGATGCTCATCAGCACTCCGACCCAGTCCGGGTACGGCAGGCCGCCGGTGCAGGTGGTCTCGCTGGAGCCGACGGCGGTGCCCGTCGAGGTGCAAGCCTCGGTGAAGGCGACCGCCGGGCCGATCAGGGCGACGCCGGCGTACCCGAACGGCCAGACCAGGGTGCCCATCAGCTTCTCCCGGACCCGCCAGCTGTCCGACATCCAGAGCAGCGCCAGCCCCACCAGCCAGCCGACGCCGAGCAGAAAGCCGCCGAAGAGCAGCAGCACGACGGCGATCGGGTCGCCGTAACGCTGCATCCCGCCGATGCCGCGCGGACGGTCCGGCATCCCGGACTGCTCGGCCTCGGCCCGCACGATCTCCTCCGGCGGCCCCAACCGGTCGAGGGCCGTGCGCACCGCCACCTCGCGGCTGCTGCCCGGCAGCTCCTCGGTAGCGACTGCGTGGCGCAGGTGCTCGCGAACGTCGGCCAGCACCTCGGCCCGCCGGTCTGCCGGGAGGATCCGGCCGGCGTCGGCCAGCCGGACCAGGTAGTCCCGGACCAAGGGGTCCTCGGCCTGTTCGGCGTTCCGTTCGACGTCGTCAGTGCTCACGTCGGCCACCTCGGGCTCCTCTCGAACGGCCGTTCCCGGCCTGCTGCAGAAGGTCGTCGACCCCGTCGGTGAACGTGGTCCACTCCACGGCGAACGCGTCCAGAGCGCGGCGCCCGGCCACGGTCAGGTCGTAGTACTTGCGCGGCGGCCCTGCCTCCGAGGGCTGCCAGGTGGTCGCGACCAGGCCGTCCCGGCTCAGCCGGGACAGCAACGGGTAGATCGTGCCCTCGCTGGTGACCAGGCCGTCGAACGCGGACAGCCGTCGCACCAGCTCGAACGCGTACTCCGGCGAGCGGGCCAGGACCGCGAGCACGCAGTGCTCGAGGACGCCGCGGCGCAGCTGGGTGGCCACGTTCCCGCCCGGTTCCATGCGTCACAAGGTACCTGGCACCACACGTAACCGCAAGGATGCCGCGGGACGCGCGACACGGCTTCCCCGGCACCACCGCCCGGCAGTACCCTGCTGCGCCCCCATCCACCACGAGCCGAGCGACGACCTCGGCAGCCGACGCGCGCTGCCGACGAGACGAGAGGCGTGCTGCCCGGTGTCCGCAGGACCCCCACGACCCGACCTCGCGACGGAACCGACCACCGACCCCAGCTCCACCGACTCCAGCACCCCCGACCCCGCCCTGGCGGCCGAGCGCGCCTACCTCGCTGCCGCTCGCACCGACCTGGCCAGGATGCGCGAGCACACCCTGGCGCTGGACGCCCGCGGCGGTGACGCCGTCTCCGAGGCCTACCTCGCTGCATCGCTGCACAGGCGGGTGCTGGCGCTGACCGACGACAGTCAGACACCCCTGTTCTTCGGCCGCCTCGACCTCGATTGCTCCGACGGCCCAGACAGCTCAGACGGCACGCGGGAGCGCTTCTACGTCGGGCGGCGCCACGTCCACGACGACGCCGGCGACCCGGTGGTGATCGACTGGCGTGCGCAGGTCTCGACCGCGTTCTACCGGGCCACCCGCACCGAGCCGATGGACGTCGTGCTCCGGCGTCGCTTCGGCTTCGAGGGCGGCCAGATCACGGCGTACGAGGACGAGCACCTTCTCGACCAGACGGAGGAGAGCCGCCGCAGCAGCATTCTTGCCACCGAGATCGAGCGCCCGCGCGTCGGCCCGATGCGCGACATCGTCGCGACGATCCAGCCCGAGCAGGACGTCATCGTGCGCGCCGGCGTCGCCCAGACCGTCTGCGTCCAAGGGGCGCCGGGCACGGGCAAGACCGCGGTAGGGCTGCATCGCGCGGCATACCTCCTCTACACCTTCGCCGACCGCCTCCGCCGTGGCGGCGTTCTCGTCGTCGGCCCCAACAGCGCCTTCCTGTCCTACATCTCCGCCGTGCTGCCCGCCCTCGGTGAGGTCGATGTGCGTCAGGTCACCCTCGACGAGCTCGTCGGCGCGCGGGTCGCCGTCCGCGCCGAGGACACGGCCGCTGTCGCGACCCTGAAGGGCGACCCTCGGATGGCGCTGGTCCTGAGGAACACGGTGTACGCCGGCCTGGTGCCGCCCACCGAGCCGCTGGTCGTGCCGATCGGGTCCCGGCGCTGGCGTGTGCCCGCCTCGGAGCTGGCCCGGATCGTCGCCGGGCTGCGCGACCGCGACGTGCGCTACGCCGCCGCCCGGGCGATGCTCGCGCAGCGGCTGGCACACGTGGTGCTCACCCGGATGGAGGCGGCGGGAGAGTCACCCGACGACCGCACGCAGGACGCCGTCGCGCGGTCGGTCCCCGTCAAACGGATGGTCGACTCCCTGTGGCCGGCGGTCGACCCGGTGAGGGTGGTGCTGCGCCTGCTGGGGGACGCCTCGGTGCTCGCCGCGGCTGCACAGGGGGTGCTCGATACAGACGAGCAGGCTCAGCTGCTCTGGTCCGCGCCGGCCCGCGGGCCGAAGAGCGCCCGCTGGTCGCTGGCGGACGCCGTGCTCGTCGACGAAGCGGCAGACGTGGTCGACCGAGAGCCGAGCCTCGGTCACGTGGTCCTCGATGAGGCGCAGGACCTCTCACCCATGCAGCTGCGAGCGGTCGGCCGACGGTGCTCGACAGGAGCCGCGACCGTCCTCGGCGACATCGCCCAGGGAACAACTCCCTGGGCGACGCCGGACTGGCCGACGACGCTGGGTCACCTCGGGAAGCCGACGGCCCACGTCGAGGTCCTGCGCCGCGGCTACCGAGTTCCCGCGGCGGTCATCGAGTTCGCGAGCCGGCTGCTGCCCCACATCGCACCCGGCGTCGCACCCGCGGAGTCGGTGCGCGAGAACGCCGGCGAGCTACGGCTGGTAGAGGTTCCCGACCTCGCGCGTGCGGTGGACTCGGAGGCACAACGCCTGTTGACGATGCCCGGCTCGATCGGGGTCATCGCCGCAGACGCGACGGTCGAGCGACTCTCGGGAGCCCTCACCGTGGCGCACTCGGTGCTCGGCCGAGATGCGGGCACGACACGGGTGACCCTCGTGCCCGCCACGCTGGCGAAGGGGCTGGAGTACGACCACGTCGTGGTCGTCGAGCCGGCCGGCATCGTGGCGGCCGAGCCGTCGAGGGGGCCGGGCCTGCGCCGGCTGTACGTTGTCCTGACCCGGGCCGTGTCGGGGCTGTCCGTCGTCCACACCGAACCGCTGCCCACCGAGCTTCTCGCCTCCGACTGACGGCCACCGGCGAGAGGGATACCAGCTGGCGCACCCGTCAGAGGCTCCTGGTCAGGAGGAACCAGCGATGGCCCGGACGTCGAGGATGAGCGGGCGGGCCGGGCGCGGGATCGGTACCGGGGTGAACACGAGCGGGCGACCCGGGTCGAGGGCGATGCGGTGCCCGGCCAGTAGCCGCACGACCACGACCTTGGCCATGATCTCGGCCAGGTGG
>JAJAYQ010000254.1 GCA_026786145.1 Spirochaetaceae bacterium | reverse complement strand
CCGGTCGGCACGCCGACCATCTCGCCGCCGCGGGAGCCGATCGCCTCGATCTCGTCGAGCGCGCTCTCCATGATCGCCGAGAGGGGGAGGTAGTCCTCGGAGGTGCGCTTGTCCGTCACCGCGTAGACCTCGGCCTGCGCCGCGTCGACGATGTCGTCGGCATCACCGTCGCCGTTGTAGCCCAGCTGGACGATCTTGGTCCCGGCCTCGATCAGCCGCCGTAGGATCGCCGTCTCCCGCACGATCTTCGCGTAGTAGCCGGCGTTGGCTGCCGTGGGGACGGACTGGAGGAGCGTGTGGAGGTAGGGCGCGCCGCCGACCCTGCCGAGCTCGCCCCGCTTCTGCAGCTCGGCAGAGACGGTGACGGCGTCAGCCGGCTCGCCCCGTCCGTAGAGGTCCAGAGTCGTGTCGAACACCAGCTCGTGCGCCGGTCGGTAGAAGTCGTGACCGCGAACGACCTCGACGACGTCGGCGATCGCGTCCTTGGACAGCATCATGGCGCCGAGCACCGACTGCTCCGCCGCGAGATCCTGCGGCGGCGTGCGCAGCAGAGCGCCGGCCGAGGAGGTGCCCGCCAGCTCGACGATGCTCACTGCCCCACCACCTCGAAGTCGTCGCTGTGTTCTCGCCAGGGGTCGCACCCCGACCCGCCGGGGACAGTTCTATCGGCCACCCTGGACACGTCCCGACTTCTTGACCGAGGACGGACCAACGGGGTGTGGACTTGCTGTGGACCACGCCCGGTCGGCCTGTGGACGACAAGCCGGTAGTTGTGGACCGACCGTGGACAGGGCTGTGGACCCGCGCACCCGTGCAGAGACCTCCGCGGCGGTGGGCTGCGGCGTTGTCCTCCACCGCCTGTGGACGGGAGAAACTT
The DNA here is from genome assembly GCA_026786145.1 of Spirochaetaceae bacterium. GTDB lineage: Bacteria > Actinomycetota > Actinomycetes > JACCUZ01 > JACCUZ01 > JAJAYQ01. Next base: position 1,982 of record JAJAYQ010000254.1, on the reverse strand, counting down.
CCGGCCGTTGTCTACGATGCGGACGGTGCGACCAGCATCCGGACCGACTTCAGCCGGGGGCCGGAGTCTCCGCAACCCGCACGACCGCGAGATCCTGCGACTGGCCGTCCCCGCCTTCGGTGCCCTCGTTGCCGAGCCGCTGTTCCTGCTCGTCGACTCCGCCATCGTCGGGCATCTCGGCACTCCCCAGCTGGCGGGGCTGGGCGTGGCCGGTTCGTTGCTGGCCACCGCCGTCTCGCTGTGCGTGTTCCTCGCCTACGGCACGACGGCCGCCGTGGCGCGCCGGGTCGGTGCCGGTGACCTGCGGACCGCCATCGCGCAGGGCATCGACGGTCTCTGGCTCGCCGCGGGTCTCGGGTGCCTGCTCGCCATCGCCGGACTCGTCGCGGCACAGCCGTTGGTGTCGGTGTTCGACCCGTCCCCGCAGACGACGGCGTACGCGCTGACCTACCTGCGGGTCTCCCTCGCCGGCCTGCCCTCGATGCTCGTCGTGCTCGCCGCGACAGGAGTGCTGCGCGGGCTGCAGGACACCAGGACCCCGCTCGTGGTGGCTGCCGTGGGCGCCGTGTCCAACGCTGTCCTCAACCTGGTCCTGGTCTATGGCGTGGGGCTCGGGGTCGCCGGGTCGGCGCTGGGGACGGTGCTTGCGCAGACCGGCATGGCGGCAGCCTTCGCCGTCGTGGTCGTGCGCGGCGCTCGGCGCCATCGCGCATCGCTGCGGCCTGACCTCGCGGGCGTCCGCGCCGCCGCGTCGGCCGGGGTGCCCCTGCTGGTGCGCACGGCGACATTGCGGGCGGCGCTGCTCGTCATGACCTACGTCGCCACCGACGCCGGGACCGCGGCCGTCGCGGCCCACCAGGTGGCCTTCACGATCTGGATGCTCCTGTCGCTGGCCCTCGACGCGGTGGCGATCGCCGGGCAGGCCATCGTGGGGCGCTACCTGGGCGCCGGTGATGCGCCCGGGGCGCGAGCGGCTACCCGGCGGATGGTCGAGTGGGGGGCTGCGGCGGGTGTGGTGCTCGCACTGGTCGTGGTGGGGCTGCGCACGGCGTACGTGCCGGTGTTCACGCCCGACGCGGAGGTCCGCGCGCTGCTCGCCTCGGTGCTCGTCGTAGCGGCAGTGTTCCAGCCCGTGTGCGGAGTCGTGTTCGCCCTGGACGGCGTCCTGATCGGCGCCGGGGACGGGCGCTACCTGGCCTGGGCGGGACTGGCGACACTCGTCGTCTTCCTCCCGCTGGCCGGCTGGGTGCTGGCCGCCGACGGCGGCCTCGTCGCCCTGTGGTGGGCGTTCAACGCGTTCCTCGCGGCCCGGCTCGTCACCTTGGTGCTGAGATGGCGCGGCGGGGCCTGGTTGGTGACCGGGGCCGCGGTGCCCGGCCGGCGCTAGGACACTCAGTCCCCGGTCTCTCCGTCGATGCACTCGCGCAGCAGGTCGGCGTGCCCGTTGTGCCGGGCGTACTCCTCGGTCATGTGCAGGACCAGGGCGCGCACGTCGATCGTCTCCTCGGTGCCGTCGCCGTGCCTGCTGAGGAACGTGTCGTCGTAGTCGCGCGCCGCGAGCACGACGCGAGCGGCGTCCACCTCGGCCCGGTACGCGGCGAAGTCAGCCTCGACCCTAGCCGGGTCGATGTCGTCGAAGTCGCCGTTCGCGGTGGCGTCGCTCCAGTAGACGGCGTCGATCTGGTCTCCCGCGACCCGTCGGCGGAACCAGACCCGCTCGACGTCGGTCAGGTGCCGGACCAGGCCGAGCAGCGACATGGTGGACGGCGGGACGGCACGGGTGGCGAGCTGGTCACCGGTCAGTCCGGCGCACTTGGAGAGCAGCGTGGCCCGGTGGTATTCCAGCAGGCCCTCGGCGGCCTCTCGCTCGCCGGCCACGTTGGGGCCGGACGGACGGTCTACGGCGGGTGCGGTCCAGGTCATGGCCAACGACTTCAGCCCGGACGTGAGGTGGGGCCGGGCCCCCCCGGCGGGGGGCGCGG
>JAJAYQ010000253.1 GCA_026786145.1 Spirochaetaceae bacterium | reverse complement strand
GTGGTCTCCGGTGGTGCCTACGGCATCGACGCCGCCGCGCACCGCGGTGCCATGGCGGTCGGCGGCAGCACCGTTGCGGTGCTCGCTTGCGGCATCGACGTCGCGTACCCCGCGGCCCACGATGGCCTGCTGGCCCGCATTCGCTCGGCCGGTGCTGTCGTCTCGGAGCTGCCCCCCGGATCGCGCCCGATGCGTGGGCGGTTCCTCCACCGCAACCGCGTGATCGCGGCGCTGTCCCGCGGGACGGTGGTCGTCGAGGCGGCGGTACGCAGCGGTGCCCGCAACACGGCCAGCCACGCCGACGCCCTCTCGCGACCCGTCATGGCGGTGCCGGGGCCGGTCACCTCGGCGGCCTCGGCCGGCTGTCACGAGCTGGTGCGGGTGGCGGGGGCGTCATTGGTCACCGACGCCTCCGACGTCGTGGACATCGTGGGCGAGCTCGGCGGGGACGCCTCCATCGAACGCCGGGGGGAGCGGCGGCCCCTCGACGACCTCGACCCCATCACGCTGCGTGTGCTCGAGGCACTTCCCCTGCGGCGCTGGGCTGCACCCGACAGCGTCGGACGGGTGGCCGGGCTGGACGCACCGACGGTGCTGCGGGCCCTCGCCTGCCTCGCGTCGGCCGGACTGGTGACCTCGAAGGAGGGCTCCTGGCGCCGTGCACCCGCAGCGGGTGACAACCGTGACGACGCCGACCCCCTTCGGTGATCATGCAAGTTCGGGGATCTCCGCCGCGGGCCGCGCGGCGGCTTGCGCGGCCCGGCGGTGCCGGACACCGTGGCCTGCGTGAGTTCGGTGGACGTCCCGCAGCCGCTCCCCGCAGGTCTGGCTGACGCCCTCGACGGCTGGACGCGACACCTGCGCTCGGAGCGAGCAGTCTCGAGCCACTCGCTGCGCGCCTATCGCGGCGACGTCGCCGGGCTGCTCGAGCACGCCCGCCGGATGGGCCGCAACCGGGTCGCCGACATCGACCTGCTCGTCCTGCGCAGCTGGCTGGCCGGCCAGGCCTCCCGCGGCATGGCGAGGACGACGCTCGCCCGGCGCGCGGCCGCGGCCCGCGGTTTCACTGCCTGGGCCTGCCGCGAAGGGCTTGCCGCGAGCGACCCGGGCGCGTTGCTCGCCACGCCGCGCACCGGCCGCAGTCTTCCTGGGGTGCTGCGTCGCGACGAGGCCGACGCCCTGCTCCACGTCGCCGGGTTGGCGGCCGACGACGAGGACCCGGTGGGCCTGCGCGACCTCGCCGTGCTGGAAGTCCTCTACGCCAGCGGGATCCGCGTCGGGGAGCTGTGCGGGCTCGACCGGGACGACGTCGACCTCTCGCGCCGGGTGCTGCGGGTCCTCGGCAAGGGGTCCAAGGAGCGGACCGTCCCGGTCGGCGTCCCCGCCCTGCGCGCCGTGGACCGGTGGCTCGAGGATGGGCGTCCGTCGCTGGCGACCGACGACAGCGGTCCCGCCCTCTTCCTGGGTTCGCGCGGCCGCCGGGTGGACCCTCGTACCGTCCGCCGAGCTGTGCACGACCTATTGGCGCACGTGCCCGGGGCCCCCGATCTGGGCCCCCACGGCCTCCGCCATTCGGCTGCAACTCACCTGCTGGAAGGAGGAGCCGACCTGAGAAGCGTTCAAGAGCTGCTCGGCCACGCTACGCTCGCCACGACGCAGATCTATACCCATGTGTCCGTCGACAGGTTGAGGGCCACTTATGACCAAGCGCACCCAAGGGCGTGACGGCTCCGCAGCCGCCGCGTCCTCCGGTGGAGCGGGTGCTGCGACCGCTGCGACCGCTCGGGAGACCGTCATGGACGACCCGGCCGCGGAGAAGACCGCTGCCGAGGCAGCGTTGCGTGAGCTCTGGGTCTCCTACAAGAAGTCCGGCGAGAGCTCCCTGCGGGAGCGGCTGATCCTGCACTACTCGCCGCTGGTGAAGTACGTAGCCGGCCGCGTCGGGGTGGGCCTGCCGCCCAACATCGAGCAGGCCGACCTCGTGTCCTACGGGATCTTCGGCCTCATCGACGCCATCGACAAGTTCGACCTCGAGCGCGCCATCAAGTTCGAGACCTACGCGATCAGCCGCATCCGCGGCGCGATCATCGACGAGCTGCGCGCGATCGACTGGATCCCGAGGTCGGTCCGCTTCAAGGCCCGTGAGGTCGAGAAGGCCTACGCCAAGCTCGAGGGCGACCTGCACCGCACCCCCAGCGAGGCCGAGGTCGCTGCCGAGATGGGCATCGGGCTCGAGGACCTCCACGCGATCTTCAGCCAGGTCTCCTTCGTCAATGTGGTCGCGCTCGACGAGCTGCTCAGCGTCGGTGGCGAGAAGGGCGACAAGCTCAGCCTCGTGGACACCCTCGAGGACACCAAGGCCGAGGACCCCGTCCTCGCCTTCGAGTCCGAAGAGACGAAGTTCCTTCTCGCGAAGGCGATCAACATGCTCCCCGAGCGGGAGAAGATCGTCGTAACCCTCTACTACTACGAGGGGCTCACGCTCGCCGAGATCGGCCAGGTCCTCGGCGTCACCGAGAGCCGCATCTGTCAGATGCACACCAAGGCCGTCCTGCAGCTGCGAGGCAAGCTCGGCGAGAGCAAGGACTAGCGCCGCCGTCGCTCACATCCTGGTGACGGCCGACCGTGGACCCATCACGATCACCGGGGCCTGGGTTGGGTCGAGCCAGCGCAGCACCCTCTCCAGGTCCGCCTGCGCCACCGACACGCAGCCGGTCGTCGCACCCGGCCGGTCGACGTGCAGGAAGATGCCGCCTCCCCGCCGGGTGTCGACATCAGTGGTGGCTGTGGGCAGGTTGTAGGCGATCACCGCGGCGTGCCGGTACTGCCGCCCGTAGGACGAGAGGTCCTCCGCCCAGCTCGTGCGCCAGCGGGCCGAACCTGCCCGGCGGGGTTGCCACACGTTGTACGTCGCCGGGTCCCGCGGGTCGTAGGGCCACCAGTCGTTGTCGTCCACCAACAGGTACGGAAGCGCCGTCCCCGGGTCGGGTCGGGTTCCGAAGGCCCACGGCAGCGCGAACGTACCGGCCGGGGTGGTGGAGCCGCCCTGCCGACGCTGGTCCGCGGGGGAGAACCCGTTGCGGCCGAGCCGGGCGTCCACCGGACCGAGCCGCAGCCGCCAGGTGCCGGCCGCGGTCTTCTCGTAGGCGCGCAGGCGGGCCAGGCTCGAGGACCAGGAGCCCGAGATGACGACGACGACCTGCCGGGCATCGCCGAGTGAGGTGAGCCGGGTCGGGTGGAACGGTGGCGGCTGGTCACCGACGGCGGCGACGGTGCCGGTGACGGTGACGGGGCTGAGCAGCAGGGTCAGGGCGGCAAGCCACAGCACACCCCGGGTAACCCGTCCGCGCCTGAGCATCTCGCCAGCGTGACAGGTCGACCGGCCTCCGAGCCCCCATAGGCTGGCCGGCATGCCCGCCGAAGCGTCGACGACTGCTCCAGGCGGGGACGAGAACCCGCTCTGGGGCCAGGACTGGCCCGAGGTCCGTGCCCTGTGGCCGCTCGAGGTGACGGTCGCGCACCTCAACCACGGGTCCTACGGCGCGGTGCCCTCACCAGTCCTGGCCGAGCAGCAGTCCTGGCGGGATCGCATGGAGTTCAACCCCGTACGGTTCTTCACCCGCGAGCTGCCCGCCGCCCTGGAGTCCGCCCGCGCCGAGGTGGCGCAGTTCCTCCGCGCCGACGAAGGGGCCATCGCCTTCGTCCCCAACGCGACGTCGGCGGCCAGCACCGTCCTCGCCGGCTTCCCCCTGGGACCGCACGACTCGGTGCTGCTGACCGACCACGCCTACGGCGCCGTGCGGATCGCGGCCACCCGCTGGACGGAGCGAACCGGTGCCCGGCTCGACACCGTGCACGTCCCGCTCGACGCCGACGACCCGACGGTCGCCGAGACGGTGCTCGGCGCCGTGCACGACGACACCCGGCTGGTGGTGCTGGACCAGGTGACCTCCCCGACGGCGCGCCGGATGCCGCTGGTCGACCTCGTTCCGGCCCTGCGCGAGCGCGGGGTGGCTGTTCTGGTCGACGGTGCGCACGCCCCCGGGATGCTCGACGTCGACGTGGAGGCGCTCGGCGCAGACTTCTGGATCGGCACCCTGCACAAGTGGTGCTGCGCCCCTCGAGGCAGTGCCGTGCTGCATGCCGCCGAGCGCTGGCGCGACCGCCTCCTGCCCCTCGTCGCCTCGTGGGGAGAACCGGTGGGCTTCCCGACCGCGTTCGACGACACCGGCACCAGCGACCCCACGGCCTGGCTGGCCGCGCCCCGCGCCCTGAGGCTGCTCGAGGGCATCGGGTTGGACCGGCTGCGTCAGCACAACGTGGAGCTCGCCGTCGCCGGCCAGCTCGAGGTCGCGGCAGCGCTCGGCCTCGATGCCAGCGCACTCCCGCGTGACGCGGCCGTGAGCATGCAGCTCGTCCCCTTGCCGGACGGAGCCGTGACCGACCACGCCGAGGCGGCAGCCCTGCAGGCCCGCATCGGGGAGCAGGCGGCGATCGAGGTGGCGGTCACCACCTGGGCGGGGCGCGGCTTCGTGCGCCTTTCCGCCCAGGCCTACAACGCACCCGCCGACTACCGCCGGCTCGCCGCGGACCTCCCCGGCCTGCTCTGAGCGTCAACGCCGCCTCAATGCAGCATCCTCTGTCCAGACCGGGAGAAGTCGGACCCGCACCAGTCCCAACAGCGTCAGCGGGTTGAGGTAGACCGCGCCACGGCGCAGCCCCCAGTGCAGGCACGTCCCCGGCAGGCAGTGACCCGGCGCAGCGCCCAGCGTGCCCAACCTCGTCCCGGCAGCGACCTGGTCGCCGATGTCGACGACGGCGTCCACCGGTTCGTACGTCGTGCGCCGCCCACCCGGGTGGTCGACGCTCACCACCCCGCGTCCGGCCACCAAGCCGGCGAAGGCGACCGTTCCGGGGCCGGCCGCCCGCACGGGTTGGCCGACATGCCCTTCGAGGTCGACGCCGCGATGGCCAGGGCCGTACGGGCCGGCAGGTGCCCGGAACGCCTCCACGACTCGGGGTCTCGGGTCCAGGGGCCATCGCCAGGACGTCGCCGTAGCAGCGGCGGTGGCGGATCCGGGCGCCGCGACGAGCAGCAGGACGATGAGGACACACCCGACCCCTCGGGCGGCCCGGTGGCGATGCATGGCCCCAGCCTGGGTCCGCCCGGCCCGCTGAGCCGGCGGATGCGCCAGGCTGTGGACAGTGGGCGCACCCCGACCGGTTGGGGACCGTCCTCGATTTCGGGCCGCGGCCCGGCCCTGCGTACACTTCCCTCAGCGATCCGCTCCGGCGGGTCGACTTCGCACGCCCGTAGTCTGCCCTGGGTTTCGACCCCACGGCGGGGGCGCGTTCACGGTCTGCCCGACCAGACCCCTTGGGGGACGGTCAGGCGGCGAGCGCGCTCGCGGGAGTCAGGAGCGGATGGCCGACCGGTCCTCCGCTGGAACCGAGCAGGGCGTCAGCCACCCGTCGGCCGCGAGAGCGGGCATGTAGAGACGGCGCGGGCCGATGCAGGAAAGGCAGGCCGGCCATGGCCACCAACCAGGTCGTGTCCATGAAGCAGCTGCTCGAGAGCGGCGTGCACTTCGGGCACCAGACCCGTCGATGGAACCCCAAGATGAAGCGCTTCATCTTCACCGAGCGCAACGGCATCTACATCATCGACCTGCAGCAGTCGCTGTCCTACATCGACCGCGCGTACGAGTTCATCAAGGAGACCGTCGCTCACGGCGGCTCGGTGATGTTCATCGGGACGAAGAAGCAGGCTCAGGAGGCCATCGCCGAGCAGGCGACGCGGGTCGGCATGCCGTATGTCAACCAGCGCTGGCTGGGCGGCATGCTCACCAACTTCCAGACCGTCCACGGTCGCCTGCAGCGCCTCAAGGAGCTCGAGCAGCTCGACTTCGACGACGTCGCCGGCTCCGGCATGACGAAGAAGGAGCTCCTTGTCCTGCGCCGCGAGAAGGACAAGCTGGCAAAGACCCTCGGCGGCATCCGGGACATGACCCGGATCCCGAGCGCGGTGTGGATCATCGACACCAAGAAGGAGCACATCGCCGTCGGCGAGGCCCACAAGCTGGGCATCCCCGTCGTCGCGATCCTCGACACCAACTGCGACCCCGACGAGGTCGACTACAAGATTCCCGGCAACGACGACGCGATCCGCTCCGTCACGCTCCTGACCCGCGTCATCGCCGACGGTGTCGCCGAGGGCCTGATGGCCCGCGTGCGGTCCGCGGTCGACGGTGACGAGAAGCCGGGCCAGACCGCTGATGGTCAGCTCGCTACCGACGAGCCGCTGGCTGCCTGGGAGCAGGAGCTCCTCAGCGGCCACGCCGCCGAGAACACCCCCGCTCCCGCCGTCGGCGAGACCGTCGAGGGTGCCGGTGTCGACACCTCGGCCGCCACCGACGACATCTCGGCCGAGCCCGAGCAGACCGAGAAGGCCTGATCGATGGCATCCATCGCCGCCGCTGAGGTCAAGAAGCTCCGCGACGCCACAGGCGCGGGCATGATGGCCGCGAAGAAGGCGCTCGAGGAGGTCGAGGGTGACTTCGACAAGGCCGTCGAGATCCTGCGCATCAAGGGCGAGACCAAGGTCAAGGAGCGCGGCGCCGAGCGCACCGCCAGCAACGGTCTCGTCGCCGCGGCCGACGGCGCGATGATCCAGCTCAACTGCGAGACCGACTTCGTCGCCAAGAACGAGCAGTTCCAGCAGCTGGCTGCCGACATCGTGGCCCACGTGTCGAAGACCGGTACGGCCGACCTCCCGACCGTGCTGGCCGAGAAGCTCGCGGACGGGCGCACCGTCGCGGAGAACATCGACGCCGTGGCGGCGGTCATCGGGGAGAAGCTCGAGCTGACCGCGGTCGCCTCGCTGGGCGCCGACGGCACTCAGGTCGCGTCCTACATGCACAAGCGTTCTGCGGACCTGCCCGCGCAGGTGGGTGTCCTCGTGGAGTTCGAGGGCTCCGACCTCAACGCCGCGCGCCGGGCGGCGATGCAGATCGCCGCCATGCGCCCGCAGTACGTCACCCGCGACGAGATCCCGGCGGAGGTCGTCGAGAACGAGCGGCGTATTGCCGAGGCGACCGCGCGCGAGGAGGGCAAGCCCGAGCAGGCGCTGGCCAAGATCGTCGAAGGTCGGGTCAACGGCTTCTTCAAGGACGTCACGCTGCTCGAGCAGCCGTCCGTGCAGGACAACAAGAAGACCGTCAAGGCTGTGCTGGATGAGGTCGGGGTGAGCGTGCGGCGATTCTCCCGCTTCGAGGTCGGCGGCAGCTGAGCGGCGGCTGGCAGACTGGGACCGGACCGGACCGAGGGACGAGGCGAAGAGGGGAAGGCCGCGACGTGGAGGCTGCGCACCGCTACAACCGGGTGGTCCTGAAGCTCTCCGGTGAGGTCTTCGGTGGCGGCCAGGTGGGTGTGGACCCCGACGTGGTGGCCGACCTGGCCAGGCAGATCGCCGAGGTGGTCCGCTCCGGTGTCCAGGTGGCCATCGTCGTCGGCGGGGGCAACTTCTTCCGGGGCGCCGAGCTCTCCCAGCGGGGTATGGACCGGGCGCGCGCCGACTACATGGGCATGCTCGGCACGGTGATGAACTGCCTCGCGCTGCAGGACTTCCTGGAGAAGCAGGGTGTGGACACCCGGGTCCAGACCGCCATCACGATGGGCCAGGTGGCCGAGCCCTACATTCCGCGTCGTGCGATGCGCCACCTCGAGAAGGGGCGCGTCGTGATCTTCGGTGCCGGCGCGGGGATGCCGTTCTTCTCGACCGACACGGTGGCGGCGCAGCGGGCGCTCGAGATCGGGGCGGAGGTCCTCCTGATGGGCAAGAAGGGCGTCGACGGTGTCTACGACGCGGACCCCAAGTCCCACCCGGAGGCCGTGCGCTTCGACCAGCTCAGCTACGACGAGTTCCTCTCGCGGGGGCTCAGGGTCGCCGACTCGACGGCCATCAGCCTGTGCCGGGACAACAGCCTGCCGATCGTCGTGTTCAATCTCACGGGTGAGGGCAACATCTCGCGCGCGGTGCGCGGCGACAAGATCGGCACCGTGATCGGGCCGGACTCTTGAAACCCCGACGAACCGACCCGAACCGAACCGACCCGACCCGAACCGACGACTGACACGGAGACCGACGTGATCGATGAGACCCTCTTCGAGGCCGAGGAGAAGATGGAGAAGGCGGTCTCGGTCGCCCGGGAGGACTTCACCTCCATCCGCACCGGCCGGGCCAACCCGAGCATGTTCTCCAAGGTGCTCGTCGACTATTACGGCGCACCCACCCCGGTGAACCAGCTCGCCTCCTTCCACGTGGCCGACGCCCGGATGCTGACCCTCACCCCGTTCGACAAGAGCTCGATGCCCGCGATCGAGAAGGCCATCCGCGAGTCCGACCTCGGGGTGAACCCCACCAACGACGGCAACGTCATCCGGGTCGTCTTCCCGCAGCTGACCGAGGAGCGCCGCAAGGACTTCATCAAGGTGGCGCACAAGAAGGCGGAGGATGCCCGCGTCTCGATCCGCAGCGTCCGGCGCCACGCCAAGGACGAGCTCGATCGGCTGGCCAAGGACGGCGAGGTCGGGGAGGACGACGCCAACCGCGCCGAGAAGGAGCTGGAGAAGCTCACCCAGAAGAGCGTCGCGGGCGTCGACGAGCTCCTCCGGAACAAGGAGTCCGAGCTCCTCGAGGTCTGAGGTGCCTCGACCGTCATGACCGCGGACCATCCGGCCGACCACCAGGAGACTGCGTCACCGCTCGAGCCCGTGCCGATGGAGCCGGTCGCGCCCCCCGAGCGACGGAGCAGGGCAGGGCGCAACCTCCCGGTGGCCATCGCCGTCGGCGTCGGCCTCGCCGCGTTGGTCATCGCCTCGCTGTACATGTGGAAGGTCGCCTTCGTCGGCGTCGTGGTGGTCGCGGTCGTCCTCGCACTCTCCGAGCTGACCAACGCGTTCACCGCCGGTCGCGTGCGTCTCCCGCTCGTGCCCGTCTCTCTCGGTGCCGTGGCGATGCTCGTTGCGGCGTACGTGGGTGGCAGCGAAGCGCTGCTGGTCGCGCTCACCCTGACGTTCCTTGCCGTGCTGCTCTGGCGGCTGCCCGAGAACCCGGCGGGCTACGTGCGCGACGTCACGGCGGGCATCTTCGCGACGATGTACGTCCCGTTCCTCGCCGCCTTCGCCGTCCTGCTCCTGCGGCCCGACGACGGTCCGGACCGGGTGGTCGTCTTCGTGCTCCTGACCGTCTTCAGCGACGTGGGTGGCTATGTCGCCGGCGTGCTGTTCGGACGGCACCCGATGGCGCCGGCCGTGAGCCCGAAGAAGTCCTGGGAGGGCTTCGGTGGGTCCGCCCTGTTCTGCAGCGTCGGGGGCGCCCTCGCCCTTCCGGCCCTGCTCGACGCATACGCGTGGGAGGGGGTCCTGCTCGGCCTCGCCGTGATGACCGTGGCGACCCTGGGTGACCTCGGGGAGTCGATGATCAAGCGCGACCTCGGGATCAAGGACATGGGCAGCCTGCTGCCCGGCCACGGCGGAGTGATGGACCGCCTCGACTCGTTGCTCCTGGCGGCACCCGTGACCTACCTGCTGCTGTCGTGGCTCGTCCCGGCCTGAGAGAATCGCGCCCACCATGCCGTCCCCCGCAGGAGAGCTGACCTTCGCAGCACCTCGTCGCGCGAAGCCACCACGGCACCTCGCCGACCTGTCGCCCGCCCAACGCCGCGAGGCCGTCGCCGACCTGGGGGAGCGGCCCTTCCGGGCCGACCAGCTCTCGACCCACTACTTCTCCCACCTCGAGGACGACCCGCAGCAGATGACCGACCTGCCGCAGACCACCCGGGACCTGCTGGCCGCGAGTCTGCTGCCCACCCTGCTCACCCCGGTGCGCCACCTCGAGACCGACAAGGGCACCACCCGCAAGACCGTCTGGAGGCTCTTCGACGGGGCGACGGTCGAGAGCGTGCTGATGCGCTACCCGAGCCGGGTCACCATCTGCGTGTCCTCCCAGGCGGGGTGCGGCATGAACTGCCCGTTCTGCGCCACCGGCCAGGCCGGGCTCACGCGCAACATGTCGGCCGGCGAGATCGTCGACCAGGTCGTCGTGGGTGCCCGGTGGCTGCGTCGGGGAGAGGTCGCGGGCGGACCGGGCCGGGTGTCCAACGTCGTGTTCATGGGGATGGGGGAGCCGCTCGCGAACTACCCGGCGGTCCTGGCGGCCGTCCGCCGGCTCACCGACCCGGCCCCCGAGGGACTGGGGCTCTCCCAGCGCAACGTGACCGTCTCGACGGTCGGGCTCGTCCCGGCGATGGACCGGCTGACCGGAGAGGGTCTCAGCGTCACGCTGGCCGTCTCGCTGCACGCACCCGACGACGAGCTGCGCGACACCCTCGTTCCCGTCAACACCCGGTGGAAGGTCGCCGAGGTCCTCGACGCCGCACGTCGCTACTTCGAGAAGACCGGTCGGCGGGTGAGCATCGAGTACGCCCTCATCCGCGATGTCAACGACCACGCCTGGCGGGCCGACCTCCTCGGGACCGAGCTCAACCGTCGTGGCCGGGGCTGGGTGCACGTCAACCCGATCCCGCTCAACCCCACGCCCGGGTCCCAGTGGACAGCCAGCGAGCCCGGAGTAGAGCGCCGCTTCGTCCAGCGCCTCCGGGCCCACGGCATCCCCACCACAGTGCGGGACACGCGGGGTCGCGAGATCGACGGGGCGTGCGGCCAGCTGGCCACGTCGAGCCCATGAGGGCCGAGAGGTTCCCCCGGGTGGGGCGGCTGCACAAGGGATACCACCGCAAGCAGGTCGACGCCTTCCTCAACACCATCGAGCTAGCGCTGGGCGGCGCCATGCCGCCGCCGTCCGCTGCCGAGGTCAGGGTGGTCGGGTTCGAGCTGGTCAGGGGCGGCTACGCGACCAGCCCGGTGGACCAGGCCCTCGACGCCCTCGAGGAACGCGTGCTCGTCGCGCAGGTGGCGGCGGCCGGCCGGCGCGGCCGGTCCGATCCCGCCAGCGAGGTGGCCTTCCTCAAGGACGAGCTGACCGCGCCGTACATGCAGCGCTTCCCGCGTGCTCGCGGCCTCCGGCGCGGCTATGACGTCGACGATGTGGACGCCTTCATCGATCAGGTGGTCGCAGCGATCGAGGGGGTCGGTCCCACGGTCAGCGTGCCTGCGCTGAGTATCGAGGACGTGCGCTCCACGCCCTTCCGGTCGCGTCGGGGTGGCTATCGGGAGGACGCGGTCGACGAGATGCTCGACCGGGTCGTCGAGCTGCTGCTGGTCCTGCGCTGAAGCCGAGGGCGATCACGGCGCATCCGGCGATGACGTCGAGGACGTAGTGGTCGGCCGTAAGCCACCACGACCACCGTTGTCCCTGCGGTGTAGGCCACCGCCAGGATCCGGACCGAACGGCGACGGCAGCACAGGAACACGACCCAGGTGCACCAGAGCGCCCACCCCACGTGCAGCGACGGCATGGCAGGGAGCTCGTTCGTCAGGCCCCCCAGACCACGCGGGGCGCTGGCGTTGCTCCCCCACCATCCCTGGTCCGAGGTGTCGGCGAGCGTGTCGACGTACCCGGGCAGCATGCGGGGCGGGGCCATGGGCAGCAGCGAGTACCAGTAGCTG
>JAJAYQ010000252.1 GCA_026786145.1 Spirochaetaceae bacterium | reverse complement strand
TGCGCGGGCCTGGCGTCACACCGCCGGGGTCCACTTAGCTCCAACGTTAGGCGTCAGCCAAACAGCCTCAATGGCACACGTCAAAGCCAAACACTTTTCGGTTGCCATCCTGCGCACGGCAGCTTCCTTTCCTCGCGCCCGGCACGTGGCAGCAACTGCACTGTCTGGTCGCCTTCCGTGGCGAAGCCCCAACCCACTGGTTCCTCGCATGGGCCGCCTGCAGCCGGGCGCGGCTGATTCGCGCTGTTTGTTCTCCACCATCGCACCCGTCACCCGAACGGTCAGCGCTCATTCTTTCCACCCTCGTCCACAAGCGCCGCCTAACCCGTCGCTCAAGTGGACCCCCAACGGCATGCCACCAGGCCCGCGCAGTGCCTTGGTTCATCATGCACTGCGCGGGCCTGGCGTCACACCGCCGGGGTCCACTTAGCTCCAACGTTAGGCGTCAGCCAAACAGCCTCAATGGCACACGTCAAGGCCAAACACTTCTCGGTTGCCATCCTGCGCGCGGCTGCTTCCTTGCCTCGCGCCCTTCCCGTGGCGGCAACTGCGCTTTCTGGTCGCCTCCCGTGGCGGGAGCCCAACTTACTGGTTCCTCGCAGGGTTCGCCTGCAGCCGGGCGCGGCTGATTCGCGCTGTTTGTTCTCCACCTCCGCACCCGTCGCCAGCACGGTCAGCGCTCATTCTTTCCACCCTCGTCCACCAGCGCCGCCTAACCCGTCGCTCAAGTGGACCCCCAACGGCGTGCCACCAGGCCCGCGCAGTTCCTTTGTTTATCCTGCACTGCGCGGGCCTGGCGTCACACCGCCGGGGTCCACTTAGCTCCAACGTTAGGCGTCTGAATCCACCACTGGAGCCCATGTGATCCTCGAAGGCCCCAACTTCTACGACGACGCAGCCATCTTCGACAACTACATGAAGCGTCGAGAGCGCGCTGACACACCGAATGACACGCTTGAACTGCCAATTGTCGAGGAACTTCTCGGAAGCCCCGCTGGCCAAGACTTTCTAGACCTCGGTTGCGGCGACGGACGATTCGGCGTCAAACTTCTTGGCAGGGAAGCATCGTCATACATCGGCGTCGATGGCTCCGAAAATATGATCCGTGCAGCTCAGGAAAACTTGTCTGGTACCGCAGGCATTGCAATGAGGATGAAGCTCGAGGCTCTGGATTTGCAGGCGGCCAAATACTCTCGCGTATCCGCAAGACTTGTCCTCCACTACATCGAAGATTTGACGCACACGTTACGCGAAGTGGCCAAATCTCTTAAGCAAAATGGATTGTTCGTATTTTCGGTTGAACATCCCGTGATTACGTCTTCCGACCTCGCGAGTAAAGAATCTGGTCTACGACAGAACTGGACAGTTGATGACTACTTCAACGCAGGCCCGAGGGTTACAAGCTGGATGGGCGGCTCCGTCGTAAAGCATCACCGAGCAGTCGAGGACTACTTCGCTGCAGTGCGGGCTGCCGGTTTACAAGTCGAGTCGCTTCGGGAAGCACGGCCGCGAAGAGAGAACTTCAGCGATGAAGCGCTCTTTCTTCGTCGAAAAAGGATTCCTCTGTTCCTTATCATTGCAGCGCGCAAGCCGACGCGCACAGATGCCTAACCCCTCGCTCAAGCGGAGCGCCAACGGC
>JAJAYQ010000251.1 GCA_026786145.1 Spirochaetaceae bacterium | reverse complement strand
ACTCTAGGTGGCATGGCTACAGCATAATTATGTTGTTGTTGTTGTTGTTGTTGTTG
This sequence comes from Spirochaetaceae bacterium, assembly GCA_026786145.1. Taxonomy (GTDB): domain Bacteria; phylum Actinomycetota; class Actinomycetes; order JACCUZ01; family JACCUZ01; genus JAJAYQ01. The sequence goes on along the minus strand of JAJAYQ010000251.1, from coordinate 1,410 downwards.
TTGTTGTTGTTGTTGTTGTTGTTGTTGTTGTTGTTGTTGTTGTCAGAATTTTTACATCCGGGTCATGCAGTAAACGCATATAGGATGGCGCGCCTGTCACTAGCAGGCTGCAAACAGACAGAAATGTCCTGAAACAGGACCAAACGAAACAGAACTAAATGAAAAACCAAGTCAAACAGCATGACAAGTGCAGCATGTCAAACACAGACCAATTCAAATACGTGCTTCAAATCAAAGATGAACAACAAAGTCTAATCCGGTCTCTTACGAGTGCTGAGTAAAGTCATGCTCGCGCATGACAACGTCAAACAAGTGTCTCATGCAAGTGTCTTGTGCTAATGTTCATGATGGCTACAAACGTCTGCCAGGTTCAACTCACAACTGCTAGTTGGGGGAGTTGCCTGTGGCTACAATCACTACTGGAAGTTTGAGAACCTCACCACCCTCTACAGTCACAGACTGGTGCCTATTGCTGTATATGAGAGGCTTGCCATCAGTCAACCATGCACGCATCTGCTTACCAAACTGACCCCAAAGAGCCTGCTTGGATTTGAACTCATCTTGTGGCAAGTGTGTGCTGATTCTCAGGCCTGCCCCATGCAACTTGTCTTGAACGTGCTTTTCCCATAAAAGAGGCTTGAGAGTGCATGCATCACCCGGTAACACACTAATGATCACTGCTTGTGGCTTGCCCTTTGACAGGCCCTCATGCTTGCTTCTCTGTATTGAAACATCGGCAGCTCTAATCTTGTTGTCCTTGTTGATGCCGTTGAGCACGCCCTCAGCTAACTTCAGGGCGTCATGTGTGGTGGTTGGGAGCTGCTTGGCTCCATGTGAGGTGACCCGAAAGGATCTGTATGGTTCAGGCTGACGCATGGGCTGGACTGGCTTGGTGCCCAGGACGGCTTCAGTGTATGACTTGGTTGCATTGGCTGAGGCGGTGATGGCTGCCTGATGTTCCTTGGCTATCGCTGCATGGTGCTGTTTCATGTCGGCGAGCTGAGTCTCGCATGTCTCAAGTTGCTTTTTGAATTTCGTCATGGTGATCGTCGCTGGCGCCTCTGATAGTTTTGCTACTGTTGCTTCGAGTTGCTGAATGCGCTGCGATTGTTCATCAAATATGCCTGCTATGAGAGTCGCGACTGCTCCAAATGTTTCCGCTACGTGATCACCTTCCTCAAGGTCGCCGTAGATGCATTCTGCTGCTGCAATCAAGGCGGTTCGCAGCTTGGCAGCTGTGTCACCGCGATGTGGCTGAACCCTACAAGGGCCATCGGTGGCTTTGACTCTAGGTGGCATGGCTACAGCATTATTATATGTTGTTGATGCAGTTCACTTATTGTTGTACTTCAATCTGTTGTACTTCAATCTGTTGTACTTCAATCTGTTGTACTTCAATCTGTTATATGT
>JAJAYQ010000250.1 GCA_026786145.1 Spirochaetaceae bacterium | reverse complement strand
TAGAGGTGCGCCTCGGCCTGGGGGCCGTCCCGGCGGCGGTGGAGGTCCACACCCCCGGCAGTGCCGAGACGACGGAGTCGACCGAGCATCCGCAGCTCGTCGACGTACCCGTGACCGTCTCGTTCGCACGTGCCGGGGTGGTGGGCCTGGCAGGCGCTCGCCACGAGGTCATCGGCCTGGCGCGCGCCATCACCGCCCAGCTTGCGGGGTGGCACAGCCCTCGGCACCTCGGGCTGGTCGTCCTCTGCGGTGCCTCGGACGAGGACTGGTCCTGGGTCCGTTGGCTGCCCCATGTCGAGCCGATCCGCGGTGAGGGTCCGACCACCCTCGTCGGACGCACACCCGACCAGGTTCGTGTCCGCGTTGCAGAGCTGATCGCCCTCCTCGACTCCCGCGTCGGTGACGCCTCGTTCGGGGGTCCATGGACGGGTCGGTCCGTCGTAGCCGTACTCGACGGGGCGGGAGCCCTGCGCCGGCAGCCGGGCGTCGTCCGCCTGCTCACCGAAGGGCCTGCTGTCGGCATCGTCGTCCTGTGCCTCGAGAACAACCTCGTGTCGCTGCCCGCGGAGTGCCGGGCCACCGTCGAGGTGAGCCGGATGCCGGCTCCGCGGCTGCGGGTCAGGACCGAACACGCCACGACGTACGACGGAGTGGTGCCCGACGCAGTGGACGAGCGGTGGGCCAACAACTTCGCCCGCGCCCTCGCCCCGCTGCGAGACGCGACGCCGGACGATCGCGCCGCCGACTTGCCGACGCGGGCACGGCTGCTCGACCTGTTGCCCGTCGACGCGACGTCGCCGAACGCACTGGAGACGGCATGGCGGGCCACCCCGCGCGGCACCACCGTGCCACTCGGTGTGGCCGTGGACGGCGACCCTCTGGTCGTCGACCTGGCCACCGACGGACCGCACGTCCTGGTGGCCGGGACCACCGGGTCGGGAAAGTCGGAGCTGCTGCAGACGCTCGTTGCCGGGTTGGCCGTCGCGAACCGCCCTGACGAGATGTCGTTCGTCCTGATCGACTACAAGGGCGGGTCCGCCTTCGCTGACTGCGCGCGGCTCCCACACACGGTCGGCGTGGTGACCGACCTCGACGGGCACCTGACCGAGCGTGCTCTGCAGTCGCTCGGGGCAGAGCTGCGGCGGCGCGAGCGGATCCTGCTCGCCGCGGGGTGCACCGACCTCGATGACTACCTGCGCACGGCGACGCCGGGTTCGCCACCGCTGCCACGACTGGTGCTGGTGGTCGACGAGTTCGCCTCGCTGGTCGACGAGCTGCCGGACTTCGTCGGTGGCCTCGTCGGCGTCGCCCAGCGAGGACGGTCGCTCGGGGTGCACCTCGTCCTGGCGACCCAGCGGCCGGGGGGCGTCGTCAGCGCAGACATCCGCGCCAACACAGGGCTGCGCATCGCGCTGCGCATGACCGACGCAGCGGAGTCGCGCGACGTCGTCGATGTCCGCGACGCAGCTGACATCGGCCGGTTCACCCCGGGGCGTGCGGTCCTCCGGACCGGTGCCGGCGGCGTGCGCCATGTACAGACGGCGCGCGTCGGAGGGCAGGCGGACCTGGTCGTCACCGCGCCGGTCGCCCGACGAGTGTCCTGGGAGACCGTCGGCGAGCTCCGCGCCACGGCGATCGCCGACGCCCCCGCAGGTTGCACCGATCTCGCCCGCATCGTGGTCGCGGCGACGGAGGCTGCTCGCCGTCTGGGCGCACCGGCCGCCGCCAGCCCCTGGCAGCCCCCGCTCCCTAGCGTCGTGACCAGTGATGACCTCGACGGCATCGCCGGGGCGGTCGCGTTCGGCCTGCGCGACTTGCCGCGTGAGCAGCGGCGCGCGACCGTCACACTGGGGCTCGATGGGGGCGACCATCTCGTCGTCGCGGGAGGCGCCCGCAGCGGACGCTCCACCCTCCTGCGCACCGTGGCCGGCACCCTGGCCGAACGCTTCGACGTCTTCGACGCCCATCTCTACGCCATTGACGCCGGCGGGGGCGCGCTCTCCGCCCTTGTCGCGCTGCCGCACTGCGGGGCAGTCGTCGCCCGCGACGAGACCGCTCGCGGTGACCGCTTGCTGGCCCTGCTCGTCGAGGAACTGGAACGACGGCAGCAGCAGCTCGCCCAGAACGGCCTGTCATCCCATGACGAGCAGCGCCGCACGGCCGAGCCGGAGGACCGGATGCCCTGGGTGGTGCTTCTCGTCGACGGGTGGGAGGGGCTGCAGCACGCCTACGAGGAGGTCGACCACGGGCGTCCGCTCGAGGCCCTGGCCAGGATCGTGCGCGAGGGCGCCACCGTGGGTTTTCGGGTAGTGATCACCGGCGGTCGGTCGTTGCTGACCAGCCGGATTGGGGGTGCTGTCCACGATCGACTCGTCCTGCGACTGCCGGACCCGACCGACTACGGGCTGGCCGGCATCTCGCTTCGCCAGGTGCCCGCGGACCTGCCGGCGGGGCGGGCGCTGCTCCCCGACGGCAGCGAGGTCCAGGTGGCGCTTCTCCCCGGAGACCCTACGGGCGCTGGACAGGTGCGCGCGATCGAACAGATCGCAGCCCTGGCCCGCTCCCGCCCGGCCTCGTCGCTGCCCAACAGCCGGCCCGGTCCGCTGCGCGTCGACGCCCTCCCCACGCGCATCGGGTTCGAGGACGTCGAGGCCGAGGCGAAGGCGCACGCCACGGACTCCGGCTGGACACTGCTCGGCGTCGCCGGCGACCGCCTCCACCCCGTCGGTGTCGACCTGCCGACCGACGGGCCGGCCTTCGTCGTCGCGGGGCCCCCCGGCAGCGGCCGCTCGACCGCCCTGGCCACCATGGGCCGATGGCTGCGGCAGCAGGGACGGCCCACCGTGGTCGTCTCTCACCGGAGGTCGCCCTTGCGCGCGCTGCTCGGTACGCCCGGAGTGCTCGCCTGCCTCGGCCCCGGGGACGACGTCGCGCTCAGGGACCTGCTGCTGGCCGAGCCGGCGCTGACCGTCCTGGCCGACGACGCCGAGACGTTGCACGACACACCGATCGAGCAGCCTCTGCTGTCCCTGCTGCACCACGACGCCGACGTTGGCCCGTCGCTCGTCCTGGCCGGGTCCGTCGGCGAGATGGCCGGCTGCTTCCGCGGCCTCACCGTCGAGGCGCGGCGTGGACGCACCGGCCTGCTGCTCGGGCAGCTGTCTCCCGGTGACGGCGACCTACTCGGCGTACGTCTGCCCCGGCGGGCCGCTGGCCCGACCGGAAGCGGCCTGCTGGTGGTGCAGGGCCAGATCACGCCCGTCCAGATCGCGCACACTGTCATCTGATGTGCCGGCTCCCGAAGGTGAGGAGCTGGCGCCTCAACAGGGAAGGGGTGGGGCGCAGCCTGCGCGCCCCAC
>JAJAYQ010000249.1 GCA_026786145.1 Spirochaetaceae bacterium | reverse complement strand
TTCGGGGGGGCGGGGGCCCCACGGGGCCCCCCCCGCCCCCCCCGGGGCCGCCGGGGGGCCCCCGGGGGGGGCGGCGTCGTGGGGCTCCGGGCGGCGGGCCTCAGCTTCCGGTGGAGGCGAGTCGCCGGAAGGGGTCCCTGGCCGGAGGCGCGGCCATGGTGATGCGGGTGCCGTCGGCGCTGAGGCCGGCGAGCTGCAGCACCACGGCGAGAACCGAGAGAGTGGTCTCTCCGGCGTCGACCCCGGCCTGGGTCACCATGACGCGGTAGATCGTCGAGTAGTGCTTGGCGGGGGTGTCGTAGCTCCAGTCGACCGAGCCGAGGTGCTCGGCGCTGCCATGGGTGCCGTTGGGTCCGTCGAACGGGCCGTCCCACAGCTGCACCCCGGCGGGCCCGGCGGAGAAGCGGCCACCCACGCCGACGTCCTGTCGGGCCGCAGCCGCCAGCACCTCGCGGGTCTCCCTCTCGGCGAGAACCAGGGCGGGGCGCACGTGGCTCGCGAGGGCAGGGATCGCGATGACGCCCTCCTTCAGGCGTACCGCCGGATGGACGGGGCCGCCGAGAGGAACCACGTGCAGTGTCACAGCTGCCTCCCGCAGTCCTCGTTCGAGCCCGGATGTCCCGGCGGTCTCGACTTGTATCGGCTCGTACCCCCCAGGCACCTCACTCGGCCAAACGGGTGAACCTCGGTAACGAGGGGTCCTGGCGCCGGGAACGAGCGCTCACGAGCGGCGGCAGATGCGAAATTTTTACCGAATGCCGCCTGCGGGCTGCTCCGAGCGGGTGAGGTGGAAGCGCAGACGGAGGTCTGCGTCCTCGTGCGAGGTGGTGCCCGTGTCGGCGCCGCCGGGGGCGGGGGCCTCCTCGAACGTCGTGGCGAGCACCTCGGTGGCGACGAGCCCGGCGTGCTCACGCAGGGCCTCGGCGAGCTCGCCGTCGGTCTCCCACCGCAGCTCGACGCGGTCGGTGACCAGCAGGCCCGAGGTCTTGCGCGCCTCCTGCACCAGCCGCACGACCTCCCTCGCCAGCCCGGACCGCCGCAGTGCCGGGGTGATGGTGAGGTCCAGGGCCACCGTCTCGGCCCCCTCGGTCGCCACCGCCCACCCTTCGCGGGGCGTCTCGGTGAGCAGCACCTCGTCGGCGCTCACCTGGACCGACTCGCCGTCGACGTGCACCGTCGCGGTCCCGGTCTCGCGCAGCGATGCCGCGAGGGCCCCGGCATCGGCGCCGGCGATCGCAGCCGCGACATCCGGCGTTCGCTGCGCGAACCGCTTGCCCAGGGCGCGGAAGTTGCCCTTGGCGCTGCGGTCCACCAGCTCCCCGGCCAGCTCCTCGAAGCGCAGGGTGTTCAGCTCGTCGGCGACCTGGTCGCGCAGCTCCTGCGGCAGGTCGGCCCAGCCGGCGGCGCCGACCAATGCCCGGGCCAGCGGTTGGCGGTTGCGGACCTTGGACGCGGCGCGGGCCGACCGGCCGAGCTCGACGACCCGGCGTACGAGCGCCATGTCGGCGGCGAGCCGCTCGTCGACCAGCGAACCGTCGACTGCGGGCCACCTCGCCAGGTGCACCGAGGCGCTCATGTCGGGTCCCCACGGACGTACGACGTCCTGCCAGACCCGCTCGGTGACGAACGGCACGATCGGCGCCATGAGCAGCGTCAGGAGATAGAGGCACTCGTGCAGGGTGGCGAGCGCGGCCGGGTCGCCGTCCCAGAAGCGGCGCCGGGAGCGTCGGACGTACCAGTTCGAGAGGTCGTCGACGTACGCCGCGAGCAGGCGCCCGACCCGCGGGGTGTCGAACGCCTCGTAGGCCTCGGTCACCTGCGCCACCAGCCGGTGCGCCTCGGACAGGGCCCACCGGTCCAGCGCCGGCCGGTCCCCGACCTCGGGCCATGGACCGTCGGCCGGGGCCCACCCGTTCGCGCCGGCGTAGAGGGTGAGGAACGACGCGGTGTTCCAATACGTCAGCAACGTCTTGCGGACGATCTCCTGCAGGACGGTGTGCCCGACGCGGCGCTGGAGCCACGGCGACCCGCTTGCTGCCATGAACCAGCGCAGCGCGTCGGCCCCGTGGTCCTCCATCAGCGGCATCGGTAGCAGGATGTTGCCCAGGTGCTTGCTCATCTTGCGGCCGTCCTCGGCCACGATGTGGCCCAGGCACAGCACGTTCTCGTAGGACGACCGTTCGTGCACGATCGTGCTGACCGCCATCAAGGTGTAGAACCAGCCGCGGGTCTGGTCGATCGCCTCGCAGATGAACTGTGCGGGGAACGCCTTCTCGAACCGCTCCACCGAGCCGGGAGCATGGGGGTAGCCCCACTGGGCGAACGGCATCGAGCCGGAGTCGTACCAGGCGTCGATGACCTCGGGGACCCGGTGCATGCGGGAGACAACGCCGGCGTCCGTACATTCGGGACAGGTCAGCGTCACGTCGTCGACGTAGGGACGGTGCGGGTCGAGACCGGAGAGGTCTTGTCCCGCGAGGGTGCCGAGCTCGGCGAGGGACCCCACGCAGAGCAGGTGCGCGTCGTCGTCCGCGCACCGCCAGATCGGCAGCGGGGTGCCCCAGTAGCGCGACCGGGACAGCGCCCAGTCGATGTTGTTGTGCAGCCAGTCCCCGTACCGACCCCACTTGATGTTGTCGGGGTACCAGTTGGTGCGCTCGTTCTCCGCGAGCAGCGCGTCCTTGACCGCCGTGGTGCGGACGTACCACGACGGCAGTGCGTAGTAGAGCAGCGAGGTGTGGCATCGCCAGCAGTGCGGGTAGGCGTGCTCGTAGGCCAGGTGGCGGAACAGCATGCCGGTCTCGGCGAGGTGGCGGACCAGCGCCTTGTCGGCGTGCTTGAAGAACTCGCCGCCGACCAGCCGGACCGACGCCTCGAAGTGGCCGTCGGGGCGGACCGGCCGCACGACCGGCAACCCGTACTCACGGCCGATCGCGAGGTCCTCGGCGCCGAACGCAGGCGCCAGGTGGACCAGTCCGGTGCCGTCGTCGGTGGTGACGTAGTCGGCGAG
>JAJAYQ010000248.1 GCA_026786145.1 Spirochaetaceae bacterium | reverse complement strand
GGGGGGGGGTAGTTTTTAAAACCCCCCGGGGTGCACGGGGGGGGGCCTATGTGGGGGGCGGGCACCGGATTGGCGGGGGCGGCGCCCCCGCGTTTCCCCCCGGGCGGCGCCGACGACGACCGTCGGCGCTTCCTCGACAGCTGGAGGCCGACGACTGACGGCTCCACCGCCCAGACGCCCGTGACCTGAGGTGGCAGGTAACGGTGGTTGCGGCCCGAGCCGTGCCCGATCTCGACGACGTCGCCGGCCAGACCGGCGCACACGCGCTCACGGATCTCGCCGAGGGTCTTGCTGCCCATGAACGCATCGAGCATCCGCGGCTGCAGTTGTCGCTGGTAGAACCCCATGCCGCGGATCGTCGTGCAGGAGTGGCCGCGATGGCAAGGACCGGCTCAGGTGGTGATGTCGCGGGTGGTGAAGTTAGCCCAGGCGAGGCCGAGCAGCACCACGGCGTACGTGCCCTGCACGAGGACCCCCCGCCCGACGTCGTGCCAGAGGATCGGGTCCCGGAAGAGGTCGACCCACGCCAGCCAGTAGCTGGTGGGCAGGAAGTCCCTCACCGACGAGGCGGCGTCCAGCGTCACCAGCACCTGGCTGGTCACCAGCATCGCCAGCGCGCCGAGGGCCGCCCCGAGCGGCGAGTCGGTCAGCGTCGAGAGGAACAGCGCGACCGCGGCGACGCCGAACATCGACCACGCGACGTAGAGGATGACAAGCACGGTCCGCCCGGTGAGCTGGGTCGACGTCAGCGTGCTGCCGGAGAGCCCCGTCACGACCTCGGCAGGGGAGCCGGGCACCGGGACGAACAGGCGGGTCCCGACGACGTACGCCGTGGCAGCGACCGCTGTCACCGCCACGACGAGGAACGCCATCACCGAGACCAGTTTCGCCACGAGCAGCCGGGTGCGTCCCACCGGGCGGACGAGCAGGTAGCGCAGTGTCCCGGCCGATGCCTCCCCGGCGATGGCGTCCCCGGCGACCACCGCGACCGCGACGGGGAGGAACAGGGGAAGCACGATGCCCAGCGCCGCGGCAGGGAAGAGTGCGCCGTTGGCCAGCACCGCAGAGAGGAATGCCGGTCCCTCGCCGGGGCGCGGGGCGACGTCGGTGACGGCCAGGAAGACCGCGACCACGGTGGGCAGCAGGCACAGCAGCGCCACGGTGACCCAGGTGCGTGGTCGCCGCATCAGCTTGCCCAGCTCGACGCGGATCACGAGGTGCCCACCCGGTCCGACCCCGGCCCGGTCATCTCCAGCACGACGTCCTCGAGGCTGCGCCGCTCGGGTCGCAGCTCGTGCAGGCGGGCACCCTGCCGCACCAGCAGGTCGGCCAGGGCCGCCGGGTCGGGGTGCCGGACGACGAGGAGGTCCCCGTCGCGGTGCTCGACCCGTCCGTCGAGCAGGCCGACCACGAGGTCCGGGTCCGGGGTGCGAACGTGCACCCGGCCGGTCGGTGACTGCAGCGCGGTCAGCTCGTCCTGGACGACGAGCCGACCCTGCTGGAGCACGCCGACCCTGGTGCAGAGGCTCTCGACCTCGGTGAGCAGGTGGCTGGACAGGAAGATGGTGGTGCCCGCCCGGTTGAGCTCGAGGAGAACGTCACGCACCTCGCGGATCCCCTGCGGGTCGAGGCCGTTGGTCGGCTCGTCGAGCACGAGGAGGCGGGGGCTTCGCATCAGCGCGGCGGCGAGCCCGAGACGCTGCTTCATGCCGAGCGAGAAGGCCTTGACCGGGCGCCGCCCGACGCCACTCAACCCCACCTGCTCCAGCGCGTCCTCGACCCGACGCCGACGGGTGCGTCGTGGTCCGCCCGGACCGGCCGCGTCGAGCACGGTGAGGTTGGTGCGGGCGGAGAGGTGGCCGTACGCGGCGGGGGCTTCGATCAGCGCACCGACGTCGGTGAGCGCCGACCTGGCCTGGCGCGGCACCGGCCGGCCCATCAGCTCGATGGTGCCCGAGGTGGCGAACACCAGCCCGAGCAGCATGCGGACGGTGGTGGTCTTGCCCGACCCGTTCGGCCCGAGGAAGCCGTAGCGATCGCCTTCGCCGACGACCAGCGCCACGTCGTCGACGGCGAGCACCCGGCCGAAGCGCTTGGTGAGCCCTTCTGTGCGGATCATCGGGGGCGGATCATCGGGGGCGGATCATCGGGGGCGGATCAACGGGTGCGCCCTCGGAACGGTGGGGGGTTGTCGACGAGGTCCTGCACGGCGTCCTGCAGGGTCGTCGCGTCGACGGTGCCGGCGAGGAGGTACCAGCGGCGGTGCGCATGGGGCCGCCCGTTCCGCTCCGGCTGGAAGGACGACGTGGCCACCACGGCGTTCAGCAGCGGCGTGACGACGAGCACCGCTTCCCCGTTGTCGCCGACGTCCAGCGCGGTCCCGCCGCCGTTCGCCGCAGCCGCAAGGGCCGGGCGTCCGGTGCGCGACTGCAGCGGGAGCACGACGAATCGCGCCAGCCCCTGGCCGTACGTCGCGCTGCCGCCGGATCCGACGAGGTCCCGGCTCCGGTCCGCACCGGCGAGTCGGATGGGCAGGGCGAACGGCGCGTACCGGTCGACGGCGCTGGCCAGGTCCGGGGTGTCGGTGGTGCGGACCCGCGTGAAGGGCGGTGTCCGGGGCGTCACGTCCGACATCGACGGCCGGGTGGTCGACACGTCCACGAAGCTCGTGCGGAGGGCCGGGATGCCACCACCGCGGGGGACGACGAGGAGGGACAGCGGCAGCCCGGTCCGGCGGTCCACGTACAGGTCGATGTGACCCACGGTGCTCGACGGGTCGGCCGGCACGATCCGCACGCCGTCGGCCGCTCGGCCGGCTGTGCGCTGCGCGGGCAGCTCGGTCACACGGTCGCGTCGCGTCACCCCGGCCAGCGCTCTGCGGGCAGCCTGCGGGGGCAACAGGTCGTCGACGCGAGGTAGCCGGATGGAGGTGACGGCGGGGGCCTGCTCCACGTCACCGGACTCGAAGTCCCAGGTCCGCACACCGCCCGGGACGGCGTAGGTGCCGGACTCTCCGGTCGCGCTGATGCGGTCGACCCGCCAGCCGGTCGGGGAGCGCCACCAGACCCGCGCCCGGGTGGTGCCCCCGAGCAGAGCTGCGACGTCGCCGAGCCGGGGGAGGTCGGGCAGGCCCAGGGTGCCCTGGATCTCGACCAGGCCCTCGTGCGCCACCCCCGACGAGCTCCGGGCGGCGGCGAGCAGGTCGCGGGCGTCCCGGGTGGGCTCGCCCACCGGCCACAGCCCACGCGCTGTCGGCGAGGCTGCGGTGGCAACGGCGACGGCGACGGCGACGGCGACGACCCATCGCCCGGCCGTCGCCCCGCTGACCACGCTCATGACCTCACGCTACGTCGGATTACGCTCCTTCACCGTGCCCGTCCCGCCGTCGGCCCGGACCCTGGCCGGTCGGTTCGTCGACGTCTCGGCGGCGTCGACGACGGACGCGGCTGAGCTGTTCGCAGCCCTGGACGACGAGCGCGTCTGGGCGGCCGGCTACAGCGGTGGGCCGTCCGCCCGTTGGGCCGACGTCGAGGCTGCGCGGGAGGCGTTGGCCGCCGCCGGTCGGACGACGGTCGGCCTGCGCCAGGCGTACGTCGTGCGGCTGGCCACCGACTCGGACCTCGGCACTGCCGGCACCGTCGTCGGCACCAGCAGCCTGGGTGAGTGGGACCTGGCCAACGAGCGGGTGCACCTGGGCTGGACCGCCTACGGCCCGCGCTGGTGGGGGACGCTGGTGAACGCCGAGTGCAAGCTGCTGCTGCTCGGCCATGCGTTCGACGACTGCGGGTTCGGCCGCGTCAAGATCCAGACCGATGCGATCAACACGCGCTCGCAGGCCGCGATCGTGCGCCTCGGTGCCACCAGGGAGGGCCTGCTGCGGCGGCACATCAGGCGCCCGGACGGTACCTATCGCGACACTGTGGTCTTCTCGGTGCGCTGCGACGAGTGGCCCGCGGTGCGAGAAGGGCTCCTCGCCCGACTTCCGTGATCGTGAGGGTGACACGGCCCGAATCAGGCCGGATGCTCCTCACGATCATGGAACGGGGCGGGGGCATCCGTTACCGTCGGCGGCGATGAGCTACGACATCTTCTTCGTCCGGCGCGACCCCGGGCAGGCGTTCGAGGACGCCCTGGACGACCTCGAGGGCTCGTTCGAGAACGGCGGCCACCGTGCCTTGACCGACGTCGACCTGGAGCACTGGGACACCCTGTTGCCCAGGGCGCGGGACATCCTCGGAGAGCTGGACCTCGAGGAGGACGACGAGTCGGCCCGTCGCCTCGTTGCGCGAACCAGCGGGATAGAGCTCTCCGTCATCCCCGGTGAGATCGAGATCCACGTGCCGGACGACCGCGGGGTCGACGACGACATCGAGCTGATGAGCGAGGTCTACGAGCTGGCCCGCGCGGTCGAGGACGTGACCGGCCTGGAGGGCTACGACCCACAGGTCGGCGAGCCGGTCAGCGACCACGACGACGGAGACGTGACCACCCGCCGCCGCCTGCCCGCGGTCGACCCCGACGACGATGACGACGACGACATCGCCCCGACCGGCACGACCAGGCCACTGTCCCAGCCCGACATGGCCCCCGACCGTCCCACGCCCGGCGACCGGGCAAGGCGCCGCTGGTGGGAGTTCTGGACGTCGTGAGGTGAAGGTCCTCGTCATCGGGTCCGGCGCCCGCGAGCACGCGTTGGTCCATGCCCTGCGCCTCGACCCGCAGGTCACCGAGGTGACGTGCGCGCCGGGAAACGCCGGCATCGCCGCGGACGCGGCCTGCCGGCCGGTTGACGTCACCGATGCTGACGCCGTGGCCGATCTCGCCGCCGATGTCAGCGCCGCGCTCGTCGTGATCGGTCCGGAGTCGTCGCTGGTGGCCGGCGCCGCCGACGCTGTCCGCGCGAGAGGAATCGACTGCTTCGGCCCTGGTGCTGCCGCCGCCCGCCTCGAAGGGTCCAAGGCGTTCGCCAAGGAGGTCATGGCGGCCGCTGAGGTGCCGACCGCCCGGGCCTTCGTCTGCGTCACCGCCGAGGAGGCCGGACGCGCTCTCGACGAGCTCGGCCCGCCGTACGTCGTCAAGGACGACGGTCTCGCGGCGGGCAAGGGGGTCGTGGTCACCACCGAGCGCGACGAGGCCCTCGCCCATGCGGCAAGCTGCCCGCGGGTGGTGATCGAGCAGTTCCTCGACGGGCCGGAGGTGTCGCTGTTCGCGGTCACCGACGGCACGACGGTGCTGCCGCTGCAGCCGGCGCAGGACTTCAAGCGGGTGGGCGACGGCGACACCGGACCGAACACCGGCGGCATGGGTGCCTACTCCCCGTTGCCCTGGGCGCCGCTCGGCCTGGTCGACGAGGTGCTCGCGTCGGTGCTGGTGCCGACGGTGCGGGAGATGGCCCGACGCGGTACGCCGTTCACCGGGCTGCTGTACGCCGGGCTGGCGCTCACGTCGCGCGGACTGCGCGTCATCGAGTTCAACGTCCGGTTCGGCGACCCCGAGACCCAGGTGGTGCTGGCCCGGCTGCGGACCCCGCTCGGAGGACTGCTGCACGCGGCGGCGACCGGGCGGCTGAGCGAAGTCGGCGGGCTCGAGTGGACATCGGACGCCGCCGTGACCGTGGTCGTCGCGGGCAAGGGCTACCCCGAGTCGCCGCGCACCGGGGACCCGGTCGAGGGACTGGACGCGGCCGCCGCCGTCCCGCACACCGAGGTCCTGCACGCCGGGACCGCTCTGGACGGCGCCGGCCGCCTCGTGTCCGCCGGCGGGCGGGTGCTCTCCGTGGTGGGCACCGGGCCCGATGTCCGGACGGCACGCGCGCGGGTGTACGCCGCGACGGAGCTGATCCGCCTCGACGGCGGGCACCATCGCTCGGACATCGCCGCCGGCATCTGAGCCGTGGGGGAGACTGTGGCCGTGCCGATCAATGCCCACTACCCCGACGTGCTCGCCGCGCGCTACGCCAGCGAAGAGCTCGTGCGCATCTGGTCGCCGGAGCACAAGGTCGTGCTGGAGCGGCGGTTGTGGGTCGCGGTGCTGCGCGCTCAACGCGACCTCGGCGTCGACGTGCCCGACGGTGTGGTGGAGGCCTACGAGAAGGTCGTCGAGGACGTCGACCTCGACTCGATCCGCCGCCGCGAGGCCGTGACCCGCCACGACGTCAAGGCGCGGATCGAGGAGTTCTCCGCGCTGGCCGGCCACGAGCACGTGCACAAGGGCATGACGAGCCGCGACCTCACCGAGAACGTCGAGCAGCTGCAGGTGCGCACCTCGCTCGAGCTTCTGCGCTCGCGCGCCGTGGCCACCCTGGCCCGGCTGGCTCGGTTGGCGACGGAGCACACCGAGCTGGTCATGGTCGCCCGCAGTCACAACGTCGCGGCGCAGGCGACGACCCTGGGCAAGCGCTTCGCCTCGGCGGCGGAGGAGCTGCTCGTCGCGGTCGAGCGGCTGGAGTCGCTCATCGAGCGCTACCCGATGCGCGGCATCAAGGGCCCGGTGGGCACCTCTCAGGACCAGCTCGACCTGCTGGCCGGGGAACCACAGCAGCTGGCGTCGCTCGAGCAGAAGGTGGCCGAGCACCTCGGTTTCTCGCGCACCCTCACCAGTGTCGGGCAGGTCTACCCGCGGTCGCTGGACTTCGATGTCGTGTCGTCCCTGGTCCAGCTCGCGGCCGGGCCGTCGAGCCTGGCCACCACCGTCCGCCTGATGGCCGGGCAGGAGCTCGCGACCGAGGGCTTTCGGGCCGGGCAGGTGGGGTCGAGCGCGATGCCCCACAAGATGAACACCCGGTCCTGCGAACGGGTCAACGGGCTCACAGTCGTGCTGCGCGGCTACTTGTCGATGGTGGGTGAGCTCGCGGGTGGGCAGTGGAACGAGGGCGACGTTGCCTGCTCGGTCGTACGCCGGGTCGCGTTGCCCGACGCGTTCTTCGCCGCGGACGGGCTGTTCCAGACCTTCCTCACCGTGCTCGACGAGTTCGGGGTCTACCCGGCCGTCGTGGCGCGCGAGCTCGAGCGCTACCTGCCGTTCCTCGTCACCACGAAGGTGCTGATGGCTGCGGTGCGGGCGGGCGTCGGCCGCGAGCAGGCGCACGCGGCCATCAAGGAGCACGCCGTCGCGGTGGCGCTGGCGATGCGGGAGCAGAGTGCCGCCGGCAACGACCTGATGGCCCGGCTGGCCGGTGACGCCCGCCTCGGCCTGTCCCGTGACGCCCTGGACGCCATTGTCGCCGACCCGGCCTCGCTCACGGGCGCGGCCGGAGCACAGGTGGCCTCAGTCGTCGAGCGCGTGGAGCAGCTGTTGCAGCGCTATCCCGATGCCTCGGCGTACACCCCCGCCCCGATCCTCTGACCTGTCCGGTCAGGAGACGTTGGGGTCCGCCTCGGCGCGCCGCTCGGAGCCCTGCTCCTCGGCGTAGCCCTCGTCCTGTCCCTGCACGCGGCCGACGAACTCGTTGTCGCTGCCCGGCTCGACCTGATCGTCGTTGCTCTCGACGTCGGACTC
>JAJAYQ010000247.1 GCA_026786145.1 Spirochaetaceae bacterium | reverse complement strand
GAGATGGCACCTACCAGCACCGTGAACGCCCCGGCACCGGCGGCGATGTACGTCGACGTCGTGGCAGGTATCGAGATCCTGTCGGCCAGTGGCGCGTAGGCGAACCAGCCGTGAGCAGCGAGGGACGGGATGGCGGTGTCGTCGTCGAGCCTGGTGGTGCCGGTCAGCTCGAGGGCGGCGACGAACGCCGCTGCGGCGCCACCGACTCCGTTGAACAGCGCCACCAGCTGAGGCATCTGGGTCATCGCCACCCGGCGGGCGGCCGGCACGCCGATCGCCGTCCCGACCCCGATCGCGACCAGGATCGGCACCACGTGGTCGAAGTCCTCCGACAGGAACACGATGACGCACGCCAGGACGGCGCCAGCCGCCCCGAGCAGGTTTCCCCGCCGCGCGGAGGCCGGTGAGGACAGGCCCTTGAGAGCGAGAATAAAGCAGACGGCCGCGACGAGATATCCCAGCGCCGACACGGTGTCCGGCAGCACGTTCATCGGGGATCATCCTCGCGCGGGGGCCGCCGGCCACCGGTGAACATCTGGAGCATCCGGTCGGTCACCACGAACCCACCCACCATGTTCACCGTCGCGAGCACCACCGCGACGAGCCCGAGCACCAGCGCCGTGGTGGACTCGGCGTGACCACTGACGATGACCGCCCCGACGAGGATCACCCCGTGGATCGCGTTGGCGCCCGACATCAGCGGCGTGTGCAGCACCGAGGACACCTTGGACACGACCTCGAAACCGATGAACACCGCCAGGACAAAGAAGGTCAGCAGCGTGATCCCGCTCGTCGCCACGGCGTCGGTCATGATTCCTCCCGGGTGACGCAGGAGGCCGCGACGATCTCGTCGTCGAAGTCGGGGACGACCTGGCCGTCGGAGGTCATCAGCAGCAGGAGGCTGACGACGTTTCGGGAGTAGAGCTGGCTGGCATGCACCGGCATCGTCGACGGGACGTCACGGGCGCCCCACACCTGCACCCCCTGGTGCTCCACGACCTCTCCGGCCTGCGACACCTCGCAGTTGCCGCCGCTCTCGGCCGCGAGGTCGACGATCACCGAACCCGGCCGCATGGCCTCCACCATCGCGGTCGTAACGAGCAGCGGAGCGGCGCGGCCCGGCACTGCCGCAGTGGTGATGACGACGTCGCTCGCCCCGACGTACGGCGTGAGCAGCTCGCGTTGCCGCTCCGCCCGTTCCTCGGCCATCTCCCGCGCGTAGCCGCCGGCACCCTCGAGCGACTCCAGCCCCAGGTCGATGAAGGTGGCCCCCATGGAGCGGACCTCGTCGGCGGAGGCCGGGCTTACGTCATCGGCCTCGACGACCGCTCCGAGCCGGCGCGCGGTGGCGATCGCCTGCAGCCCCGCCACCCCGGCGCCGAGCACGAGGACCCGCGCCGGCGCGACCGTCCCTGCAGCCGTCATGAACAGAGGGAAGAACCGGGGCAGCCGCTCGGCCG
>JAJAYQ010000246.1 GCA_026786145.1 Spirochaetaceae bacterium | reverse complement strand
GCGCTCGCGCGGGCCTCGAGGTAGGCGTGCACGTCGGCGCCGCGGAAGCCGTAGATGGCCTGCTTGGGGTCGCCGATCAGCACCAGGGTGCGGTGGCCGTGGAACGCCTCGCGCAGGATCGTCCACTGCACCGGGTCGGTGTCCTGGAACTCGTCGACCAGCACCACCCGGTAGCGCGCGCGCAGCCGACCCCGGGCGACCGGCCCGGACTCGGGGTCGGTGAGGGTGGTGGCCAGCCGGATCAGCATGTCGTCGTAGTCGATGAGCTGCTGGCGCCGCTTGCGCCGGTCGACCTCGGTGCGCACCGCGGCGGCGATCCGGGCGCGCTGGCCGGGCATGCCGTCGGTGCCGGGGTCGGGAAGCAGGTCGGTGGCCGGGTCCATCGTCGCGGCCAGCGCCAGCTGCTGGAAGGCGTCGCGGCTCATGTCGGCCGGTGGCGAGGTCGCGGCGCCCCACTTGCGCAGGTAGAGGTCGTCGGCCACCTCGGCGACCAGGTCGCCGATGCTCTCGACGAGCACCGCGCCGGTGTCGTGGTCGCCGGCCGTGCCGAGGGCGAGCAGCACCTGCTGGCAGAAGCCGTGCGTGGTGGTGACGGTGGCGGCGTCGAAGACCGTGAGCGCCTCCTCGAGCCGTCGCCGCCGTACGCCGATCTGCGCCGGGTCGGTGTCGGCGAGCTGTGCCAGCACCCGGTCGTCGGCCGGGATGGTGGCCGGGTCGGCCAGCCCGTCGCGGGCGCTGACGAGTCGTTCGCGGACCCGTTCGCGCAGCTCGCGGGTCGACTCGCGGCTGAAGCTGACGACGAGCAGCTCCTCCATCGCGATCCCGTCGGCGACGTAGCGCGCGACGAGGTTGGCGATGGTGAAGGTCTTGCCGGTTCCGGCGCTGGCTTCGAGCACGGTGGTGCCCTCGGGCAGCGGACCGAGCAGGTCGAACGCCTCCGGCGCCCTCACGGTCGACGGCGTCACGGCAGCGACCTCGACCCGTCGCGCCCCGGCGCGGTGCTCTGCACGATCGACCGACGTCCTTCCCCGCAGCGAGTGCGGACCACGCTACTGGTCCGGTCGAGGGTCGAAACATTTCCGAATTGACTGTTGACATCCTAATAGTGTTAGGACAATCTCAGATCATGAGTGCCGAGCCCGTCATCCCCGACCGCCGCCAGCGGAGGCGCCAGGAGACTTTGGAGGAGGTCCTCGACCACGCGGCCGAGATCATGGCCGAGCAGGGCGTCGCCGGGCTGTCCGTCGGCGAGGTCGCCCGCCGGATGGGCATCCGCCCCCCGTCGCTGTACGTCTACTTCTCCTCGAAGGCCGCGCTCTACGACGCCCTGTTCAAGCGCGGGGCGCAGCTGGTCCTCGACCTGTTCCGCGCGGAGGCCGAGTCCCTCGAGGGCCTGGGGCGGTCGCTCAGCCAGATGTTGATGCAGTCCGCGGAGTCCTTCGTCGGCTGGTCGATCGAGAACCCGGCGTACAGCCAGCTGCTGTTCTGGCGACCGGTGCCCGGCTTCACCCCGTCGACTGAGGCGTACGCACCGGCGGTCGCCCTGGTGCAGCTCAGCCACGCCTGGTTCGCCGCCCTGCAGCAGCAGGGGTTGATCCGCGCCGACGCCGAGGTCGACCACGTCCAGCGCGACTGGACCGTGCTCCTCTCGGGCGTCGTCAGCCAGCAGCTGTCCAACGCTCCCGGCGAGACCCTCGCCACCGGCCGGTTTACCGCCGCGCTGCCCGACCTGGTGGCCATGTTCGCCCGCCATTACGGCACCGACCCGCACCCCTCGACCGCACCGAAGCCCACCAAGGAGGCCAGCCGTGTCCGCAACCGTTGACCAGATCGCCGACCGGATCTACCGGATCTCGACGTTCGTCCCCGATCTCGGTCCCACCGGCTTCACGTTCCACCAATTCCTCGTCCACGCCGAGGAACCGCTGCCCTACCACACCGGTATGCGTCAGATGTTCCCCGACGTGCGCGACGCGGTCGAGCGGGTCATGCCTGTCGAGCGGCTGTGCTGGACCCCGTTCGCGCACCTGGAGGCCGACGAGTGCGGCGCGGTGGACGAGTTCCTCGAGGCCGCCCCGCACGCGCAGGTCGCCCACGGCGCGCTCGGCGTGACGCTTTCGCTGCAGGACCAGCTGCCCCGGCCGCCGCGCGCCCTCGAGGACGGAGAGGTGATCGACCTCGGTGGCGCGTCCCTCGCCCGGCGGGTCGTCGAGATCGCGACGCCGCACGTGCCGCACATGGCCGATGTCTACGAGCAGCGCTACGGCTGCGCCACGGTCGACCTCCCCGCGCGGCCGCTGCCGGCCCACGACGCACCGGTGGGGGTGTCGTCGTGAGCTCGACGGCTTCCACCGTGGTCGCCGCATCGCCGCGCCGGCCGGCCCTCCCGCGCGAGGTCGCGATGCAGCTGGCCGCGCACGAGTACGGGCTGTTCGTCGCCGCGCTGCGTGAGCTGTCGCCGGAAGACTGGTCGAGGCCGACGGCGTGTCCGGCCTGGGATGTGCACGCGATGAGCTGTCACGTCCTCGGCATGGCGGAGTTCGCCGCGTCACCCCTCGAGCAGCTGCGGCAGTCGCGCGCTGCCCGCAAGGCCGGCGGCCTGCTCATCGACGCCCTGACGGCGGTGCAGGTTGCCAAGCACATGTCTCGCTCACCTGCCGCTGTCGTGGGACGGCTGGCCGTAGCGGCTCCCCGCGCCGCGGCCGGCCGCCGCCGGACGCCGTCGTTGGTGCGGCGGATCCGGCTTGCCGGGCAGCCGGTCGAGGAGACGGGGACGCAGACGGAGTCGTGGACGCTCGGCTACCTGACCGACGTGATCCTCACCCGCGACACCTGGATGCACCGCAGCGACATCGCCGGGGCCACCGGTAGGCCGATGGCTCTCACGGCCGAGCACGACGGTGTCCTCGTCGCGGATGTCGCGGCCGAGTGGGCTGCCCGGCACGGGCAGCCGTGCACCCTCACCCTCACCGGGCCGGCGGGCGGCACCTGGACGTTCGCCGGGTCGACGGGCGGCTACCCGTCATCCCTCGAGCTGGACGCGGTCGAGTTCGCCCGTATCCTGGCCGGCCGCGGCAGTGGCTCGGGGCTGCTCGCGACCCGCGTCCCGTTCTGACTCTCGCGGTCGAGGGCCGCGGGTCCTTCGGCCGGTCAGGTGCGGTAGGCGTCGGATCGGGGTGTCGCGACGACGGTGACGGTGTGCTCCGACTCGTCGATCCGATAGATGACGCGGTAGGTGCCCCTCCGGGCACTGTGCCGATCCGCGAACGGCGGCTCCAGGCGCTTCCCGACTCGTTGCGGGTTCTCAGGCAGCGGTCCGACGATGAACTCGTGGGCGGCGAACGCCACTGCCTCGGGGAGCACTTCAGCGAGCTGTCGGCGAGCCGTCGGGGAGATGATCAGTCGGTCGCGGCGCTTCGCAGTCACCCGGCCGACCGCCGGCGGCGCATCGCCTCTGCCAGCTGCTGCTCGGTCTCGCCCTCACCGCGAACAAGCTCGGCGTCGGAGTCCACGAGCTGACGGACCGTGTCGCTGTCGGACAGCACGGCGATGGTCTCCTCCAGGGCCTCGAGGTCCTCCACTGCCAGGAGCACGGCAGTGCGTTCAGCCGGCGATCGGTCGGGTCGCGTCCAGGCGAGCGCGTTCCGCGGCGGCGGTGCCCGCGGCCCACCCCTGCGCATTACCGACGCGGGTCCTCCGGCGCACGGTGTGCGGGAACAGCTGGGCCAGCGTCGCGCCGACCCGCTCCTCCTGGTTGCGCAGGATCGGCACGAGATCACCGGACGGGTGGGCCTCGGCGAAGGCGGCTACTGCGGTGACGTCAGCTGCTCGCAGTCGCTGGCCGATCCGCGTGGCATAGGCCAGCAGGAAGGACCGCCGGTACGAGGCCGTGCGGGTCTGCGCCCCGATGTCGGCCGCCCGGACGGGGGCCAACATCGCGGCGTCCGCCTGGACCATCAGCGAGGTGGCGAGCAGCTCGACGGCGTCGAGATCCCTCGCCGTGCCCGCGACGGTGGTGAAACCGAGACGTTCTGCGGACACGGTGGAGCAGCGGTTGGCGACGGCGACCTGGTGCACGAGGTGTGCTTTAGCACCGATGTACGGCGCGTCGAGCCACAGCCGCCGAGCGATGATGCCGGGGTTGTCAGAGGAGGCCCGGTCGCTGCTCGAGGTCATCAGCTGGTCGAGCGAGTGGCGGCTGATCAGCTCCTGCGCCTTGGCCGACAAGGCCTCCGCCTCCTCGGGGAACTCGGTGGACTCCGCCTTGGCGAGCAGGGCGCGCACCCGAGCGAGCATCTTCCCGTCCTGACCCGGAACGGCCGCGCGCTGCTGGACGCACTCCCACGGGTCGGACTGCCCCGGCGGCGGGATCAGCCGGGGGATCGCCTGGACATGCCCCAGCACCCCTGCCAGACCGAGAGCGAGCGCGAGGCCGGTGGTCACCTCGAGGTCCGCCTGCTCTCGCGCGCCGATCGACGCGATCTCGTCCATCCACTGCGCCGCCACCCGGTCCGGTGGGTGTCGCTGCACCTCGTCGTGCAACAGGGCGGCCAGCAGCGGTTGGTGACCGTCGGTGAGTCGGCGCCGCACCAGATCGCGCAGGTCCCGCGGGCTCCACCCGGCCTGCCCGGCGGCCGAGGTGACCCGCCGCAGCACCTCGCTCGTCACGTGCGCGACCGCAGCCGCTCGCGTCAGCGAGCGCTGTGCGAGCAGCAGACGTGCCAGCTCCTGGGCGTCGGCCTCGCCGCGGGCGACGACGCGGATCGCCTCGGCCACCAACACCTGCGCCGAGACCTGGTCGTCAGGCACCGCGGAGTCCTCGGGCGGCCTGCTCCCGGCGTACGACGAGGCACGCGGCCGGTCGCCGCCGCGATTCGGACCGCGTGCGGACGATGCCCGCGTGCGCTTCCTGGCCGCCCGACGCCGCCGGTTGTTGATGCCCACCCGTGTCTCCCTCGTCCGGGTGAAATCCTGCCGGGTCGGTCGGACAGATCGCTGTCGTCGTCCACAGGCACCCCGCGGCGACGGATGAGCGGACCGGTCGGGACGACCCGCGTCAGGCTCCCGTCGGAGGCGCCAGGATCGGGCAGGCCGGGCCGGACGCCCGGGCGAGACGCTGGTCGAGCGTGAGCAGGTCGGCACCGAGCATCTCGGCGACGGCGACGTAGGACGCGTCGTAGGACGTCGAGGTCGCGCGGAGCTCCCAGGCGCGAGCGGACACCGCGGCGTAGGGCCAGAGCTGCAGGGGCAGCGTGACCAGGTCGCGGTGGGCAAGCGTTGCCTCCACCGGCTCGAGCCGGCCCGACAGCTGGTGGCGCCTGAGGACGTTCGCCGTCTCGACGAGGGCTCGTTCCGGTGCTGCAAGAAAGCCGTCACCGACTTCGTCAGCGACCCACCCACCGACAGGACCGGCGTCGGCAAGCAGCGCGACGAGGGCAGAGGATACTTGGTGGATCTCCGCGTCGTGGTTCATCAAGACCGCATCGGAGTACTCGCGCATCCGCTCGGGGGAGTCCAGCGACTGCTCCACCGAGGTCAGCCCTCCTGGCGGCGCGGGGAGGGTTAAGTTCTCCATCAGGGATGACATCGTGGTGGTCATGGGAGAGCTTCGGCGCATCGGGATTGCCGCCCTGGTAGCTGGGCTGATTTGGGCCGTCCTCCCGCCAGCTGCGTGGGCCGCCGACGTGACCCCCGTGTTCGACATCGTCGTCAATCAGATCGCCGTGCCCCGTGGCGGGGAGCTGCGGCTCTTCGGGACGGTCGATCCCGGGCCGGGAACGTCGTTGACGCTGAGACGACGGACGGCTTCGGGCTGGACTGACCTGCGCACCAAGACGCTGCCCCCGGACTCGACCGGCTCTTTCCGGTTTCGACTGCCGACATCCACGACCGGTCGCCGCACCTACGACGTGCTGGCATCCGGCCCAGGTCTGACAACCACTCCGAGCGGAGATCGCACCGTCCGCGTCTTCGAGGCGGGCATCAGGTCGGTGCATCCGGGGCCGAAGGAGTACGTACTGGTGAAGAACGTCGGCCGGGTGCGCGTCAACCTTTCCGGTTGGCGACTCAGCGACGCCTCAGGGACGACGCTGACCTTGCCGAAGCACGCCGTCCGCCCCGGCCTATCGGTGCGCGTCTACACAGGCCCGGGCACAACGACGACCCACCGCGTGTACGTCGGCACGAGGAGGCGGCTGTGGTCCCGTTCGGACACGGCAACGCTCGACACTCGATCCGGACTCCGGGTCGCCCGGTTGCGGTACTGACGACTGATCGCAGCGTCCCCATAGGGTCCGCCACGCAGTTCAGGGAAAGGACAAGTGCCTGCGCGTGTCATGCTCGGCGGCCCGTGCTGGGCGACGAGGAGACTAAGGAAATGCCGATCCGAACCGCTGACCTGTTCGACGAGCAGGGTGAAGCCTGGCAGTCCGGCCCGTTGCAGTGGCGGTCCTTCGGCGGTCGGACGCAGTTCGACGGCGTCATCTCGACGGTGCAGTGCCGCGACGACAACGCCCTCGTGCGCGCTGCCCTCTCCGAGCCCGGTGAGGCGAGGGTGCTCGTGGTGGACGGCGGGGGCTCATTGCACTCAGCCCTGGTCGGGGACGTCCTCGGTGGCCTCGCCGTGACGAACGGCTGGGCCGCGATCATCGTGCACGGAGCAGTGCGCGACGTCGTCGCACTTGCCGACCTGGACGTCGGGGTGCTGGGCCTGGGCACCAATCCCCGTCGGGGCGGCCGGGACGGCACCGGCGTCCGGGACGTGCCCGTGACCTTCGGCGGGATCCGCTGGGTCCCCGGCGCTCGCCTGCACGCCGATGAGGACGGTCTGCTGGTCGGTACGGGTCCAGACAACGACGTCCACATCTGATATATCTCTCGCACATCAATATGTCTGCCTGAGGCGGTGCGAGATGGCGGCAGGGGCGCTGACCCGGCCGGGGGTGCTGCGAACCGAGGGGGCGCGCCCCCTGGCGGCACCTGACCGCGCGGGGACCCGTTGATCGTCGTCGACGGCAAGGAGGTGCTCACCGAGCTGCCCGAGCTGGTGGCGCCCGGCTACACCGCACTTCTCGTGATCGACATGCAGCGCGACTTCGTGGAGCCGGACGGTCTCTTCGGACAGCTCGGCATCGACGTCTCCGCCTACCGCACCGCCCGGCCGGCGATCACCGCCCTGCGTGAGGCCGCGAGCGCCGTCGGCGTCCTGGTCGTGCACGTCCAGAACACCGCCCTCCCGAGCCGGATGAGCGACTCGCCGGCCCAGATCCGGTTCAACATGCGTATCCATGCCGCGGCCCGAGGTAACCGCCCGCCGCTGCGCTACACCGTCCCAGGCACTCCCGGTCATCAGTTCGTGGACGACCTGACGCCACGGACCGGTGAGCTCGTCGTGACGAAGTACCGCTCGAGCGGCTTCTGGGGGACCAACCTGGACCTGCTGCTGCGCAGCAACGGTATCCGCAGCGTCGTCGTCGCCGGTTGCACCACCGAGGGGTGCGTGGAGTCCACGGCGCGCGACGCAATGTTCAACGACTACTACGTCGTGCTCGCCGAGGACTGCGTGGCCAGCGACGATCCGGCGCAACACGATGCGGCGATGTTGCTCATGCGCCACCGCTTCGACCTGGCCACCGCTGAGCAGATCACCGGCGCGTGGGCCCACGCCCAACGACCTCGGGACGTCACCGGCCGGGAGGAGGCGGTGCTGGGATGACGGATGCAGAGCGCTTCGAGTTAGACCGTCCCGGACGACTCCGTGGCCGAGTCGCCGTGGTGACCGGTGCCGCGTCCGGCATCGGCGCCGGCATTGCCGAGGGCTTCGCGCGCGAGGGTGCGGACCTGGCGCTGGTGGACCTGGTCGACGAGAGGTCAGCCGGCGCTGTCCTCGACGCCGCGCGTGCCCATGGCGGCCGGGTGAGCTTCCACCAGGCCGATGTGTCGGATGAGAGCTCGGTCGTGTCGATGGCCGAAGCGGCGACCGCAGCCCACGGCCGGGTCGACGTCCTGGTCAACAACGCAGGGATCTTTACCCAGTCACTGCTGGAGGATCTATCCGTCGCCGACTGGGATCGGGTCCTCGCCGTCAACCTGCGGGGGACTTTTCTCTGTACGCGGTTCCTCATCGCCCCGATGCTCGACCGTGGCTGGGGCCGCGTGGTCAACATCGCCTCCCAGCTCGGCCAGGTCGGTGGCACCGAGGTGACGCACTACTCCGCCAGCAAGGGCGCGGTCATCGCCTTCACCAAGGCGCTCGCCCGCGAGGTCGCCCGTCGGGGCGTCCTTGTCAACGCGATCGCGCCCGGCCCGATCCGCACGCCGTTGCTGGAGCGCGAGACCGAGCAGTGGCGCAGCGCCAAGCTCGCCGAGCTGCCGATAGGGCGCTTCGGCGAGGTGGGCGAGGTGGTGCCGACCGCGGTGCTGCTGGCCTCGGAGGAAGGCTCCTACTACGTGGGCCAGACGCTCGGCCCTAACGGCGGGGACGTGATGCTGTGAGCACCGACTCGATGCCGACAGGAGAAGGCCCGGTGGACAGCGACATCGCGGCCGTGGTCGAGGCCGCCCTGAGGGCCGACGTCCGTCTCGTGCGGTTCGAGTACTGCGACGTCAGCGGCGTCGCCCGGACCAAGGCGATCCACGTCGACCAGCTCCAGCACAAGCTCCTCGAGGGGGTGGGGCTGACGCGCGCCCAGATGTCGATCAACCTGCTCGAAAAGGTTGTGCCCATCGAGGGCATGGAGCCGGTGGGCGAGATCCGGCTGGTTCCGGACCTGTCGACGTTCACCGTGCTGCCATGGGCCCCGGGCAGCGCCAGCATCCTGTGCGACCAGCTCGACCACGATCGCCGGAATTGGGGCGCATGCCCGCGGTCCTTCCTGAAGGCGGTGATCGAGCGGGCTCGTGGGCTGGGCATCACCGTGCAGGCCACCTTCGAGAACGAGTACTACGTGGCCACCGAGCAGGATGGGAGGTACGTTCCCCACGACGCATCGGGCCACGCTCCCGTCTACAGCGCGATCGGGCATGACCACCACGGTGACCTGATGATGGAGATGGTCGATGCGCTCACGGCGCAGGGGATGGCCGTCGAACAGGCCATCAACGAGTACGGCCCCGGCCAGCAGGAGATCTCGATCCGCCACACGCACGCGCTGGGTGCGGCTGACAACCAGATGAAGTTCCGCGACACCATCCGTGGCGTTGCCCAGCGACGCGGCCTGCTGGCCTCCTTTGCCGCCAAGCCGTTCCCCGACCAGATCGGCAGCGGGGCTCACGTCCACTTCAGTCTGTGGGACCCCGAGGGTCGCCGCAGCCTGCTCTACGACGTCCAGGAGCCGGGCGGCCTGTCGGCCCTGGGACGTCAGTTCATCGCCGGCGTCGCCGAGCACCTCCCCGCGCTCACGGCGCTCACGGTGCCCAGTTACAACTCCTTCCGCCGGCTCACCCCCAGCGCCTGGGCCGCGGCGACCACGGCGTGGGGCTTCGACAACAAGGAGGCGGCCCTGCGGGTGGCATCGCCGTTCTACAAGCGTGAGGAGCAGAGCTACAACATCGAGTTCAAGACCTCGGACGGCAGCGCCAACCCCTACCTGTCACTGGGTGCCCTGATCGCGTGCGGGCTGGACGGGATCGAGCGTGACCTGGACCCGGGGGAGCCCTGCGAGCGCGATCCGGCGCTGCTCTCGGCCGATCAGCTCGAGCGGGGGAAGGTCCGCCCGCTGCCCTCGAGCATGGCCGCGGCGCTCGACGAGCTGGAGAAGGACACCTTCCTCCTCGACGCCCTCGGCCCCCTGCTGTCCCGCTGCTACCTGGCTGTACGGCGTTCCGAGGCGGCGGCCTTCGACGCCGAAGACGCCGACTTCGAGATCCGCAACCACTTCTACCGGTTCTGAGCATGAGCGCCCCGGTGGACCTCGGCGATGTCCAGGTCGTCGACAACCACTGCCACTCGGTGGACAGACGCCAAGGCCACCGCGAGGTGGCCGAGTGGCGCTCGTTGTTCAGCGAGTCCCCCGACTGCCGGATGCGCACGGTCGAGGTAGCCGAGTCGGTCTTCTACCGACGACTGATGGGGGAGCTGGCCCTGCGGTACGGCGTCGACGTCGACGAGACCACGGTCCTCGAGGCCCGCGCCGAGCTCGACGCGACAGAGTTGATCAGGCGACTCTTCGGTGACGCGGGGATCGGTGCCGTCGTCGTCGACACCGGGTTCCCCGACCCGACCAGCGCGCTCGGCTTCGAGGAGATCGGCACGGCAGGCGGGTGCCAGGCGGTCGGGCTGTTGCGGCTCGAGCTGGTTCTGCAGGAGCTGGTCGTCAGGTGCGCAACGTACGACGGGCTCCTGGACGCGGTGCGCGAACGGCTCACAGGGTGCCGGGACAAGGGTTTCGTCGGCTTCAAGAGCATCGTCGGATACCGGACCGGGCTGGACGTGGCGCGCTGGTCGAGGACCGAGGCGGTCGCCTCCTTCGCTGCGGCCCGGCACGAGGTGGAGGCTGCCGGCGATGTGCGGCTGGGGCACAAGCCGCTGCTCGACACCCTGCTCCACGTCGCGTTCGAGGTCGCGGCCGCAGAGGCGCTTCCGGTGCAGTTCCACGTCGGCTACGGCGACCCGGACGCAGACCTGCGCCGGGCCAACCCGCTGCTGCTGCGCGACGTGCTCGAGGAGAAGGCCTACCGTGACATGCCTGTGGTGCTGCTTCACGGCTGCTGGCCATTCGTGCGGGAGGGCGCGTACCTCGCTGCTGTCTATGGCAACGCGTTCCTCGACCTGTCCTTCGGCATTCCGTTCCTGTCCCGGCAGGAGATGCGGTCTGTGACGCGTGCCGCGATGGGAGCTGCTCCCACCAGCAAGCTCATGTACAGCTCGGACGGCGCCCGCGTCCCCGAGCTGCACTGGCTCGCGGCGTTGGACGGCCGCCGCCTGCTCGGGGAGGTGCTGGGCGAGCTGGTAGCCGACGGCGATCTCACCCACTCAGACGCCCTCAGGGCCGGCGAGCAGATCCTGCGCGACAACGCGACCACGCTCTACGGGCTTGCCGGGCGGCGCTGATGCAGCTGACCGGAAAGCGTGCGTTGGTGACCGGGGCGGGTGGCGCGCTCGGCCGGGCCAGCAGCCTGCGCTTCGCGCACGAGGGTGCGCGGGTCGCAGTCGTGGACATCTCCGCCGAAGCGGCGCAGGAGACCGTGGACCTGGTGGTGGCTCAGGGCGGAGAGGCTGTCGCGGTCACTGCGGACGTGCGGCAGGAGGACCAGGTAGCGGCTGCGGTCGCTGCCGCGGTGGGCGCCTTCGGCGGCCTCGACGTGCTGTTTAACAACGCCGGCGTCATGCCGCACCAGGACGTCTCGTTCCTCGACGGTGACTTGGACCTGTGGCGGACGATCGGCGACATCAACCTGCACGGGACCATGCTGTGCAGCAAGCACGCCGTGCCCCACATCATCGCGGCGGGCGGCGGCGCCGTGGTCAACATGAGCTCGTTCCTCTCCGTGCTCGGTTGCAGCATTCCCCAGGACGCCTACACCGCCAGCAAGGGCGCCGTCGCGTCGCTGACCACGTCGATGGCGGTGCAGCTGGGGGGCCGCGGGGTGCGGGTCAACTCCCTCGCGCCAGGCCCGGTCCTGACGGCTCACGTGGAGGCGTTCTTTCCCGACCCGCAGGCGCGTCAGGCGCGCCTGGACCGGGTTCCGCTGGGTCGGTTCGGCCGCCCGGAGGACGCGGCCGCGCTGGCCTGCTTCCTGGCGTCGGACGACGCCTCCTGGATCACCGGCCAGACCGTCGTCATCGACGGCGGCATCTCGAGCAACTACCTGTGACCCCAGAGAGGCTGTGACCCGGCATGTGTCGACTGCTCGGCTCGGTGTCCCGCAGCGCCGTGACGGTGGACGACGTCCTCGGGCGTGACCGCGGCGCCTTCCTCAGTCTCGCTGACAAGCACGGGGACGGGTGGGGACATGCCTGGAGCAACGGGGCCTCCCTCGACGTACGCAAGGCCCCCGACTCCGCGCTGGAGAGCGCAGAGCTGGCGGGGCTGGCGGCGGGCGTGCCGGCCGAGGCGGCGGTGACGCACCTGCGCTGGGCGACGCTCGGGTTGGGCGTCAGCACCGACAACACCCACCCCTTTACCGACGGACATGTGGCCTTCGCGCACAACGGGTCGATCGACCCGCCGGCCGGACTCGACACCCTGATTCCGGCCGACGTCAGCGCCCTGCGACGTGGGGACACTGACAGCGAGCGCTTCTTCCTGGCGCTGCTTTCCCGGATGACCACCGCATCCACCGGGGCCGCTCTGGCGACGACGGTCCGTGACATCGTGGGCAGCGGCGTCACCGTGAAGAGCCTCAACTGCATGTTGCTCGCACCCGAGGCGTTCTACGCTGTCTGCTCCTACGATCCGTCCTCCGACGAGGACCCCGACTACTACCCGCTGCTGTACCGACGAACTGGAGACACCGTCGTCGTGGCTTCCACCGGGTGGACCGACACCGCCGGCTGGCAGACGCTGAGCAACGGACAGATGCTCGTGGTCGCTCGGGAGTCTCTCGCGATGTCGGTCGTCGAGGTGGCGACCCCGCACGACGTCGTCGCGCAGGCACGCCGATGACGGCCGGAGACAAGATCGAGGTTCCGCAGCGGGCCAGCGACCAGGCCTACGACCAGCTGCTGGAACGCATCCTCGACCTGCGCATCCCGCCGGGTGCGGTGGTGCACGAGCAGCAGCTGGCCGACGAGATCGGCTTCGGCCGGATGCCCGTCCGGGAGGCTATCGCCCGCCTGGCCAGCGACCGGTTCATCACCGTGATGCCGCGCCGGGGCACGGTCGTCACGGCGCTGAGCCTGGAGGACGTGCTCAATATGTTCGAGGCACGCGAGGCGATCGAGTGCGGCGTCGCCTACATCGCCGCGCGGCGGGCGAGCGACGAGGACCTCGCGACGCTGCGCGACCTGATCAAGGCCGCTGAGAAGGCCCGCAAGGGCGCGGAGTCCGAGAATTTCTTACGCGACGACTACGAGATCCACGCGTTCCTGGTGCACATGGTCAACAACAGCCTGCTACAGGACGCGGCGCAGCGGCTCCTCCAGCACAACCTCCGGTTCTGGCGGTCCTACTGGTCGACCCGCCCGGTGCAGCACTCCAGCATGCTGTCGCACTCCGCGCTGCTCACCGCCCTCGAGGCGCGGAACTCCCAGGCTGCCGAGGAGGCGATGCGGGAGCACATCGGGGCGTCCAAGCAGCTGCTGCAGTCGGTGTTCTAGCGGCGTGCGGATCGCCCGCGTGCTCGCCGTGCCCGTCCGCGGCGGCTTCTTCACCGACGACCAGGCCGCGATCCGTGACGGGCGCCGCCGCGACGGCTTCACCTACGACGGGGCACCTGTGACCGCGGGCTTCGTCGCGGTCCGGCAACCGGCCGAGGCCGTGTCGGTCCTGCTCGAGCTGGAGGACGGTCAGATCGCCCATGGCGACTGCGCTTCCGTGCAGTACGCCGGAGCCGGCGGTCGAGATCCCCTGTTCTCAGCGCTCGAGGGCGCGGCGACGATCGAGCGGGCAGTCGCGGCCGCCCTCGCCGGTCGCGAGCTCGCGTCGTTCCGGGATCTGGCCGAGGAGCTGGACGCCCTGCACGACCGGGGGAGACCGCTGCACAGCGCACTCCGGTACGGCGTCACCCAGGCGGCTCTCGACGCCGTCGCCCGGGCCCGGGGGGTGACCATGGCCGAGGTCGTCCGCGACGATTACCACACCGGCGTCGAGCTGCGGGCGGTCGGTGTCTTCGCGCAGTGCGGGGACGATCGCTACGACAACGTCGACAAGATGGTGCTCAAAGGCGCCGACGCCCTTCCCCACGGGCTGATCAACAACGTGGCCGAGAAGGTCGGTCCGGACGGCGAGCTGCTCCTGGACTACGTGCGCTGGGTCCGGGAGCGCGTCTTCCGGCTCCGCCGTGACCCGAGCTACCAGCCGCTGGTCCACCTCGACGTGTACGGCACGCTCGGCCACGCCTTCGGCGGCGACATCGAGCGCCTCGCCGAGTACCTCGCCCGGCTGGCAGCCGCGGCGGCGCCCCTGCAGCTGCGCGTCGAGCACCCGCTCGACGCCGGTAGCCGGGACGCCCAGGTGGCTGCCATGGCCGCGCTGCGGCGGACGCTCGCGGCGCGCCGGGTCCCTGTGCAGCTGGCCGTGGACGAGTGGTGCAACACCGCAGCCGACGTCGCCGTGTTCGTGGCCGCGGGCGCCGCCGACGTCGTGCACGTGAAGGTGCCCGACCTCGGGGGCCTGAACAACACGATCGAGTCACTGCTGTTGGTCCGGCGCGCGGGACTGCGGGCGTACTGCGGTGGCAGCGCCACGGAGACGGACCGTTCCGCCCAGGTCACGGCGCATGTGGCGATGGCGTGTGCCGCGGACCAGGTCCTTGCCAAGCCGGGGATGGGCGTAGACGAGGGAATGATGGTCGTCGGCAACGAGATGGCGCGCGTGGAGGCACTCGTCCGGTCGAGGCGGGAGCGCTCGCCCGACGGCTGAAGCGGCCTGGGGCGCGCCCGCACCTCCTGCAGCACTTCGTCGATGACCAGCGACCGGGTGCTCATCTGCGCGCCGCCTGCGTCTCCGGGACGGCGTCGGACAGGAAGTCGCGCATCACCCGCTGGAAGAGCTCGTACTCCTCGATCTGCGGCGAGTGGCCGGACTTCTCGAACACGACCAGCTGCGCGTCGGGGATCAGGGCGGCGATCGTCTCGGCCGAGGAGACAGGCGTGACCCAGTCGGTGCGCCCGACCGTCACCAGGGTTGGACAGCGCAGGTCGGGCAGCCGAGGTTTGAGGTCGTACGTCGGGGTGTTGTGCTGGAAGCACCAGTTGTGCGCCTCGTGCCGGTAGCTGCCGGCTTCCACCGCCGCTGCAGACTTCACCGGGTCGTAGTCGAAGTCGTAGAGCGGGATGATCTCCGCCCAGCGAGCCCTGAGATCGGCGTCGTCGGTGATCCGGCCGCTCCAGTACCGGTCGAAGTTGTCCCAGTTGATCTCGACCCGGTCCTGGTGCCGCGCGTTCTCGTAGGCCCGGTCGAGCGTCGTCGCGTCGGCCGCCGTGTCGCGCAGCACCATCGCGCGGACACGGTCCGGGTAGGCCACGGCGTACTCGAGTGCGATGAATCCGCCGTACGAGCCACCGGCCACCACGATCTGCTCCACGCCGGCCCACTCGCGCAGACCGTCGACGTCGGCCGCCCATTGCTCGTGGGAGTACGGCGGGACGCCCTCGCTCTCGCCGCAGCCGCGCGCGTCGAACACGATGACCCGAAAGACGTCGGACAGCGGGCCGAAGGTGGCCTTGGGCTCGGCGAGCGAGCCGATGCCGCCGCCGCCGTGGTGGGCGATGAGGACGGGGGCGTCGTCGGGACCGAGGACCTCGACGTTGAGGCTGGCTCCGTTGATGTCGACGAGCATGCGCACCTTCCGGGTGTGGGTGAGAGGTCAGGCTGGGGACTGCTCGGCGGCGATCCATCGCCTGACGATGTGCTCGAGGACGCCGAGGGGCACGGCCCCGTTGGACAGGACGGCTCCGTGGAATCCCCGCAGGTCGAACGCGGCTCCGAGCGCGCACTCAGCCTCCGAGCGCAGCCGCACGATCTCGCGACGGCCGATCAGGTAGGCCAGTGCCTGCCCCGGCCAGGCGATGTAGCGGTTGACCTCGTTGACCACGTTGTGCCGGGTGGTTGCGGTGTTGGCCCACATGAAGTCGATCGCCTGCTGTCGGGACCAGCCGAGGTGGTGCATGCCGGTGTCGACCACCAGTCGGCAAGCCCGCAGCGCGTCGAAGGACAGCATGCCCAGTCTCGCGAGGTCCGAGGTGTAGAGGCCCATCTCGTCCGCCAGCCGCTCGCTGTAGAGCCCCCATCCCTCCACGTACGCGCACACCTCGGCATCGAGGAAGCGACGGTAGTCGGGCAGGTGGCGCAGCGTCTGCGCCGACGCGATCTGCAGATGGTGTCCCGGCGTGCTCTCGTGGAAGGCCAGCGCCTCGTACTCGTAGGCGAACCGCTCGTGCGGATCGACGGTGAGCACGCAGTGCGCTCCTGGGCGGGACCCGTCCTCGGCCGGCGGGCGGTAGTGGGCCAGCGCGGCGTTGCCTGCCTCGATCGGGTCGATCTCCTCGATCGTGCAGGCGCCGATGTCGTACGCCGGGAACCACTGGTCGCGCACGGCCTCGGCGCGGTCCAGCGCAGCAGCGACGACCTCGACAATCTCGCTGGACGAACCGAATCGCAGCGACGGGTCGTCACGCAACCGGTCGAGTGTCGCGGCGACGTCGGTCGTGCCCAGCACTCGGCCACCGAGCTCGAGCCACTCCTCGCGCAGCCCGGCGAGGACCTCGTGCCCCACAGCGTGGATGGCGTCGGGGGTGAGGTCGGTGGTGGTGTGCCGTCGGACGGCCGCAAGGTAGGCCGCCTCGCCACCGGGCATGAACCGGAGGCCGACCTCGCTGTCATCTCGAGCGACGGGAGCGAGCTCATCGGTCAGCAGCTCGGCAAGGCGAGCCATCGCCGGACGTACTGCGTCGGCCACGGTCGCGCTGATGCGCGCGTGCACGCGAGGCAGGTCGACATCCGGTGGCAGCGTGGGCCGGTGGAAGACGTCCTGCTCGGCCGGCGCGCCCAGGTGGCCATGCAGCTGCTCGACCGCCTGTGCGACTCCGACAGCAGTCGGCCGCCGCCCTTCCGTCGCGGCCTGCAGGTAGCGCCGGCCGAGGGCGTCGAAGAACTCCGGGAGCCCGTCCAGGCGACGCAGGTATCCCTCGACCGCTACGGCGTCGACCAGGGAGGCGGCGGGCACGGCCATGAACGCCTTCCCCTGCGGCGAGCCGTAGCCGTCGGCCGAGGCGTTGGCCTCCCAGCTGCCGTTCTCGAGGTCGCTGCGAGCTGCCGCGGCCAGGCCGAGCAGGACGTGGCGGTCGATCTGGTCGGCCTCATCCAGGCCCGTCGGGTTGATCGCGGTCGCGGCCGCCTCGATGACGCCGATGCGCCGCGCATCCGATGCGGCACGCTCTCGACCGGGGTCGGGGACCAGGTCGTCAAAGCCCGAGACGCCGAGCATCGTGGCGTTGAAGGGATCGTTGGCATGCACCACGGCAAAGAACTCCTGGCCCAGCCGCACGAGCTCGGGATCGCGACGCCCCTCGACGACGCTCACACCCAGATGGCGCGCAGCGCCCGCAGCACGTTGCCACCCACGACCGCCCGGATGTCCTCGTCACTGAAGCCGTGCTGCACCAGCCAGCCGCAGATGTTCAGGAAGTTCTCCGTCGGGTTCTCCAGCCCTTCGACGTAGGCGACCTTCTGGTGCGGCGGTGCGTCGTCGGCCCCGCTGGGAGCGAGCAGGTGGGCGAAGACCGTGTGCAGTCCGACGTGGTCTCCGTAAAGCGTGTCCGGCCCGAACGTCACATGGTCGAGCCCGACCAGGTCCAGGCAGTACTGGAAGTGGTCCATGACCGAGTCGATGGTGTGCCGCGGGTGGGCGGCGGAGAGCGTGGTGTGCGGTGCAGCCGACATGCCGATCACGCCGCCGGTGTCGGCAACCGCGCGCAGCACGTCGTCGGGCTTCATCCGTGGGATGTCCCACACGGCGCGCGCGCCGGCGTGGGTCATCAGCACCGGATTCGTGCTGGCGCGGCACACGTCGAGGCTGGTCCGGTCCGAGGAGTGCGAGATGTCGATCGCCAGCCCCAGCTGGTCCATCCGCCGGACCGCCCGGTGCCCGAGTGCGGTCAGCCCGCCGTCGACCGGCTCGGCCAGACCGCTGCCGAGCGCGTTGGAGTCGGAGTACGCGATGCCGATCTGACGCAGCCCCAACCCGTAGAGCACGTCGAGCCGGTCGATCTCGTTCTCGATCGGAGTGGCGGCCTCCAGCCCGAACACCACGCCCACCTTGCCGTCGCGGTGCGCCGCCTCGATGTCGGCGACCCGGCGGACCACGAGCACCTCGTCCTGGTGCGCGATGTCGGCCTGGCGCATACCGAGGTCGGTGATCACGTCGTCCCAGCGCCACGGCGCGTTCCCGGTGACACACGCCGTGCCGTCCATCATGTTGTCGAACACCACCGTCATGCCGGACGCCGCAAGCCCTGCGAATGCGGTGTGCTGGCGTCCGCCGCGGTTGTACTCGGGCGTCTCCCGCATGTCGGCCGGGAAGCGCACCGGATGGTCGTGCAGGCTGATGACGAGGCTCTCGTCGAGCAGCCGGGCCGCGCGGTGGGCGTCCTGCTCGCTCAACTTCCCGTCGTACGCTGGGACGCGGTCGAACTCCGGGGCGAGGTCGAGCTCCTGGTAGTCGACCCCGGGGGTGAGGTAGGAGAACGAGACGTAAGGCCCGTGGGTCATGTCACCGACACCTCCGCGCGGGGTGCCAGCCGGTGCGGGCCGTCCGCGAGCAACCGCCACAGCTGCTCCCATGCGCGCATCCCCTCGGCCAGCCGGCGGGTCCGCATGAACTCGTCGGGAGCGTGCAGCCGCTCGTCGGCGGTGGAGAAGGAGAAGAACAGGGTCTTGGCACCGAGCACCTCCTCGAAGAGCACGGTCGCCGGCAGTGTCCCGCCGATGACGGCGAGCAGCACGGGCTCGCCCGGGTAGACGTCCTCCAGGGCTGCGGTGGCGGCGCGGATCGCCGGATGGTCAGCGGGAATCGTGTACGCAGGAACCCTCGCCTCGTCGAGCACGACCTCGACGTTCACCCCGGTCGGCACCCGTCCGGCCAGGTGGTCACTGATGGCCTGCAGCACCCGGTCCGGGTCCTGGCCGGGAACGAGCCGGCAGGACACGTGACCGGTAGCCCGGTGGGGGATCACGGTGTACTTGCCGCCGGCCTCGATCCCGTTGATCTCGAGGGTCGGGCGCTCCCACAGCCGCTCCAGCGTGGTGAAGCCGGGCTCGCCGAACACCGCTGGCAGCCCGAGCTCGCGGGCGTATGCGTCGTCGTCGAACCCGACCTCGGCGATCGCGGCGCGGCGCAGCTCGGGCAGTGGTGCCATGCCGTCGTAGAACCCGGCCACCGCCACGCTGCCCTCAGGGTCGTGCAGGCCGGCCAGCAGCTCCACCAGGGCATGCGCCGGGTTGGCCACCGTGCCGCCGTACCGGCCGGAGTGCAGGTCGGCGTCCGCCCCCGTGACGACCACCGAGAACGTGGCCAGTCCCTTCGATGCCGTCGACAGCGAGGGCTCGCTCGGCCGCCACATCGCGCCGTCCGCCGAGATGACGAGGTCCGCGGCCAGCTCGGTGGCGTGGGCGCGCAGGTAGTCGGGCAGGTGCGGGCTGCCGATCTCCTCCTCGCCCTCGACGAGCAGCTTCACGTTGAGCGGGAGACGGCCGTCGCGATCGAGCAGCGCGAGCAGCAGCGTGACGACGAGGTAGACGGGTCCCTTGTCGTCGGACACCCCGCGGCCGCGCAGCACGTCGCCGTCGACCGTGAGCTGGAAGGGCGGGGTGCTCCACTCCGACTCGGCGCCGGTCGGTTGGACGTCGTAGTGGCCGTAGACGAGCACGGTCGGTGCGTCCGGGGCGCCCAGCCACTCGGCCCGGACGACGGGGTGCCCGCCGGTCGCCTCGACCCGACCGCGCAGGGGCGAGAGCCGGCTGGCGAGCCAGTCGGCGGCCGCGCGCATCGTCGCGGCGTCGGCGTCGCGGCTCACGCTCGGGATCGCCACCCATGCGGCGAGCTCGTCGATGTCGAGCCGGTCGGTCAGGTCGGCCTGGCCGGTGGCCCGCTCAGAAGATGGCATGGCCGCCGTCGATCGACAGGGTCTGCCCGGTGACCCAGGAGGACGCCTCGGCGGCGAAGAAGCGCACGCCGTTCGCGATGTCCTCCGGCGCGCCGAGGCGACGCACGGCGATGCCGCCGACGAGCGCGGCCTGGCCGTCCTCCCCGTAGCTCTCCCACTGGCGTTGCGTGGTCGGGTTGGACAGCACGAAGCCCGGCGCGATGCAGTTGACGGTGATGCCGAACGGGCCGAGCTCGTGCGCGGTCTGCCGGGTCAGCCCGATCTGGCCGGCCTTGGCGCTGGCGTAGGCCTGGATGCCGGTCAGGCTCACGCTGCGTCCGGCACCGGAGGAGATGTTGACGATGCGGCCCCAGCCGCGCTCCTTCATCCCCGGCGTCACTGCGCGGGTGCACAGGAACGTGCTGGTGAGGTTGGCGTCCACGACGGTGCGCCAGTCGTCCTCGCTCACCTCCTCGAGCGGGCGACCGGTCTGCCCGCACACCCCACCGGCGTTGTTGACGAGCACGTCGATGCCACCGACGCGCGAGACGTACGTCTCGACAGCACGGCCGTCGGTGACGTCCAGGGTGTCCTTGTCGACCCGGTGGACGGTTGCGCCCTCGGTCTCGAGCATGTCCGCAATGGCTGCCCCGATGCCGTGAGCGGTCCCGGTCACCAGCGCCGTGCGCCCCGCCAGCCCGGTCATGCCTGCGCCCGCAGCGCCCGCTCGACGATCGAGGCCGCCGCCAGCAGCTCCTGGTCGCCACCACGGCGCCCGGCCAGCTGCAGCCCCACCGGCAGCGCATCGGGATCGAACCCGCACGGCAGCGTGATGGCCGGTTGTCCGGTGAGGTTGGCGGAAGCGGTGAACAGCCCCTCCAGCTCGCCCTGCACCGAGTCGAGCACCGGCGTGGACTCCGGCGCGGAGAACGCGACCGTCGGCCCGAGCAGCAGGTCGACGCCGTCCAGCACCTGGTCGGCGGCGGCCATCCGTTGCTCGCGGAGCGCGAGGGCGGCGCGGTAGGCCGACGAGTCGACCGCGGCGCCGGCCTTGAGCAGCCGGTCGGTGTCGGCCCCGAAGTGCCCGGGGTCGGACTCGGTGATCGGCCCCAGGTGGGTCCACGCCTCGTGCAGCACGATCGGCTCGAACGCCTCGTGCAGCGCGTGCAGCGGGCCGGAGTCCCGCTCGACGAGCTCGATGCCGTCCACCGCGCGCAAGGTCTCGACGGCAGCCCGGAGCACGTCGCGCACCGCCGGCTCGACCCGCTCGTCGTCGAGCTCGTCGACCAGCAGCCCGATCCGCAGCGTGGGCGGTGGCTCAACGGCCGGTTGCCCCGAGATGGCGGTGAAGACGGCGATGGTCGTGGGGACCCCCCGGGCGATGACGCCCACGTGGTCCAGCGTGGGAGCCAGCGCGGTGACACCGTCGACGGGGACCGCCCCATGGCTCGGTTTGAACCCGACGACGCCGCAGTAGGCCGCGGGGATCCTGATCGAACCGCCGGTGTCGGTGCCCAGCGCCGCGGGACAGACGCCGGCAGCGACCAGGGCCGCGGAACCGCCGCTGGAACCGCCGGCTGTCCGGGAGGGATCGCTGGGGTTGCGCGCCTCCGGCAGGTCCGGGTGCGGAGCACCTGCCGCGTACTCCAGCAGCGAGGACGTCGCGAACACGTCGGCGCCCGCTTCCCGTAGCCGGGTGACCACAGGGGCGTCGGCTGCCGCGGGCTCGGCGGTCATCGCCCGCGGGTTGCCGTTGCCGCGGGGGACCCCGGCGACGTCGATCATGTCCTTGACGGCTACCGCGGTGCCGACCAGCGGTCCGCGACGGGCACGCAGCGGAGCGTGCAGGCCGCGGACCACCGCGTGCAACGGGCGGCCGATCCGCTCCAGCCGTTCGTAGCTCGCCAGCAGCTCGAGGTTGGCGACCTCGCAGGTCCGCTCGCCCCGCTCGATGGCGCGGATCAGCTCACCCACGTACGTCGTGAGCGGCCCTGCCAGGTCGGCCAGCAGGTCGTCGACCTCGGTCTTGCGCTTGCGCACCATGAGGTCCCGATAGATGCCGCTGTGCGTCTTGGCGCTGCCCCGGTTGAAGGTCACCAGCCGGTCGATCGAGCCCTCGAGATCGGCCGGATCGAAGCCGTCGAAGGACTCCGGCGGTGCCGGCGACTGGGCCAGGACCTCGCGGGCGAGCGCCAGCATCAGCGGACGGAACCGCCCGTCGTCGAGAGCGTCGGCGATGGACAGGTCGGACACCGCCGTCGCGAAGAGCATCGCGCCGTAGGCCTCCTTGGACCACAGGTAACCAGCGATGTTGTCGGTCGCCTCGGCCCACGGCAGGGCGTCGACGAGCTCGCGCACCCGGTCGCTGACCGGCCCGGCCGGCTCCCCGACCCGGAAGGTCGCGACGTTGCCTTGGAGCACGACGCCGGGCTCGAGGTAGTCGGCGCCGAAGTTCACGAAACCGACGACCACCCGCTCGGCACCGACCTCCGCGGCGATCGCGTCCGAGGTGAGGCCGTTCTGCAGGGACAGGACGTAGCCGTCCGGTGCCAGTCGGTC
This sequence comes from Spirochaetaceae bacterium, assembly GCA_026786145.1. GTDB lineage: Bacteria > Actinomycetota > Actinomycetes > JACCUZ01 > JACCUZ01 > JAJAYQ01. The sequence continues at coordinate 8,450 of JAJAYQ010000246.1, read as the reverse complement.
CCGCAGCAGCTGGGCGGCCGATGCCGTGTGGTGGGACTTCACCGCGATGATGGCTCGCTCGACCACGGGAGGCAGGTCCTCCGGCAGCACCGCGCGGGCGGGCACGGTGAACTGCTCGACCGGGCCCTCGATGCGCAGGCCGTGAGCGTTGATCGCGGCGACGTGGGCGGCGTCGACGTCGCAGAGCAGCACCTCGTGGCCGGAGCGCAGCAGGTGCGCCCCGACGGTCCCTCCGATGGCCCCCGCGCCGATGACGGTCATCTTCACGGCGGGAGCATGACAGTGACATCAAGTGTCATGCAACGTTTACATACGAAAGATTGACAAATGAGATATCAGGCATAGGTTGACCTTCACAATTGCTGGCCCATCCCGCCGGAGGTCCCCTTGCGCAAGCCCATCGCCGTTCTTGCCGCGGTCACGATCGCGGTCACCGGCCTCAGCGCCTGCGGCAGCGGCGCCAGTGACAAGAACGACACGTCCGGTGGAAACGGGGCGGCCGCCGCCCAGGGTGGCGACCTCGTCATCGTCCGGCCGGGCGACTCGGTCTCGATGGACAACACGATGGTCTTCAGCAACGCCTCGATCTGGGTCTTCCAGCAGATGCTGGAGTCCCTCTACGAGGTGACCCCCGACGGCAAGGACGTCGCGCCGCTGCTCGCCGAGAGCCACACGCTCTCGGAGGACAAGCTGACCTGGACGTTCAAGCTCAAGCAGGGCGTGAAGTTCAGCAACGGCCAGCCGATGACGTCGGCTGACGTCAAGTTCTCCATCGACAAGGCGCGCTCGACCGAGGGCGGCTGGGAGTTCCTCGACGTCGCCATCAAGAACATCGACGCCCCCGATCCCTCGACCGTGGTCATCACGACGAAGTACCCCTGGGCGCCACTGCTGGCCGACCTGGCCAACTTCAGCAACGCGATCCTGCCCAAGGACTACGCCGGGAAGTCCAAGGACGAGTTCTTGAAGGCGCCGATCGGCACCGGCCCCTTCGTGTGGGACCACTGGACCAAGGGCAGCGAGCTCAAGCTGGTCAAGAACCCCAAGTACTGGGACACCGGCAAGCCCTCGCTCGACAGCGTCACCTGGAAGCTCGTGCCCGACGACAACTCGCGCAATGTGCAGATTCAGGGCGGTCAGGCGCACATCAACGAGAGCCCGCCGTTCTCCAGCGTCGAGCAGCTCAAGGGCCAGCCCGGCGTCAAGGTCGATCTGTTCCCCTCGACCAAGACCGACTACATCCTGATGAACCAGAACGAGAAGCCGTACGACGACGTGAACGTGCGCCGGGCCATCTCGTACGCGATCGACCGCGAGGCCCTGGTCAAGACCCTGCTGTTCGGCAACGGCGAGGTCGCGAACTCGTTCCTGATGCCGGGGGTCGTCTACTACGACAAGGCCACGCCCGGGATCCAGTACGACATGGCCAAGGCCAAGGAGGAGCTCGCGAAGTCGTCGGTGCCGAATGGGTTCACGACGACGTTCTTGGCGTCCTCCGGTGATAACACCGACCAGGCCATCGCGCAGGTGCTGCAGTCATCCCTGAAGGAGCTGGGGATCACCGTGAAGATCCAGAACGTCGACCCCAGCGCCGCACACGACCTGCAGAACGACATGAAGTACGAGATCAGCCACTCCTACTGGACGATGGACATCGCCGACCCCGACGAGCTCGTCACCTTCGCGGTCGACCCCGACGCCGGCAGCAAGTCGTTCTTCACCGGCTACCGCAACCCGGCGGTCATCGCCGACGTCAAGGCAGCGCAGAAGAGCTTCGACCCGGCCGAGCGGCAGCGGCTCTACAGCAGGATCCAGAAGCAGGCGGCGGAGGACGCGTTCCTCGCGTTCCTCTACTACTCGCCGTTCAGCTACGCCACCAGCACCAAGGTCAAGGGCTTCGTCGCTCTGCCGACCGGCAACTACCACCTCGAGGACGTCACCCTGAGCAAGTAGCCTCCTGCCACGCAGCACATCGAGAGCGACGAAGGGCACGGGCATCATGAGGTACCTGGCGTACGTCCTGCGACGCCTGGTGGCCACGGTGCCTGTGCTCTTCGGCATCTCCTTGATCGTCTTCTTCATGATCCACCTGGTGCCGGGCGACCCGGCGAAGACGCTGCTGGGCATCAGGGCCACCGACAAGGCCGTCGCCGCGCTGCAGAAGTCGTTCGGCCTCGACAAGCCGCTGTGGGAGCAGTACCTCGACTTCATGGGGCGCCTGGCCCACGGTGACCTGGGGCGCTCGTTCTTCTACAACGTCGACGCGAGCGAGCTGGTGTCGGGTCGGCTGCCGGCGACGCTGTGGCTGGTGGTGTCGGCCACGGTGCTCGCCCTGCTGATCAGCGTGCCCCTGGCTGTCCTCGCCGCCAGCCGCCGGGGCAGCGCGCTGGACCAGGTGATCCGCGCGGTGCCGCTCGTGGGTCTGGGAATGCCGGCTTTCTGGGTCGGCATCATGCTGGTGCTGGTGTTCGGCCTCAAGCTGCGGCTGTTCCCGGTGTCGGGCTTTGGCGACGACGTGGCCGGGCACCTGCGCTCGATCGTCCTGCCCGCGCTCACCGTCGCTCTCGCTCTCACGCCGATCCTGATCCGCAGCCTTCGCACGTCGATGATCGCCGTCCTCGACAGCGACTACGTCGTGACGGCCCGGGCCAAGGGGTTGACACACCGCCGGATCATCCTGAGCCACACGCTGCGTAACGCGGCGGTGTCGTCCGTCACGGTGCTCGGCGTCAACGTCGCGTACCTGGTGGGCAGCACCCTGGTGGTCGAACGGGTGTTCGCGTTGCCCGGCATCGGCACCCTGATGCTCGACTCGATCTTCAACCGGGACTTCGCCGTGGTGCAGGCCGTGACGCTGGTCTTCGCGGTGATGGTGGTCGCCATCAACCTGCTGACCGACCTGGCCCACGCGGCCCTCGATCCCCGGGTGGAGCTCTCATGACCACCGCCGTCGGGCCCGTGGCCCGTGGCAGAGGGCTGGCGGCGCGGCGTCCGCTGCGGATGAACGCCACCCTGGCGGCCGGTTTGGCCCTCCTCGGCGCCCTCGTCCTGGCCGCCGTCTTCGCGCCGCTGCTGACCAGCTGGGACCCCATCGAGCAGGACCTCTCCCGTTCGCTGCAGGACCCGGGCAATGGGCACCTGCTCGGCACCGACCAGCTTGGCCGCGACGTGTTCGCGCGGCTTCTCTACGGCGCGCGCACAGACCTTCGCGTGGGGGCCCTCGCGGTGCTCTTCCCCTTTCTGATCGGCGGCGCGCTCGGGCTGGTGGCGGGCTGGCGCGGCGGGTGGTTCGACCTGGTCCTGATGAGGGTCGTCGACATCGTCGTGGCCATCCCGTTCTTCGTCCTGGTCATCGCGCTGGTCTTCGCCCTCGGGTCGGGCACGCGCAGCATCTACATCGCCATCACGCTCGTCGGGTGGGTCGCGTACGCGCGCATCGTGCGGGGTGAGGTGCTCGTAGCGAAGGAGCAGGAGTACGCCCTCGCGGCGCGGGCCAGCGGCCTACCGACCTACCGGATCCTGCTGCGGCACCTGCTGCCCAACGTCGTGCTGCAGGCGTTCGTGTTCTCGATGAGCGACATCGTGTTGTCGATCCTGGCGATCGTCACCCTGGGATACCTCGGTCTCGGTGTGCCGCAACCGACGCCGGACTGGGGCTCGATGATTCAGGAGGGGCAGGCCTTCATCTTCACCAAGTGGTACCTGGCCGCGGTGCCCGGCCTGGCAGTCGTCATCACCGGTCTCGCCCTCGCGCTGATCGCCGACGGCTTCGTGCACCGCAGCGGGCGGCGATGACCGCGTTGCTCGAGGTGCACGACCTCAACGTGGAGATCCCGCTTTCCTCGGGTCGGCTGCACGCGGTTCGCGGCGTTTCGCTGTCGGCCTCCGCGGGGCAGGCGGTCGGCTTGGTCGGGGAGTCCGGCTCGGGCAAGAGCCTCACGTTGCGCGCGGTGATGGACCTGCTCCCGGTGCCGGCGACCATCACCGGCGGCACCATCGTCGTCAACGGGGTCGACGTCAGCAGGATGTCGGCGAAGCAGCGTCGCGAGCACCTGTCGTCGGCGATGGCCATGATCTTCCAGGACTCGCTGACCGCGCTGAACCCGACCATGCGGGTCGGCGACCAGGTCGCCGAGGTCCCGGTCCGCCGGCTCGGGATGTCGCGCTCTTCGGCCCGAGCGCGGGCCACCGAGCTGCTCGACCAGGTCGGCATCAAGGACCCGGAGCGCCGGTACCGTGCCTACCCGCACGAGCTCTCCGGCGGGATGCGGCAGCGGATCTGCATCGCCATCGCTCTCTCGGCCGAGCCGGGGCTGATCCTCGCCGACGAGCCGACGACCGCGCTCGACGTCACCATCCAGGCCCAGGTGCTCGGGGTCCTGGCGCGGCTGCGTCGCGACCAGGGCGTGGGACTGGTGCTGGTGACTCACGACCTCGCCGTCATCAGCGGCACCTGCGAGCACCTCAATGTGATGTACGGCGGGCGCATCGTCGAGGACGGCCCGACCGGCGAGCTCATCCACGCGCCACGTCATCCGTACACCGCGGCACTGCTGCGCTCCGTGCCCGACCCCGACCTGCCGGTGCACCGGCTGCTGAGCATCGCGGGGGCGCCGCCGGACCTGCTCGAGGCAATCCCGGGCTGCGCCTTCGCTCCCCGGTGCCCGGCCGTGATCGACCGGTGCACCACCGAGCAGCCGCCGCTGGCACCCATCGGCCGGATGCGGGCCAGCGCCTGCTGGCGGGCCCACGACCACGAGCACTGGCCGCCCGACATCGCCGAGCCGGCTGCCGGGGAGATGCGGGCATGAGCGAGGAACTGCTACGGATCGACGGGCTGGTCCAGCACTTCGGCCGATCGGCGGGGCCGCTGGACAAGCTGTTCCGCAGTGAGCACGCGGTCGTGCGCGCGGTGGACGGCGTGGACCTCGTGCTGCATCGCGGCGAGACGCTCGGCCTGGTCGGGGAGTCCGGCTGCGGGAAGTCGACGCTGAGCCGCTGCGCGGCGGGGCTCTACACGCCGACGAAGGGCACCGTGTCCTACGCCGGGGAGGTCATCAACGGCTCTCCGTCGAAGGCCCAGCGGCGGCTGGTGCAGATGGTGTTCCAGGACCCGTACAGCTCGCTGAACCCCAGGATGAGCGTCGGTCAGACGCTGGGCGAGGTGCTGCGCTACCACCGGGTCGTGCCCCGCTCGGAGGTGCCGGCGCGCATCCGGTCGCTGATGGACCTGGTCGGCCTCCCGGCCCGCGCGATAGACCAGCTGCCCCACGCCTTCTCCGGTGGGCAGCGCCAGCGGATCGGCATCGCCCGAGCACTGGCGTTGGAGCCCCAGGTTCTCATCGCCGACGAGCCGGTGTCCGCGCTGGACGTCTCCGTGCAGGCCAACATCATCAACCTGCTGCTGGACCTCAAGGACAGCCTCGGGCTCTCCATGCTCTTCGTCTCGCACAACATGGCTGTCGTGCGTCAGGTCAGCGACCGCATCGCCGTGATGCACGACGGGGTCGTCGTCGAGACCGGCCCGACCGACGAGGTCTTCTCCAACCCGCAGGATCCCTACACCCGTCTGCTGCTGTCCTCAGTGCCCCGACTGGCCGGCCAGACCATCCCCGCAGTGGAGGCCGGCACCGCATGACCGACGCCATCATCATCGGCAGCGAGCGCAGCGAGGTCGGCCTACCGCAGGCGATGGACGTCCTGCGGGACGGGGGGACCGCGCTGGACGCCGTCGAGGTCGCACTGCGCGCGTGCGAGGACAACGTGGCCGACCACTACGTCGGCACCGGCGGGCTGCCCAACGCGCAGGGTGTGGTCGAGCTGGACGCGTCCCTGATGATCGGCTCGAGCCGGGCTTTCGGGGCGGTGGGTGCCCTCAAGGACTATCCGCACCCGATCTCGGTGGCGCGTGCGGTGCTCGAGCGCCTGCCGCAGCACTGCCTGCTCGTGGGGGAGGGCGCTGCGCTGTTTGCCGCGGAGCACGGATTCGCCACCGCCGAGCTGCTCACCGCGGAGTCGCGGCGGCTCTTCCGCGACGCGCTGGCGCCCTCGGACGAGGCCGTCGAGGGTGAGCAGACAGCGAGCCAGGAGGGCGACGAGGCCTACCGGCTGGCCGCGATCGAGCTGGTCGACCGGTTCGCCCCGCACGACGGACCCTGGGGCACCATCAACGTCATCGCACTCGACCGCCATGGCGAGATGGTCGTCGGCGTCTCCACCAGCGGCTACCCGTGGAAGTACCCCGGCCGGATCGGCGACTCCGCTATCCCGGGCGCGGGCACCTGGTGCGACCTCGACGGAGGAGGGGCGGCCTGTACCGGACGCGGTGAGCTGAGCATGCGCTCCGGCACGGCCCGCACTGTCGTCGATGCCCTGGTCCGCGGCGACGAGGTGGAGAAGGCCTGCCGGACCGCGCTCGCGGACGCGGCCGACCTCCCCGACGCCTTCCGCGCCGAGCTGCGGGTGCTCGCTCTGACGCCGGATGGCCGCCACGGCGGCGCCGCCGGTCAGTCGGGAGCGACGTACGCCGTCATGACCACCACGTCCACCGAGCCTGAGATCCACCCGAGGAGCGTGCTGTGAAGGTCTTTCTGTCCTCCGACATGGAGGGGACCGCCGGCGTCGTCGACTGGGCCCAGTGCATCGGTCCCAGCACGGAGTACGAGTACTACCGCCGGCTGCTGCAGGCCGAGGTCAACGCGGCGATCGAGGGCGCGATGTCGGCCGGGGCCACCGAGGTGCTGGTCAACGACTCGCACTCGAGCATGCAGAACTTGCGACCGGACGAGCTGGCGGGCAGCGCGAGGTACCTCTCGGGTCGGCACAAGCCGATGTACATGATGCAGGGGCTCGACTCGACCTTCGATGCCGCGTTCTTCGTCAGCTACCACGGGTCGATGGCCAGCGAGGCCTCCACGCTCTCGCACACGTACAACCCGCGAGCGATCGGCCGGGTGCTGCTCAACGGGATCGAGGTCGGTGAGTCCGGCATCAACATGCTCGTCGCCGCCGGCCACGGAGTGCCTGTCGTGCTGATCACGGGTGACGACACCACCGCGGAGGAAGCCCGGCGGGTGGCCCCCGACATCCGGGCGGCCGTGGTCAAGACATCGGTCACCCGGTTCGCCGCCGACAGCCTGCACCCGGCGGACGCGTGCCGGCTCATCCACGACGAGGCGGCAGCGGCGATGGCTGCGCTCGCCGACGCCAAGCCACCGGCGATCGAGCTCCCGGCGACGCTGGAGGTTCTCTTCCACAACGGCGACTTCGCCGAGATGGCTACGTGGATCACCGGGGTGGAGCGGATCGACTCGCGCACGGTCCGGCTGACCGACGACGACCCGATCCGGCTCTTCCGCACCTTCATCACCGTGGTGCTGCTGACTCGGGCCATCGTCGAGTGAGTGATGCACCGGGAATTGCTCTCGTCACGGGAGCGGCCGGCGGCATCGGCCGCGCGGTGGTGGAGCGGCTGGTCCGTGACGGGATGCGCGTCGGCGCCCTGGATGTGAACGCGGAGGGTCTGGTCGCGTTGGCGGCCGACCGGCCAGACGTCCTCGCGCTCACCGCGGACGTGACCGACGAGGACGAGATCCGCGCTGCCTTCGAGGCGCTGCGCGGGCAGTGGGGCGAGCCCGACGTCGTGGTGAACGTGGCGGGCTACTTCGCCCGGCACCGGGTGCCGGACCTCTCGCGCTCCGAATGGGACCGGTTCCTCGCGGTGAACGCGACCGGCCCGTTCCTGGTCTGCCGCGAGGCGCTGCCGGCGATGATCGCGGCGGGTGCTGGTTGCATCGTCAACATCGCGTCGACCGCCGGGCTGCAGGGCGGTCGCGACCGGGCCGCCTACTGCGCAGCCAAGGGGGCGTTGGTGCAGCTCACCCGCAGCCTGGCGATCGACCACGGCCCCGACGGCGTGCGCATCAACGCGGTGGCACCCGGCCTGATCGACACCGAGATGGCCGACTGGATCAGGCACGACCCGGCGGCGCTGGCCGGCTTCGAGGCGAGCCTGCCCGCGGGCCGGATGGGCACCGTCGAGGAGGTGGCCGACACGGTCGCCTACCTCGTGTCCCCTGCCGCCACGTACGTCATGGGGGCCACCGTTGCGGTCGACGGCGGCTCCTCGGCCTGACGCCGGCTATCCCGCTGGGGCCGTCGCCGAGGCATCGCGCTGTAGCCATCAGGTCTGCACCGTGACCTCGGCGTCCAGCAGCCGGCCCCACAGTCGCCGGGCGAGCAGGCCGAACCGGTCGGTCTCGTCGCGGTGCCAGCCGGGGCCGCCCTCGCCGTCCTCGGGGCGCTGGGTGGTGAGCACGGTCAGCGGAGGGCGCTCGCCGTAGAGCAGGACGTGCTCGGCGTCCTCCTGCTCGCCGGGGAACCGGTCGGTGAGCCACTCCCGCTCGGCGCCGGCTCGGGCAGTGGGGGTGTCGGTGGTGTTGCGGCGCTCG
>JAJAYQ010000245.1 GCA_026786145.1 Spirochaetaceae bacterium | reverse complement strand
GGCCGCCTTTACCGCGGCATGCACCACCCGACCGACATCGTCGGCGCGTACCTCAACGGCATCGCGTCCATCACCATCGCGGCGACGAGCGTGCTGGGACGTGGGCGGCGGCGGGGTGACGGTGGTCCGGACCCTTCGCCGCCCCCCGTGACGACGGGGGCGACCGGGATGACCGCATGAAGCGGGCGGCGATCGTCTACAACCCGCTGAAGGTCCCGGACCTGGATGACATGACCGAGCGGGTCAAGACCTTCATGGACGCGAACGGCTGGGACGAGCCGCTCTGGCTCGAGACGACGCAGGACGACCCGGGTATCGGGATGTGCGAGCGCGCCCTGCACGACGAGTGCGACGTCGTGTTCGTCTGCGGCGGCGACGGCACCGTGATGGCCGCGGTAACGGCGCTCGCCGGGTGCGACGTCCCCCTGGCGATCCTGCCCGCCGGCACCGGCAACCTGCTGGCCAGGAACCTCGACCTGCCGCTGAACGACGAGGAGGAGGCCCTGCGCATCGGCGTGTCCGGGCGTACCGTCCGCATCGACGTCGGGGTGTGCGAGGACCGCAAGTTCGCGGTGATGGCGGGGATCGGCTTCGACGCGGCCATCATGCGCGACGCCCCCGAGGGGCTGAAGAAGGCGGTCGGCTGGCCCGCGTACCTCGTGTCCGCCGGGAAGCACCTGCGCGGGCGGGGCATCCGGGTCACGATCACCGTCGACGACGGCGAGCCGATGCACCGCCGGGTCCGCAGCGTGGTCGTCGGCAACGTCGGCAAGCTGCAGGCGGGCATCCCGCTGCTCCCCGACGCCAAGCCCGACGACGGGCAGCTCGACATCGTCGTGATCGCGCCGCGCAACGTCCTGGACTGGGCGCGGGTCGGGAGCCGGGTCATCCGCCGCGCCGACGTACCCGACCGGAAGATGGAGCGCTTCCGCACCCGTCACGTGGTGATCGAGGCGAGCCGCAGCCAGCCGCGACAGCTCGACGGCGACGTGATCGAGGACAGTAGGACGATGGACATCACGATCGAGGAGAAGGCCTTGCAGGTGAGGGTGCCATGAGCTCGGTGACCAGGGTTCCGGAAACGTCGTCGATGCAGGAGACCGAGCTCTCCGCAGACGATGCGCGCACGACGCTGCGGCAGTACGGCAGCGCCAAGCTCGTGAAGGACGCATTCATCCGCTTCCGCTACGGCGACGGGTTCAGCCACTCCCGCGCCCTGGCCCTGCAGCTGGTGCTCGCCATCGTGCCGCTCGGCATCGCCTTCGTCGGGCTCTCCAGCGCCATCCAGGCCGACAAGGTCGGCGAGCTGCTGCGCGAGGTGCTGCTGCGGATCACGCCCGGCAGCACCGACAAGATCGTGCGCCAGACGCTGGAGCAGAGCCAGGGCGGGGGTGACGGCGGCACGGTCGCTCTCGTCGCCGGTCTCGCGGTCGCCCTGCTCGCGCTGACCACGGCCATGGGTCAGGTGGAGCGCGG
>JAJAYQ010000244.1 GCA_026786145.1 Spirochaetaceae bacterium | reverse complement strand
GGGGGGGGGGGGGGGGGGGGGGGGGGGGGGGGGGGGGGGGGGGGGGGGCGGGGCCCCCGCCGGGGGCGGGCGGGGGGGGGCGCGCGGGGGGGCCCCCCCCCCCCCCCCCCCCCCCCCCCGCGACCCCATCCCCCTGTCGCTTCCGGCCCCGGGGCCCGAAGCCGGAGAGGAGACCGACGGGGACCGCACCGACGCCGACCTCAAGCCCTTCGAGCGCGGCCCGGAGATCACCGAGATCCACTGACGGCTAGGGCATACGCTGGATACATGGGTCAGTCACCTGGCGTGATGCGCCGTGCCGTCAACCGGCTCGCCTCCTCGGCCAAGGAGCACGAGGCCGCCGAGCTGCAGAAGGGCTGCCTCGATCTCGGCGCGACCCTGATCAGCGAGCTGCCGGAGCGCGAACGGGTCCGGGTCGCTGGCACCCTGCGCACCGTGACGCTTCGACCGCGGGCCGGTGTCCCGGCGCTGGTGGCCGAGCTGTACGACGGCAGCGGCTCCATCTCTCTGGTGTGGCTCGGGCGACGACAGATCCACGGCATCGAGCCCGGCCGGGCCGTGGTCTGCTACGGCCGGGTGACGCGAGACGGCGACCATGCGGTTCTGTTCAACCCGCGCTACGAGCTGCGCCCCCTCGGGGCCGAGTGACGTCGCCTGGGATGACCGCGCAGCCGCCCGTCGACGCTCGCACCGTCGAGGACGTCGTGCGGGCCCAGCTCTCCCAGGCGTTGGGCGGGCGCCGGGGGATGCTGGAGGGGGCGCTGCCGACACTCGGGTTCACGGTGACCTACCTGTCGACCCGCGAGCTGCGGCTGGCACTGGGGGTGGGGATCGCCCTGGCGGTCACCCTGCTCGTCGTACGCGTGGTGCAACGGCAGCCGGTGCAGTTCGTGGTGAACAGCCTCGTCGGCATCGGTATCGCGGCCATCTTCGCCGCGCGCTCCGGCAAGGCCGAGGACGTCTTCCTGCCGGGCATCATCTACAACGCGGTCTACGCGGTGCTGCTCACACTCTCGGTGCTGGTGCGCTGGCCGCTGGTGGGAGTCATGATCGGCTCGGTGACCGGCGATCTCACCGCCTGGCGGGCCGACCCCGGCGTGGTGCGGTTGTGCAGCCGGCTGACCTGGATGCTGGTGCTTCCGTGCGCGGTGCGGGTGGCGGTGCAGTACCCGCTCTACCTGGCCGGCGAGGTGGGGTGGCTGGGCGTCAGCAAGATCGCGCTGGGCTGGCCGCTGCAGGTCGCCGCCCTGGCCGCGATGGTGTGGCTGCTTGCCCGTGGACACACCCCGTTGGCCGCGACGCCCCAGGAGCACCCCCGGGATGACGTCGCCTGACGCTGGCCGACCGTCAGCTCGCGTGCGGGGCGAGGAGCTGTTCGAGCGCCGGGCCCATGTCGGGGGTGGCCACGAACAACAGCTCGTCGCCGGCCTCGAGCGGGTCGTCGTCGCTGGGCGCGATGGGGCGCCCCTCGCGGATGATCGCGACCAGGGCGGTGTCCTGGGGCCAGTCGACGTCGCCGACCCGGGTGGCGACGACGGGGGAGTCGGCGGGCAGGGTCAGCTCGACCAGGTCGGTGTTGGACTGATGAAAGCTGAAGAGCCGCACCAGGTCACCGACGCTGACGGCCTCCTCGACCAGCGCCGTCATGAGCCGCGGCATCGACACGGCGACGTCCACACCCCACGCCTCGTCGAACATCCACTCGTTCTTCGGGTTGCTCACCCGCGCGATGGTCCGCGGCACGCCGTACTCCGTCTTGGCCAGCAGGGACACGACGAGGTTGACCTTGTCGTCGCCGGTCGCGGCGACCACCACCTGGCACTCGTGCAGGCCGGCCTCCTCCAGCGAGGTGACCTCGCAGGCGTCCGCCAGCAACCACTCCGCGTCGGGCACCGACGACTTCTTGATGGCGGCGGGATTCTTGTCCACGAGCAGCACCTCGTGGCCGTTCTCCAGCAGCTCGAGGGCAACCGAGCGCCCGACGCTGCCGGCCCCGGCGATCGCGACGCGCATCAGGAGGCTCCGGGCGAGCGCTGACGCAGCGCTGACTCGACCGTGTCCACGGTCTCGTCCCGCATGACGACGTGCACGATGTCTCCGTCCTGCAGGACTGTGTCCTCGGTGGGCAACAGGCCCTCGCCGAGCCGGGTCAGGAACGCGACCCTCCCGCCGGAGGTCTCCTCGAGCCGGCTGATGCGTTCGCCGATCCAGGCAGTGTCGACGGGGACCTCGGCCAGGCGCACCGTCCCGCTGGGGTCACTCCACTCCGGCTCGGCGCCGTGGGGGACCAGCCGGCGCATCATCTGGTCGGCGGTCCAGCGGACCGGGGCGACGGTGGGGATGCCCAGACGCTGGTAGACCTCGGCACGGCCGGGGTCGTAGATGCGGGCCACGACGTTGTCGACGCCGAACGTCTCCCGGGCGACGCGTGCCGCGAGGATGTTGGAGTTGTCGCCGCTGCTGACGGCGGCGAACGCGTGCGCCTCCTCGATGCCGGCCTCGCGCAAGGTGTCGCGGTCGAAGCCGATCCCCGTCACCCGGCGCCCGGTGAAGCCGTGGCCCAGCCGGCGGAAGGCCGACTCGCTGGAGTCGATGACGGCGACCGTGTGCTCCTGGGCCTCCAGGATGTGGGCCAGCGTGGAGCCCACCCGTCCGCAGCCCATGATCACGAAGTGCACGGGTCGACGCTAGCGCAGGGGTGCGGCAGGGCGGGTTCCGGAGTCCCGCCCTGGTGCCGGGGCCTAGCATCCGCGATGTGCCTCGGACCACGGATGCCTTCAAGCGGCTGCTGCTCGGTCGCGCCATGCGCAGCGACCGGCTGGGCGAGACGCTGCTGTCCAAGAGGATTGCGCTGCCGGTGTTCGCCAGCGACGCCCTGTCCTCCGTTGCCTACGCCCCGGACGAGATCTTCCTGACGCTCGGCGTCGCGGGCCTGGCGGCCTACTCGTTCTCCTGGAAGGTCGGCCTGGTCGTCGCGCTCGTCATGCTGGTGGTGGTCGCCTCCTACCGGCAGAACGTGCATGCCTACCCCAGCGGTGGCGGCGACTACGAGGTCGCCACGGTCAACCTGGGGCCTCGGTCGGGGCTCACGGTCGCCAGCGCATTGCTGGTCGACTACGTCCTCACCGTCGCAGTGTCGATCTCGTCCGCGGCTCAGTACGCCGCCTCGACGGTCGACGTCTTCGAGGGGCACCAGGTGACCGTGGCGGTCTCGGCCGTGCTGCTGCTGATGGCGGCCAACCTGCGGGGCGTCCGGGAGTCCGGGACGGCGTTCGCCATCCCGACGTACGCCTTCATGGTCGCGATCCTGGGGATGGCCGCATGGGGATTCGGACGGCACTTCTTCGGCGACCTGCCCGACGTCGGGAGCGCAAGGTTCGACCTCGAGCCCGAGGCGGGCTACGAGTCGGGCATCGCCGGGATCGCCGGTGCGTTCCTGCTCCTCCGGGCGTTCTCCTCGGGCTGCGCGGCGCTCACCGGCGTCGAGGCGATCAGCAACGGGGTGCCGGCGTTCCGCACGCCCAAGTCCAAGAACGCGGCGACGACGTTGCTGCTGCTCGGGACCCTCGCGGTCACGATGCTGACCAGCATCATCGTGCTCGCCAAGATCACCGGTCTCCGCTACGCCGAGGACGTCGTCGAACAGCTGCGCCTCGACGGCCAGGCGGGTGAGGCCACCAGGGCAGGAGTGCGTTTCGCACCCACGGAGAACTTCCCCGACGGGATGACGTACGTGCAGGACCCGGTGATCGGTCAGCTGGCCAAGACGATCTTCGACAACCTGCCCTTGATGGCGGGGGTCGTGACCGCGGTCACCGGCCTGATCCTGGTGCTGGCGGCGAACACAGCCTTCAACGGTTTCCCGGTGCTCGGCTCGATCCTCGCCCAGGACCGTTACCTGCCACGCCAGCTGCACACCCGCGGCGACCGGCTGGCCTACAGCAACGGCATCGTGATCCTCGCCGGGTTCGCGATCCTGCTCATCGTCGCCTTCGGCGCGGAGGTCACCCGCCTCATCCAGCTCTACATCGTCGGCGTCTTCGTCTCGTTCACGCTGAGCCAGACCGGCATGGTGCGCCACTGGACCCGGCTGCTGCGCACCGAGACCGACCGGGTGGCCCGGGGGCGGATGCAGCGCAGCCGGGTCATCAACGCCGTGGGCCTCTCGGTCACCGGGCTGGTGCTCGTGGTCGTGCTCGTCACGAAGTTCTTGCACGGCGCGTGGATCGCCATCGCCGCGATGATGGTCCTCTTCCTGATGATGAAGGGCATCCGCAGGCACTACGACGGTGTGTCGAGAGAGCTGGTGGTCGACCAGGACGAGCAGGTGATGCTGCCCGCGCGCACGCACGCCATCGTCCTGGTGTCGAAGATCCACAAGCCGACGATGCGGGCCGTGGCCTACGCCCGGGCTATGCGGCCGAGCTCACTCGAGGCGGTCACCGTGAACGTCGACCCGGCGGAGACCCGGGCGTTGCAGGCCGAGTGGGACCGCCGTGGCATCCCGGTGCCGTTGAAGGTCCTCGACTCCCCGTTCCGGGAGGTCACCGATCCGATCATCGAGTACGTCCGGGCGATCCGCAGCGGAAGCCCACGCGACCTGGTGACGGTGCTGATCCCGGAGTACGTCGTCGGTCACTGGTGGGAGCACCTGCTGCACAACCAGAGCGCGTTGCGCCTCAAGACGCGGCTGCTGTTCACGCCCGGCGTGATGGTGACCAGCGTGCCCTGGCAGCTGGACAGTGCGGTCGGGCTCGAGGACCGGCCGGAGGGTCCGCCGCCCGGATCCGTCCGGCGCGGAGAGCGGGACCGCGGGAGCGGGTTGTCCTGAGTACGCCGGAGGACGGCAGCGTTCCCGGCCGGCCCGCCCCCGCCGTACGCCTCGCGGTCGGGACACAGGTCACGCTCGACGTCGGTGCCGTCGCGCACGGCGGTCACTGCGTCGCCCGGCACGAGGGGCGGGTCGTGTTCGTACGCCACGCACTGCCCGGCGAGCGGGTGCGGGCGGTCATCACCGACGGCAAGTCGACGTCGACCTTCTGGCGGGCCGACGCCACCGAGGTGCTCACTGCTTCGGCGAACCGGGTCGACCCGCCGTGCCCGTGGGCCGGTCCGGGGCGCTGCGGGGGTTGCGACTTCCAGCACGTGTCCGTCATCGCGCAGCGCGAGCTCAGGGCGACGGTCGTGCGGGAGCAGCTCCAGCGGCTGGCCGGCATCGAGCGCGACGTCGAGGTAGAGGAGGTGCCGGGCGCGCCGGAAGGGCTGGGGTGGCGCACGAGGGTGCAGTACGCCGTGGACGCGGCCGGCCGGGCCGGTCTGCGCCGGCACCGCTCGCACGAGGTGGTGCCGGTCGACCGGTGCCGCATCGCTCACCCGCTCGTCGTCGGGACCGGCGTCACGGACCGCCTCTGGCCAGGCGTCACCTCGGTCGAGGTGTCGGCCTCCGTTGCCGAGGGGGAGGCGCTGGTGCTCCCGGACGGCCGGGGGGCAGGGGCACTGACCGAGGTGGTGGGAGACCGGTCGTTCCGGGTCACGGGCGGCGGGTTCTGGCAGGTGCACCCTGGCGCGGCGGCGACCCTGCTGGGCGCCGTGCTCGACGGTCTGGACCCCAGGGCGGGCGAGACGGCGCTGGACCTGTATGCAGGGGTCGGCCTGTTCGCCGCCTCGATCGCCGACCTGGTGGGGGTGACCGGCCGGGTGACGGCCGTGGAGTCCGACCGGGTGGCGGCCGAGGACGCCCGCCACAACCTGGCCCACCTGCCGATGGTCAAGGTCGAGCGCGGCCGGGTCGACCACGTCCTGCGCCGCCCGCACCTGCAGCGGGCCGACCTGGTGGTGCTCGACCCGCCGCGCTCCGGTGCAGGCAAGTCGGTCGTCTCGTTGCTGAGCCGGGTGCGGGCGCGGCGCATCGTCTACGTCGCGTGTGACCCGGCCGCGCTGGCTCGCGACCTCCGGTGGTTCGCGGAGCGCGACTACCGCTTGACGTCCCTGCGCGCCTTCGACATGTTCCCGATGACCGCACACGTCGAGTGCGTCGCCGTCCTCGAGCCGGCTGGTAAGGTATCTTGATATCGAGATAGTTGGGTCTCTGCCCGCATCCGGCCGGGTGCCCATGGGATGTCAGGATGTGCGGCGGACGAGAGGAGACGGTCATGGGCGCGATCGCGGGCGAGGTCGGACAGAACAGTTTCGGGGCCAGGGGCCGGCTCGACGTCGGCGACTTGTCGTACGAGATCTATCGACTGGATGCGATCGAGGGCCTTCAGGACCAGATCGCGCGGCTGCCGTACTCGCTCAAGATCCTCCTCGAGAACCTGCTGCGGACCGAGGACGGCGCGAACATCACCGCCGACCACATCCGCGCGGTGGCGACCTGGGACCCCCAGGCCGAGCCGGACACCGAGATCCAGTTCACGCCGTCGCGAGTGGTGCTGCAGGACTTCACCGGCGTCCCGTGCGTGGTGGACCTGGCGACGATGCGCGAGGCGGTGGTCGAGATGGGGGGCGACGCGGCCCGGATCAACCCCCTGGCGCCGGCCGAGCTCGTCATCGACCACTCCGTCATCGCCGACCTGTTCGGCGCCCCGGACTCGTTCGAGCGCAACGTGGAGCTGGAGTACGAACGCAACGTCGAGCGCTACCAGTTCCTGCGCTGGGGGCAGACTGCCTTCGACCAGTTCAAGGTGGTGCCGCCAGGAACCGGCATCGTGCACCAGGTCAACATCGAGTACCTCGCCCGCGTGGTCTTCGACCGTGACATCGATGGGCGACGGACCGCCTACCCGGACACCCTGGTCGGCACTGACTCCCACACGACGATGGTGAACGGGCTCGGGGTGCTCGGCTGGGGCGTCGGCGGCATCGAGGCCGAGGCAGCGATGCTCGGGCAGCCCGTGTCCATGCTGATCCCCAAGGTCGTCGGCTTCAAGCTCGCTGGTGAGCTGCCGGAGGGCGCCACCGCGACCGACCTCGTCCTCACGATCACCGAGATGCTGCGCAAGCACGGTGTCGTCGGTGCGTTCGTCGAGTTCTACGGTCAGGGCGTCGCCGCGGTGCCGCTGGCCAACCGGGCCACGATCGGGAACATGAGCCCTGAGTACGGCTCCACTGTGGCGATCTTCCCGATCGACGACGAGACCATCCGCTACCTGCGGATGACGGGTCGCGACGAGCAGCGGGTCGCGCTGGTCGAGGCCTATGCCAAGGAGCAGGGGCTCTGGCTGCACACCGACGGGAGGTCCGCCGAGCCGGCGTACTCCGAGACGATCGAGCTCGACCTGGGCACCATCGTGCCCTCGATCGCCGGTCCCAAGCGTCCGCAGGACCGGGTAGCTCTCTCCGATGCCAAGTCCTCCTTCCGGGGTGCCCTGAAGGACTACGTCTCGCAGACCGACAGCGACGGCATCGAGTCGAGGGTGGACGAGGGGTCGGCCGAGTCGTTCCCGGCGAGCGACCCCATGGCGGTCGGCACCACGTCGAACGGCGACGCCGGGCAGCCGCACGGGGCTCCCGAGAACGAGGATGCGGGGCGGGCGCGGAACGCGGTCGTGGTGAGCCTGGACGGGCAGCAGGTCGAGATCGACCACGGCCACGTCGTGGTGGCCGCCATCACGTCGTGCACGAACACCTCGAACCCGACCGTGATGATCGGGGCCGCCCTGCTGGCGAAGAAGGCCGTCGAGAAGGGTCTCGAGCGCAAGCCGTGGGTCAAGACCACCCTCGCTCCCGGCTCCAAGGTGGTCATGGACTACTACGAGCGGGCCGGCCTGACGCCCTACCTGGACAAGCTCGGGTTCAACCTCGTCGGCTACGGCTGCACCACCTGCATCGGCAACTCGGGCCCGATCATCGCCGAGGTGAGCGAGGCGGTGAACTCCGGCGACCTCGCGGTGGTGTCGGTGCTCTCCGGCAACCGCAACTTCGAGGGCCGCATCAATCCCGACGTGAAGATGAACTACCTGATGTCCCCACCGCTGGTGGTCGCCTACGCCCTGGCCGGGTCGATGGACATCGACATCACGACCGAGCCGCTCGGCACCGACAGCACCGGCGCGCCGGTCTACCTGGCCGACATCTGGCCCTCGAGCAAGGAGATCCAGGAGGTCGTCGACTCGGCGGTCGCTTCGGAGATGTTCAGCCGCGACTATGCCGACGTCTTCACCGGTGACCAGCGCTGGCAGACCCTGCCGACCCCGACGGGGAGCACCTTTGAGTGGGACCCCGGCTCGACGTACGTCCGCAAGCCGCCGTACTTGGAGGGCATGCAGCCCGAGCCCGAGCCCGTCACCGACATCTCCGGGGCACGCGTCCTGGCGCTGCTCGGCGACTCGGTGACCACCGACCACATCAGCCCGGCCGGCTCCATCAAGGCGGACTCACCGGCCGGTGCCTACCTGCAGGAGCACGGCGTCGACCGGCGGAACTTCAACTCCTACGGGTCACGGCGCGGCAACCACGAGGTGATGATCCGCGGGACGTTTGCGAACATCCGGCTGCGCAACCTGCTGGCGCCGGGAACCGAGGGCGGGGTCACTCGTCATCTGCCTGACGGCGAGCAGATGAGCATCTACGACGCGTCGATGCGCTACCAGGCCGACGGGATCCCGTTGGTCGTGCTCGCCGGGAAGGAGTACGGATCCGGTTCCTCGCGCGACTGGGCAGCGAAGGGCACGGCGCTGCTCGGCGTGCGGGCCGTCATCGCCGAGTCCTACGAACGCATCCACCGGTCCAACCTGATCGGGATGGGCGTCCTGCCCCTGCAGTTCGCCGAGGGTGACACCGCGCAGGCGCTGGGACTCACGGGTGAGGAGACGTTCTCCGTCACCGGGGTGACGGCGCTCAACGAGGGTGGCTCGCCGCGCGAGGTGACCGTGCG
>JAJAYQ010000243.1 GCA_026786145.1 Spirochaetaceae bacterium | reverse complement strand
CCGCCGCGCTGCTGCGCAAGGGCTCGACCAACAGCGCCCGCGGGGCCGACCGGTTCGTGGCCGACGCGCTGATCACGGCGCGCAAGGCCGGCGCGAGCGGGGTGCTGGTGCTTCGGGCTGACTCGGCCTTCTACGGCCACGACGTCATCGCCGCCGCGCTCATCACCGTCCCGGGCCGGCTCGCCCGCTCCGCCCGACGGCTCACCCTGCACCTGCCATGCGGCTGGCCCTGGCAGACGTCGTGGGAGCAACTGGCGACCGCAGCGAACAGCCCACCGCTCGCGGCCTGACCCACCCACCCGTCCGACAGGACCTACCGGAACAACATCGTGGAGACCAGCCGGCCCGCCCGGCAATCGCAGCGCGCCCTCACACCACCAACGACAAGATCACGACATGATCCATGATCAACAGACGCTCGACGGTGGATCCGGGCTAAGCGGGCGGCTCACGACGTGGGCACGCCCGGGTACGGCGTCGCCTGCAGCGCGCGGACGCAGCCGAGCAGGTTCGCGGACAACGAGGTCAGCGTCCCCTGGACGGTCTCCGGGATCTCGGGGAGGTCCTTGTAGTCGCCGGCCTCCCCGCCGGTGGCGCCGTGCCAGGTGACCATGGCCGACGGGGGGATGGTGCAGCCCATGTCACTGAGGACCTGGTAGGCGACCCCGGCGACGTGGTAGCTGCCGTCCTCGTTGCCGACTACCGCCAGGCCGGCGGCCTTGCCGTACAGCGGGGTCCGGCCCTGGTCGTCGGTCTCCGACAGCATCGCGTTGAGCCGCTCGAAGACCCGGCTCGCGACGCTCGAGGGCTGGCCATTCCAGATTGGCAGGGCGAGGACGAGGACGTCGGCGGCCAGCACCTTCTCGCGGAGCGCCGGCCACTGGTCGCCGCCGCCCATGTCCGCGCCCGTGCCCGGCTTCAGGTCGAAGTCCACGACGCGCACCTGCTCCACGGCGTCGGCGCCCTGGCGGGTGCACTCCGCGAGGAGCTGGCCGGCGAGCACGTCGGTGCTGCTCTGCTCCGAGCCCGGCTT
>JAJAYQ010000242.1 GCA_026786145.1 Spirochaetaceae bacterium | reverse complement strand
CCCCCCCCCCCCCCCCCCCCCCCCCCCCCCCCCCCCCCCCCCCCCCCCCCCCCCCCCCCCCCCCCCCCCCCCCCCCCCCCCCCCCCCCCCCCCCCCCCCCCCCCCCCCCCCCCCCCCCCCCGCCCGCCCCCCCCCCCCCCCCCCCCCCCCCAAGTCCTGGTTTTGCCCAGCAACCCCTTAAACAAAGCTATTTACCCCAATATTTTCAACACCCCCGGCTCACACTGGATAGGCAAAACATCCAAAATATCAACTTGAGCGCAATACTTTATATCCTCATGACAGCCAAGGCGCAACAAACGCTTACCGTGACTAGCTTGATGAAATAGCTCAACCAAACGATCGCGCCATTGTTCGTAAAGAGAAATCGCCCCTACAACCTCATCATTACCCGCAAGTTCATCTAGAGGAGTATTCGTTTGCTGCAAAACACTGTGAGCGATCGCCCCAGCGCAAGCCGTATCTTCTAGAGAATAAGTACCTTCCCAACCCGAACCCACAATCCAAACTATTTCGGGCTGTTTAGCTAAAAGGTAATTTACCGCCGCCGCCCGGTTAACAAAAGCAGCAGCTAAGACGGCTGGAGCGCTCTGTATTCGTTGTAAAGCGCGAGTTCCATTAGTAGTACTAATAAACAACCTCCGCCCTTTGACGAGCTTTTCAGTGCAGTCTAAAGGAGAATTACCCAAATCGAACCCCTCCACCTTAGCGCCGCCCCGCTCTCCGGCGCGGAGGCGCTTATCTGCGTCCCAATCAGCGCTAACAAGCTTTAACGTATCCAAATCGCTAAATACCTGGATAGCCTCACCACCAGCCGCCAAGACCGTCGCCATCGTCGTTGTAGCTCGAAGTACATCCACAGCGATCGCGCAATCGGGGATAGTATCCGTGGGAGTAAGTTCAGGGGTATGGTAAATAAATAGCTTCACGCTTTAGCTAACCTGCAATTGATATCGAGTTATATTTTATGGCTAAAACTTCACCTTTGATTGACTAAAAAAACCAGCCATAAGAATG
>JAJAYQ010000241.1 GCA_026786145.1 Spirochaetaceae bacterium | reverse complement strand
GTGTCGATGGCGCCCTTACGCTCGGCCCGACCCAGCGCATCGAGCTGTGCCTGCGCCAGGTGGAAACCGTCCATCGGCACCAGCGCCGCGAGCCCGCTGAGCGCATCGGTGACCTCGGCCGCGAGCGTGGACTTGCCGGAGCCGGGGCTGCCGGCGATCCCGAGCAGCCGTCGACCGCCCTGCTCGGCGAGGGCGCGGGCGCGCCCGACGAGCCGGTCGAGGTCGGCCCGGTCCACCTGCTCGATCGTCACGCGAGCGTCCTTCGTGCCCTCAGGCCCAGAGCTGGCCGTCGAGGTTGGCCTCGGCCTCGTCCAGCGTCCCGGCGTACGCCCCGGTGGAGAGGTACTTCCAGCCGGCGTCGCAGACGATGAACGCGATGTCGGCCCGGCGACCCTCCTGGTGCGCGCGGGCCGCGATGCCGAGCGCGGCGTGGGCGATGGCGCCGGTCGAGAAGCCGGCGAACAGGCCCTCGTTGTCCAGCAGCTCGCGAACCCGGCGTACGGCGTCGCGAGGGCCCACCGAGTAGCGCGAGGTCAGCACCGTCTCGTCGTAGAGCTCGGGCACGAAGCCCTCGTCGAGGTTGCGCAGCCCGTAGACGAGCTCCCCGTAGCGCGGCTCGGCCGCCACGATCTCGACACCGGGCACGCGTTCGCGCAGGAAGCGGCCGACGCCCATCAGCGTCCCGGTGGTGCCGAGGCCGGCTACGAAGTGGGTGATCGAGGGCAGGTCCTCGAGGATCTCGGGTCCCGTGGTGGCGTAGTGGGACTCAGCGTTGGCCGGGTTGCCGTACTGGTAGAGCATCACCCAGTCGGGATGCTCCTCGGCGAGCGCCTTGGCCCGGCGGACGGCCTCGTTCGACCCGCCCTCGGCCGGCGAGGACACGATCTCGGCGCCCCACATCTCGAGGAGCTGACGGCGCTCGACGGAGGTGTTGGCCGGCATGACGCAGACCAGCCGGTAGCCGCGGAGCCGGGCGACCATCGCCAGCGAGATGCCGGTGTTGCCCGACGTCGCCTCCAGGATCGTGGCACCAGGGCGCAGCAGCCCCTCCTTCTCCGCCTGCTCGATCATGAACAGAGCCGGCCGGTCCTTGACCGAGCCGGTCGGGTTGCGGTCCTCGAGCTTGGCCCACAGCCGCACGTCGGGCGACGGGGAGAGCCGCGGCAGCCCCACCAGGGGCGTCCGGCCGACCGAGTCGAGCAGCGAGTCGTAGCGCATGGGCGGCGGGCTCAGCCCCCCGCGACTGCAGGCAGGACCGTCACGCTGTCGCCGTCCTTGACGGCGGTCTCGAGACCCCCCAGGAAACGTACGTCCTCGTCGTTGAGGTAGACGTTGACGAAACGGCGCAGCCCCTTCTCGTCGACCAGGCGGGCGCGCAGGCCGCTGTGGCGGCCCTCGATGTCGTCGATCAGCTCGGCCAGCGTGGCGCCAGAGCCCTCTACGGCCTTCTCGCCGCCGGTGTACGTGCGCAGGATCGTCGGGATCCGGACCTCGATGCTCATCGCGGGGCTGACTCCTCTGTCTGGGTCGGGCCGGGGTGCGGGCCGGTCTCCGACTGCAACAACGGGACCACCCGGACCTCTTCCTCCGAGACCTCCCCGTCCACGATCCGGAACGAGCGCAGGTCCACCGTCTCGGGCGACCGGGTGGAGACGAGCACGTAGTGGGCCCCGGGCTCCATCGCCAGGGCGACGTCGGTGGTCGACGGGTAGGCCTCGGTGGCGGTGTGGGAGTGATAGATCACGACCGGCTCCTCGTCGCGGTCGTCCATCTCGCGGTAGAGACGGAGCAGGTCCGAGGAGTCGAACTCGTAGAACGTCGGGGACCGCGCCGCGTTGAGCATCGGCACGAACCGCTCCGGCCGGTCGCTCCCGACCGGGCCCGCGACGACGCCGCACGCCTCGTCCGGGTGGTCGCGGCGGGCGTGGGCGACCATCGCGTCGTACGTCGACCGGTCCAGCTGCAGCACGCGATCAGCCTAGGGCCCGGACCAGAGCGCCTGGACCAGCGTCTCCTGCAGGTAGGTCAGCCGGTCGTAGACCCAGAACAGCGCCAGCCGCGGGTCGTCCTCGCCGAGGGACGCGATGACCTCCTCGATCTCGTCGGTGATGCCGAGCCGCTCCCCCAGCACCAGGCGGGTGTCGTTGAGGGCCCGCAGCCACGCCTCGGCCTGCTCGGGCGTCAGCGTCACGCGCTGCCCCGGCTCGCCGACCGTCGCCAGCGCGCTCTGCAGCGCCTCGAGCTTGGTGCTGCGCAGCCCGGTCTCGGTGTAGCGACGGAAGTCCGCCGACGCGTCAGGGTCGTCGCTGTAGCCGTCGGGGAACAGCCGCGCCAGCGCCGGGTCCGCCGGCGCCTTGGTGGAGGTGCCGATGCCCACTGCCACGGCCAGCGGGTCCTCGTCGGCGGAGTCGGCCGCGTCGGTCCCTAGCAGCTCGACCATCTCGCCGAGCACGTGGCGCAGGACGCGCGACTCGTCGACGCCGAAGGTCACCGAGACGCCACCCTTTCGGGCCCGCCGGAAGCTCGCCACCACCCTGCGCCGTCACCTCACTCGTCGTGCTGCATTGTGGCCCACAGGCCGTAGCCGTGCATCGCCTCGACGTCGCGCTCCATCTCCTCGCGGGTGCCGTTGGAGACGGCGGCCCGGCCCTTCTGATGCACGTCCATCATCAACTCCGTGGACTTCTCCCGCGAGTAGCCGAAGTGCTTCTGGAAGACGAACGCGACATAGGACATGAGGTTGACCGGGTCGTTCCAGACGATAGTGACCCACGGCTTGTCCGGGACGACGAGGGACTCGGTGTCAGCCTCCTCGATCTCCACCGGCGCGACAGACACGACCACCAATCTAGGCTGGCGGCTGTGAGCCCCGAAACCGGTCTGCTGACCGACCACTACGAGCTGACGATGGTGCAGGCCGCGCTGCGTGAGGGAACGGCCGACCGGCGCTGCGTCTTCGAGGTGTTCACCCGACGCCTGCCCGACGGGCGGCGCTACGGCGTCGTGGCGGGCACCGCCCGCCTGGTGGAGGGCATCGCCTCCTTCGCATACGACGAGCAGCAGCTGGCCCACCTGGTCGACCGTGGCGTGGTCGACGACCAGACCTGCCGCTGGCTGGCGGACTATCGGTTCACCGGGGACGTCAGCGGCTACGCGGAGGGCGAGGTCTTCCTCCCCGGCTCGCCCGTCCTGACCGTGGAGGGGACCTTCGCCGAGGCGGTCCTGC
The DNA here is from genome assembly GCA_026786145.1 of Spirochaetaceae bacterium. Lineage (GTDB taxonomy): Bacteria > Actinomycetota > Actinomycetes > JACCUZ01 > JACCUZ01 > JAJAYQ01. The sequence continues at coordinate 11,838 of JAJAYQ010000241.1, read as the reverse complement.
TCGAGACGCTCTCGCTCTCGGTCCTCAACCACGACAGCGCCGTCGCGTCCGCGGCCGCCCGGATGGCCAACACCGCCGGCGACCGGACCTGCATCGAGATGGGCTCCCGGCGCACCCACGAGGAGGCGGCGGTGGCGGCGGCGCGGGCCGCCTACCTCGGTGGGTTCGACTCGACGTCCAACCTGGCGGCGGGCCGTCGGCACGGCGTCCCCACGACCGGCACCGCGGCCCACTCGTGGACGCTCCTGCACGAGCGGGAGGCCGACGCGTTCCGTGCCCAGGTCGAGGCTCTCGGCGTGGGCACCACGCTCCTGGTCGACACCTATGACATCGCCGAGGGGATCCGCACCGCGGTCGAGGTCGCGGGCCCCGGGCTCGGCGCGGTCCGCATCGACTCGGGCGACCTTGCCGTCCTCGCCCACCAGGCCCGCGCGCAGCTCGACGCGCTCGGAGCGACCGGCACCCGCATCGTGCTCTCCGGCGACCTCGACGAGTACTCCCTCGCGGCGCTCGCCAGTGCCCCCGTCGACGCCTACGGGGTCGGCACCTCGGTTGTGACCGGCTCCGGCGCACCGACGGCCGGGTTCGTCTACAAGCTCGTCGAGGTCGACGGGCGGGCGGTGGCCAAGCGCTCCGAGGACAAGTCGTCGCGCGGCGGGCGCAAGACGGCCCTCCGCCGGCACCGGTCGACCGGCACGGCGACCGAGGAGGTCATCGGCGTACAGGTCGCGCCGACCGCCCGGGAGGGCGACCGGGCCCTGCAGGTGCCGTTCATCCGGGGCGGGGACCGGCTCGACCTACCATCGCTGGCCGCGTCCCGCGACCATCTGCTGCACGTCCTGACCACGCTCCCGTGGCAGGGGCTCGCCCTCTCCCGTGGTGAGCCCGCGATCCCGACTACCTACGAGGGTGTCCAGTGAGCGACCACATCTCCGCAGCAGCCGACGGCGCCGTCGCGCTCTACGACCGGACGACCGCGCTGCTCGTGGTCGACGTGCAGAACGACTTCGCCCTCCCGGAGGGCGGGCTTTACGTCAGCGGTGGCGAGCAGATCGTGCCGCTGGTGAGCATCGAGGTGGGCGCCGCGCAGAACGCCGGCGCCACCGTGGTCTACACCCAGGACTGGCACCCACACGACACGCCGCACTTCGAGAAGGACGGCGGCGTGTGGCCGGTCCACTGTGTCGGTGACACCTGGGGCGCCGAGCTGCACCGCGACTTGGTCGTCCACGGACCCGTCGTGCGCAAGGGGACCTCGGGCGAGGACGGCTACTCCGGTTTCTCGGTCCGCGACCCCCTTTCCGGCGCCCCGGTGGCCACCCAGCTCCAGTCGCTGCTCGACCCGGACATCCGGCGCCTCGTCGTGGTGGGGCTCGCGGGTGACTACTGCGTCAAGGAGACGGCGCTGGACGGCGTACGCCTGGGGTACTCCGTCGAGGTACCGCTGGCCCTCACCCGGTTCGTGGAGCTCGAGCCCGGCGACCGCGACCGGGCGGTGCAGGAGATGCGCGACGCCGGCGTGACCGTCACCTGACCTCCCCGGTGCTACCTCAGGCGATGCGCTCCGCCAGGGCCGGGTCGAGGGGGATGCCGGCGTCAGGGTGCATCAGGGCCGCGAGCGCCTCGACGCCCTCGACGAGGCGTGGGCCGGGGCGGGCGAAGGACGCGTTGGCGTCCACGGCCCAGACGGGTATGCCCGGAGGAAGCGCCCCGGCCTTCAGCACCTGTCGGGCGAGCCCGGCCGAGGTCGGCAGGTCGAAGCCGCACGGTGCCGCAACGACCAGCGCCGGAGCGGCGCGGGCCACCTCGACCCACGTCGTACGCACCGACCTCTGGCCCGACGCGCCCAGGACGGACCTGCCACCGGCCGCCTCGACCATGTCGGGCACCCAGTGCCCAGGGGTGAACGGCGGGTCGGTCCACTCCAGCACCAGCACCGGGACCGGGGGCCGCTCCGCCACGGCCGCGGCGACGGACGCGAGGCGGGCCCGCAGCCCGTCGACCAGCCCGTCGGCGGCAGCCTCCGTGCCGGTGTGCTTGCCCAGCGTCAGCACCGACGCGAGAACCTCGTCGAGCGTCTGCGGGTCCAGGGTGAGCACCTCTGCGCGGCACCCGAGGTAGGCCAGCGCATCGTCGACAACCGAGACGTCCACCGCGCAGACGGCGCACAGGTCCTGCGTGACCACGAGGTCCGGGTCCAGGTCGGAGAGCGCGGAGGCGTCGAGGCGGTAGAGGTCCTCGCCGGCAGCCATCCGCGCTGCGACGACCTCGTCGATCTCGGCGGGTGTGAGCCCGTCCGGAAGCGTGCTCGTCGAAACGATGCGGCGCGACCGCGCCTCCGGCGGGAAGTCGCACTCGAACGTCACGCCGACCAGGTCCTCGCCCGCGCCGAGGGCGAACAGGATCTCGGTGGCCGAGGGGAGCAGGGAGACGATGCGCACGAGGCGTCACGCTACGCCTCGCAGGCGCCATCGTGATGTCCGATGGCCGCTAGTAACTGTCGGCGGCACAGGGCAGGCTAGGGGTGTGCTGGACCACGAGACCTGCTACCGAGCCGTCAGCAGCCGCGACCCCCGCTTCGACGGGTGGTTCGTGACCGCGGTGACGACCACCGGCATCTACTGCCGCCCCAGCTGTCCCGCGATGACCCCCAAGCGGCGCAACGTCACGTTCCACGCCACCTCCGCCGCGGCCCAGCTCGCTGGCTTCCGGGCCTGCCGCCGCTGCCGGCCCGACGCCTCCCCTGGCTCCCCCGAGTGGAACGTGCGCTCGGACACGGTGGCGCGGGCGATGCGCCTGATCGCCGACGGGGCGGTCGACCGCGACGGCGTGGGCGGCCTCGCGAGCCGCCTGGGCTACAGCGACCGCCAGCTCCACCGGCTGCTGACCGCAGAGGTCGGCGCCGGCGCGCAGTCGCTAGCGCGAGCACAGCGCGCCCACACCGCGCGGGTGCTGATCGAGACGACCGAGATGGCATTCGCGGAGGTGGCGTTTGCGGCGGGCTTCGCCAGCATCCGCCAGTTCAACGACACGGTGCGGGCGGTCTTCGCGACGAACCCCCGCGACCTGCGTACGTCCGCCGCGCGCCGGCGAGGAGCACCTCAGCCGGCCCCCGGCCTCATCTCGCTGCGGCTGCCGGTGCGGCCGCCGTTCGACGGCGCGGGCCTGATGCGCATCCTCGCCCTCAAGGCGGTGCCCGGGGTCGAGGCGGCCGACGGGGGGACCTACCGTCGCTCCCTGCAGCTCCCGCACGGCGAGGCCACCATCGTCCTGCGCGCGGCCTTCGACCACGTGGCCTGCGAGCTCAGCCTCGCCGACCCGCGTGACGTCGTCCCCGCCGTCGCCCGGGCTCGCCGCCTGCTCGACCTGGACGCCGACTCGGCCGCGGTCGACGACGTGCTCGGGAGCGACCCGTTGCTGGCACCACTCGTGGCGGCGTGGCCCGGGATGCGGGTGCCGGGCGCGGTCGACGGGCTCGAGATGGCCGTGAAGGCGGTGATCGGCCAGCAGGTCTCGGTGGCCGGCGCCCGAACCGTGGCGTCACGGCTCGCCTCGGCGTACGGCAAGCCGGTCACGGCCAGCGATCGCTCCGACGCCGACGGGGCAAGCGGCGTCACGCACCACTTCCCCACGGCCGAGGCGCTGGCCGGCATCGATCCCGAGACGCTGCCGATGCCGCGGAGCCGCGGACGCACGCTTGTCGCCCTGTGCGCCGCCGTCGCGGATGGCCAGATCGATCTCGACGCCGGAGCGGACCGCGACGCGACGACCGCCGCCCTGCTGGCCCTGCCCGGGATCGGCCCCTGGACCGCCGACTACGTCCGGATGCGCGCCCTGGGCGACCCCGACGTCCTGCTCACGACCGACCTCGGTGTCCGCCGCGGGCTCGAGCGCCTCGGCGCGCCGGGCGACCCGCGCTCGGCGGCCGCCGAGGGCCAAAGCTGGCGCCCCTGGCGCTCCTATGCCCTTATGCACCTCTGGCACCTCGTCACCGACCGGGAGATCCCCTGATGACCACCTTCATGACCACCGTCGACAGCCCTGTGGGCCCGCTGCTGCTCACCAGCGACGGGACGGCGCTGACCCGGCTGCTGTTCGCCGGCGAGCCGGACCCGTCGTGGTCCACCGACGCGTGCCCGGTCCTGGTGCGGGCGTCGCTACAGCTCGAAGAGTACTTCCGCGGCGAGCGCACCGACTTCGACCTACCTCTCGACCCGGCGGGGACGCCCTTCCAGCTCACCGTGTGGCTGGCCCTGCGCGACATCCCTTACGCCGGAACGATCAACTACGGCCAGCTGGCCACCCAGGTCGGCAACCCGCGGGCGTCCCGGGCCGTCGGGCTGGCCAACGGGCGCAACCCGATCTCGATCGTCGTGCCCTGCCACCGGGTCATCGGTGCCGACGGCTCGCTGACCGGCTACGGCGGCGGCCTGGACCGCAAGCGCGCGCTGCTCGACCTCGAGCGCCGAACGTCCGGCGTCGACGACCCGCAGCTGAGCCTGCTCTGATCCCGCGGGTCCCCGCTGTCATGAACGCGTACCGTGACCTCTATGCCTGAGCAGCTGGAGAGCCCGCTCGTCGCCCGGATCCGGGAGTCGGTGATTGGCGACGACCAGGTGATGCACGGCCCGTACGGGCCGCGGCGGGTCACCTACGCCGACTACACCGCCAGCGGCCGCGCGCTCGGGTTCATCGAGGACTTCATCCGGGAGGAGGTGCTTCCCCGCTACGCCAACACCCACACCGAGTCCAGCGGGACGGGCCTGCAGACGACCCGGCTGCGCGAGGACGCGCGACGCCTCATCCGCGACGCCGTAGGGGGCGACGACGAGACGGTCGTGATCTTCTGCGGCTCCGGCGCCACGGCCGCTGTCGACAAGCTCATCGGCGTCCTCAACCTACGCATCCCGGCCGACCTCGACGACCGCTACGACCTGTCCTCGCACATCCCGCGCGACGAGCGACCCGTCGTCTTCATCGGTCCTTATGAGCACCACTCCAACGAGCTGCCGTGGCGAGAGTCGATCTGTGACGTCATCACGATCCCCGCGGACCGCGACGGCCACATCGACGTGACCGTTCTCGAGAAGCACCTCATCGAGCACGCCGACCGGCCGCTCCGGATCGGTTCCTTCTCCGCCGCCTCCAACGTGACCGGCATCGTGAGCGACACCCACCGCATCGCCGACCTGTTGCACCACCACGGGGCACTGTCGTTCTGGGACTTCGCCGCCGCGGCGCCCTACGTCGACATCGACATGAACCGGGCGTGCGACGAGCACCCGATGTGTCGCAAGGACGCCGTGTTCCTCTCGCCGCACAAGTTCATCGGTGGGCCCGGGACGCCGGGTGTCCTCGTCCTACGTCGGGAGCTGCTGACCAACCGGGTGCCGGTGGTGCCCGGGGGCGGCACCGTCGCTTACGTGAACCCGCTCGAGCACCGCTACCTCGAGGACCCCGCACACCGAGAGGAGGGCGGCACGCCGGCCATCGTCGAGTCGATCAGGGCGGGGCTGGTGTTCCAGCTCAAGCAGGCCGTGGGTGTCGAGACCATCCGCGCCCGCGAGGAGCTGCTGCTGCGTCGCGCCGTCGAGGTGTGGCGCGCGAACCCCGCGATCGAGATCCTCGGCAACCTCGACGCCGAGCGGCTCTCGATCGTGTCGTTCGTCGTACGCCGGCCCGGCGGGCAGTACCTCCACCACAACTACGTCGTGGCCCTGCTCAACGACCTGTTCGGCATCCAGTCCCGGGGCGGCTGCTCGTGCGCCGGCCCGTACGGGCACCGGCTGCTGGGCATCGACATCGAGCGCTCGCACGAGTTCGAGCGCGAGATCACGTTGGGCTGCGAGGGCATCAAGCCCGGCTGGGTCCGCATCAACTTCAACTACTTCGTGTCCGAGGCGGTGCTCGACTACGTCGTCGCCGCGGTCGGCTTGGTCGCCGACCAGGGCTGGCGGCTGATGCCGGACTACACGTTCGACCCGGCGACCGGGTTGTGGCGACACCGGGCCGGACCGGTCGAGCCGCCGCTGCGCCTGGACCAGGTGGGCTACGACGCTCTGACCGGTGCCATGACCTATCCGCGCCACGACGAGCCGGTGCCCGAGTCGGCGCTGCCGGGCTACCTCGACGAGGCGCGCGACATCCTCAGCAGCGCGGCTGGGGACCCCCGCACGCACGAGCCCGCGACCGCGGGCCTCGTCTCGGCCGACTTCGACCACCTGCGGTGGTTCGAGCTCCCCGCAGCGTGCCTCCGCCCCTGAGCGGGGTCCCGTGGTGTGGCGGCCGGACGACGGGGCATCTAGGGGGCACACCCACGAGCCCAAGGACGGACCCATGCTCAAGCTCCTGCTGATCATCGCCCTCGTCGTCGTCGTGATCATGTTCGTGATCCCCGCCATGCGCCGCCGCAGCTAGCCCGTCGTGGAGTCCGGGCCACCAATTCCGCTGATGTCGCTGTCGATGCTCCGGCCGGCCCAGGTCCAGGCGTAGGCCGTGTCCTCGCACGCAATGGCAGGATCGAGCAGGTCCAGCGGCCGGAACGTGTCGACCATGACGGCCAGCTCGTCGGTCCTCTCCTTGCCGATCGACGCTTCGACAGAGCCGGGCTGCGGGCCGTGGGTGAAGCCGGACGGGTGCAGCGAGATCGAGCCCTGCTCGATGCCCGCGCCTTTGCGCGACATGAAGTCGCCACCGGTGTAGAAGATGACCTCGTCGGAGTCAACGTTGGCGTGGTTGTAGGGGGCCGGGATCCCATCGGGGTGGTAGTCGAAGAGCCTCGGCACGAACGAGCAGATGACGAAGTTCGGGCCCTCGAACGTCTGGTGCACCGGCGGCGGTTGGTGCAGCCGGCCGGTGATCGGCTCGAAGTCGTGGATCGAGAACACGTGCGGATAGAAACAGCCGTCCCAGCCCACCACGTCGAACGGGTGGTGGGCGTAGACGTAGCGCGTCCACAGGGTCGACCCGCCAGGGCCACGGTGCTGCACCAGCACCTCGACGTCCGAACCGTCGACGGTCAGCGGCTCTCCGGGACCGCGCAGGTCGCGCTCGCAGTAGGGCGCGTGCTCGAGGAACTGGCCCTTTCCCGACAGGTAGCGCTTCGGCGGACGAATGTGTCCCGAGGCCTCCGTCACCAGCAGCCGCAGCTCGCCGTCGGGCACCCACCGGTGGGTCGTGGAGGTCGGGATGACGACGTAGTCCCCCGCCCCGACGGCCATCGCGCCGAACACCGTCTCGACCACCGCGGCGCCGCTCTCGACGTAGACACACTCGTCGCCGATCGCGTTGCGATAGAGCGGGGACGGCTGGGTCGCCACGACGTAGGAGATGCACACGTCGGCGTTGGCCATCAGGTGCTGACGACCGAGCACCGCGTCACGCGCGGTCGAGGCGCCATCGAGCTTGTGGGTCTTGAAGTGCCGCGGCTTGAGCGGGTGGTTGGGCCGGCGCGGGAAGCTCGGCGCGTCGTAGGTCTCGCTGGACACGATTGCCGTCGGGATGTTGCGGTGGTAGAGCAGCGAGGCGTCGGAGGAGAAGCCCTCGACGCCCATCAGCTCCTCGGCGTAGAGGCTGCCGTCGGGCTGACGGAACTGCGTGTGGCGCTTTCGCGGCACCTCCCCGACCTGGCGGTAGTACGGCATGGCGCCTCCCCTGTCCCGTCCGTGCTCACCCCCACCCTGCCACGCCGAGGCCCTGCGCCGTGCTCGATAGGGTCGGAAGGGTGGTGCCCCGATCGCTGTTCGCCGGTCTGGTCGATGACGCCGCGTTGTTCCCGCCGGGCAACGCGCCCATGCACAGCGCGCTGGTCGAGCACGCGGCGCACCGCACCGCCTGGTACTCCGACGTCGTCGGTCCCTTCCTCTGCCCGGCCTCCCGCCTCGACGAGATGCGTGCGGCGCTCCCTCCAGACCAGTCGGTGGAGCTGGCCCTCGTCTTCGACGTCACCGGCGACCAGGCCCATGGGGCACTGCGGGCGGCCGCCTCCGACCAGCGCGTGACACTGGTTGCTGTCGAGGCTGCCCACGCACGTCTCGGTGACGACGCCGCCGCCGTGAGCGCCAACCTGGCCCGGCTGCCCGGCGCGACCCGCTTCCTCGAAGTGCCACGCACCGGCTTGGACGCCGCCCTGGACCTGGTCGGCGGGTCCGGCTGGCATGCAGCCAAGTACCGCACCGGGGGCACCACCCCCGATGCGTTCCCGTCCGAGGTCGAGCTCGCGTCGTTCCTGGTCGCCGCGACCACCCGCGCCCTCCCGTTCAAGCTCACAGCCGGGCTGCACCACGCACTGCGGTGCTCCACCGACGAGGGCTTCGAGCAGCACGGCGTGCTCAACGTCCTGGTGGCGACCAGAGTCGCGACGGCCGGCGCCGAGGCGGGCGACGTCGCGATAGTGCTCGCCCAGCGCGAGTCCGGCCCGCTGGTCGAGCTGGTGCAGGGGTGGGACGCCGAGACCTGCACCGACGTACGGCGGGCGTTCCGCTCGTTCGGCTGCTGCGGTGTCACCGACCCGATCGAGGATCTCGTCGCCCTGGGACTCCTGGACCGCCCCGCGTGACGGGCTGGGTCGAGGTCCCCGACGGCTCGCCGTTCCCCGTGACGAACCTGCCCTACGGCGTGTTCTCCACCGCCGAGCAGAGCCGTCGCATCGGGGTCGCCCTGGGCGAGGACGTCATCGACCTGGCCCCACTGGCAGAGGCCGACGGACTCGATATCGCCCGCGAGCTCGCGTTGCCGACGCTGAACCCGTTGATGGCGATGGGCCGGCCGGCGTGGTCAGCGGTGCGCGCATGGCTGTCCGACCTGCTCGCCACGGAGAGCCGGCGCAACGTGGTGCGCAGCCACCTCGTCGCTGCGCAGGACGTGACCCTGCACCTGCCGTTCGAGGTGGCCGACTACGTCGACTTCTACTCCTCCCAGCACCACGCGGAGAACGTCGGCCGACTCTTCCGGCCGGACGGCGAGCCCCTCACCCCCAACTGGAAGCACCTGCCGATCGGCTACCACGGGCGAGCCGGCACCGTGGTCGTGTCCGGCGCCGACGTCGTACGGCCGAGCGGCCAGCGCAAGACGCCCGCCGAGGAGGCGCCGTCGTTCGGCCCGTCCGCCCGCCTCGACATCGAGGCCGAGGTCGGGTTCGTGGTCGGCGTCCCGTCACGCCACGGTGCACCTGTCGGGGTCGACGACTTCGCCGAGCACGTCTTCGGCGTGTGCCTGCTCAACGACTGGAGCGCCCGCGACATCCAGGCCTGGGAGTACGCGCCGCTGGGGCCGTTCCTCGGCAAGTCGTTCGCCACGTCGGTGTCACCGTGGGTCGTGCCGCTGGAGGCGCTCACTGCGGCCCGCGTCGATGGCCCGGCCCAGGACCCGCCGGTGCTGCCCTACCTCCGGCGGCAGGAGCCGTGGGGGCTGGACCTCACCCTCGAGGTCACCTGGAACGGCACGGTCGTCTCCCGGCCGCCCTTTGCCGGCATGTACTGGACGCCCGACCAGCAGCTGGCCCACCTCACGGTCAACGGCGCGTCCCTGCGTACGGGCGACCTCTTCGCGTCGGGAACCGTCTCCGGCGCCGGGAAGGCCGAGCGCGGCTCGTTCCTGGAGCTGTCGTGGAACGGCAGCGAGCCGTTGACCCTAGGAGACGGCTCCACACGGACCTTCCTCGAGGACGGCGACGAGGTCGCGATCACCGCCTGGGCGCCGGGGGCGGACGGCACCCGGATCGGCCTCGGCTCGGTGACCGGCCGCATCCTCCCCGCCGTCTGACAGCCCCATTGCCCCGACCGCCTCAGGAGGCGGGTGGTCGCCTCGCGAGGCGTCTACACCGTGCCAAGCGACCACTCGCCTGCCGTACGTGGTCGATTGCGTAGGCCCGGAGGGGTTACAGGTTCCCGCGATGCCGGACTGCGGGAGCACTGCGACCCGGCGCTGGCGCGCCTCTCACAGGTTCCCGCGGCGGTCCTGCTCGCGCTCGATGGCCTCGAAGAGGGCCTTGAAGTTGCCCTTGCCGAAGCCGAGCGACCCGTGTCGCTCGATCACCTCGAAGAACACCGTGGGGCGGTCACCGATGGGCCGGGTGAAGATCTGCAGCAGGTAGCCGTCCTCGTCGCGGTCGACCAGGATGCCGCGGCTCTGCAGCTCCTCGATCGGGACCCGCACCTCCCCGATGCGCGCCCGCAGCTCCGGGTCCTCGTAGTAGGAGTCCGGCGTGACGAGGAACTCGACGCCCTCGGCGCGCATCGCGTCGACGGTGCGCAGGATGTCGCCGGTGGCCAGCGCCAGGTGCTGGGCGCCGGGCGACTGGTAGAACTCGAGGAACTCGTCGATCTGGGACTTCTTCGCAGCGATCGCCGGCTCGTTGAGGGGGAGCTTGACCCGGTGGTTGCCGTTGGCGACGACCTTGGACATCAGCGCGGAGTAGTCGGTCGCGATGTCGTCGCCGATGAACTCCGCCATGTTCACGAAGCCCATGACCTTGTTGTAGAACCCGACCCACTCGTCCATCTGCCCGAGTTCCACGTTGCCGACCACGTGGTCCAGGGCCTGGAACAGCCGCTTCGGCGCGCCGTCCCGCTTGGTGTAGCCCGACCTCCGCGCGGTGTAGCCGGGCAGGTAGACCCCGTCGTAGCGCGAGCGGTCGACCAGGGAGTGCCGGGTGTCGCCGTACGCCGCGATCGCCGCGACGCGCACGGTGCCGTGCTCGTCGCTGACGTCGTGCGGGTCCTCGACGACGGTGGCGCCCTGGGCGCGGGCATGGTCGATGCACCGGTCGACGTCGGGCACCTCGAGGGAGATGTCGAGCACCCCGTCGCCGTGCGCGCGGTGGTGGTCGAGCAGCGGGCTGGCCGGGTCGACACCGCCCTTGATGACGAACCGGCAGGACCCGCTGCGCAGGACGAAGGCCTTGTGGTCGCGGTTGCCCGTCTCCGGGCCGGAGTAGCCGACGAGCTCCATGCCGAAGGCGGACTCGAAGTAGTGGGCCGACTGGGTGGCGTTGCCGACCACGAACACGACCGCGTCCCAGCCGGTCACCGGGAACGGGTCGGTGCTGGCGTCGTAGTCGACGAGCCCCACCAGCGTCTTGAGCTGCTGGAGGTCCAGGTCGGCGGCGCGCTCGCCGTCGGTGAGGTGGCTCTCGGCGGGGGCCGCGGCCATCGAGGGCAAGGAGTCGGTGCTCATGGGCAACATGCAACCCTGTGCCAACATTTTGCGCAACGTATGCCCACACGACTACACAGGTCGTTCAGTATGGAGACACCCGACTCTGCGCGAGGTGTACACAGTGACTAGAGGCGCCACAGACAGCTTGGACCTGCGCATCGTGGAGATGTTCACGGACGAGCCGAGGGTCGGCGTCCTGGAGTGCTCCCGGCGGCTGGGTGTCGCCCGCGGGACGGTGCAGGCCCGGCTGGACCGGATGGGCCGCGAAGGGGTCATCCGGGGGTGGGGGCCGGAGCTGGACCCGTCCGCGGTCGGCTACCCCGTGACGGCCTTCGTCACCCTCGAGATCACCCAGCACCACCCCAACCGTGCCGCCCACGACGAGGTCACCGCCCACCTTGCCGCGATCCCGGAGGTCCTCGAAGCCCACACCATCAGCGGTGCGGGCGACGTGCTCGCACGGATCGTGGCCGCCTCCAACGCCGACCTCCAGCGGGTCATCGACAGCGTCGTGGCCTCCGAGGGCGTGGTCCGCGCCGAGACCGTGATCGCGCTCGACACGCAGATCGAGCACCGGGTGCTGCCTCTCCTTCGGGAGGCCGTCGCCGGGCCGACGGCGCGGCGGGAATGACGAGAGGGCGTCCGTCGGGCAAAGTCGTCGTCAACTGCCTCACCTCGAAG
>JAJAYQ010000240.1 GCA_026786145.1 Spirochaetaceae bacterium | reverse complement strand
GTCATCCTTCGACCCGGTGGACGCCAGCTGCCCGCCCCCCAAACAGGTGGCCATGCTGCGCCTGGTCAAGGCCGCCGAGGACGCCATGACGACCGCGGTCGCCTCCGGCCGCCCGGTCGTAGACGTGGTCGACCACGCAGCGTTGCGGGTCGTCGCCGGCGCCCGCTCCTGGCCTGCGGACACCGTCCAAGCGCGCCTCGAGGAGGCGCTCACCACGATCCACCAGGCCCTCAGTCCCGACAGTAAGGACCTTCAATGACCACCACCCCACCGCGCGAAACCCTGCGCGACACGCTGGTCGACTCCGCGCGCGCCGCCGTCACAGCCCCTGACGTCGGCAGCCTGCCCACCGTGTCGATGCGCGACGTACGGCGGGTCGCCGGACCCCTGCTCATCGTCGAGGGCGCCGACCACGTCGCCTTCGGCGACCTGGTGACCGTGGTCACCGACGATGGGGGTGAACGCGACGGGCAGATCCTCGAGGTCGACGGCTCCCGGGCCGTGGTCCAAGTCCTCGGCGGCACCGACGGGCTGGGCCGCGGCAACGTGTCGGTCAAGGCCCGCTTCCGCGCCGCGGTCACCGGCGTCGGCACCGACGTGCTCGGACGGGTCCTCGACGGCGCCGGACGACCCCGAGACGGCGGGCCCCCGCCGGCTGCGCAGGCGTACCGCCCGGTGAACGGTCTACCGCTCAACCCGGTCGCGCGGCTGCACCCCGACCAGTTCATCGAGACCGGGTTCTCCGCGGTGGACGGACTCAACACCCTGGTACGCGGGCAGAAGCTCCCCATCTTCACCGCAGCCGGGTTGCCGGCCGCCGAGGTCGCCGCCCGCATCGCCACCCAGGCCCGGGTCCCTGGTGAGTCCGAGGAGGTGGTGGTGGTCTTCGCCGCCATGGGCGTGACCAGACGGGAGGCCGACTTCTTCCGGGAGCAGTTCGCCGCCAGCGGCACAGGCGACCGCAACGTGCTGCTGCTCAACCTGGCTGATGACCCCACCATCGAACGGCTGCTCACCCCGCGTGTGGCACTCACCATCGCCGAACACCTGGCCTTCGAGCAGCACCTGCACGTGCTGGTCATCCTCACCGACATCACCGCCTACTGCGAGGCGCTACGCGAGATCGCCGCAGCCCGGGAGGAGATGCCAGGACGGCGCGGCTACCCCGGCTACATGTACACCGACCTCGCCTCCCTGTTCGAGCGGGCCGGACGCGTGCACGGCTCCCCGGGGTCGCTGACCCAGCTCTCCGTGCTCACCATGCCCGACGGCGACATCACCCACCCCATCCCGGACCTCACCGGCTACATCACCGAAGGACAGATCGTCTTGTCCCGGGACATGGCCAGCCGGGGCGTCGACCCTCCCTTCGACGTGCTGCCATCGCTGTCGCGGCTGATGAACGCCGGTGTCGGCCAAGGCCGGACCCGCGCCGACCACCGAGGCCTGGCCGACCAGCTCTACGCCTGCTACGCCCGCGGATGCGAGGTCCGCCGCCTGGTCTCGATCGTGGGAGAGAGCGGGCTGGCTCCCGAGGACCGCCGCTACCTCGCGTTCGCACGCCGCTTCGAAACCGAGTACGTCGGTCAGCAGGGCGCCCGCCGCACCATCACCGAAACCCTCGACCTGGGCTGGCACCTCCTCAGCGACTTCGCCCCCGACGAGCTCAAGCGCGTG
>JAJAYQ010000239.1 GCA_026786145.1 Spirochaetaceae bacterium | reverse complement strand
GCTGACGCCGTCCTTCACCAGCGGGATCCAGCGGCCCCGGCCGTCGAAGTTGCGGTCGGAGGGCACGGTCCCCTTGCCGTCGATCTCGTCGGGGGTGTCCCCGGTGAACTGCGCGACGTACAGGTCGCCCTCGTCGAGCAGTGTCAGGTTGTGCCGACGCGCCGCAGCGCCGGTGCCAGGGCGGAACTTCTTCTTCGAGACGAACTTGTAGATGTAGTCGAAGCGCTCGTCGTCGCCCAGGTAGGCCACGACGCGACCGTCCTCGGCCAGCGTGGTCGTGGCACCTTCGTGCTTGAACCGGCCGAGCGCGGTGCGCTTCCTCGGCATGGCCTCCGGGTGGAAGGGGTCGATCTCGACGATCCAGCCGAACCGGTTCGGCTCGTTGGGCTCCTTCGCGACGTCGAACCGGGGGTCGATGGTCTCCCACCGGCGCTCGCTGGGGCCCGAGGTCGCCACGCCGTAGCGCTTGTAGGCGCCGTCGGGGTCGGCCACCTTGGACGACGCGCCGAAGTACTGGTTGAAGTTCTCCTCACCGTGCAGCGTCGTGCCCCACGGCGTGGTGCCGCCCGCACAGTTGTTCAGGGTGCCGTGCACCCGGGTGCCGCTGGGGTTGGGGCCGGTCCGGAGCAGCGGGGACCCCGCAGCCGGGCCGGTGACCTTGAACGGCGTGTTAGTGGTGAAGCGCCGGTTGTAGCGCCGTCGCGACGACAGCTGCCAGGCGCCCGTCTCGCCTACCCGGCGGATCTGGACGACCGAGAGGCCGTGCGCCGCCATCGCGATGCGCTTCTGCTCGTCGGTGGTTGCGCCGGTGCCGGTCGCCACTCCCGAGAACATCAGCTGCTCGTCGGTGTACTCGTGGTTGACGATCAGCAGCGCCCGGTCCTCGTCGTTCGGGAAGGGCATCACGCAGAGGTAGTCGCAGTTGTAGCCGAACTGCATCGCCTGGGCGGCCGCGGTCTGGGCACGGGGGTCGAAGGCCGGCGCGCCGGGGAGGACCGGGTCCCCCCACCGGACGACCACGCGGTAGCCGTAGTTCTGCGGCACGACGATGTCGTCGAGCTTGTTCGGAGCGACGGGTGCGAACGTGAGCGCGCGCCGCTCGGCCGACGGAGCGGCCGGGACCCGGACGGCGGCCGCAGCGGGCGGGGCGTACGACAGTCCGCCGGCGCCGACGACCAGGCCCGTGAGCGCGCCCGCCTTCAGCAGTCCCCGCCGGCTGATGCCCTCGGCCAGGATGTCGCCGAAGTAGGGGTTGTCGCTGGTGTTGGGCACCGGGTGGTCGCAGGCGTTGCCGCAGCGGTAGAGACATGTCAGTCGGCTCCGTCCGCCGTGCACCGGGAGCAGGGGCAGTTCGCGCCGGGCGGCCGTGCGAGGCGAGTCGGACATCTGGGGCTCCAGTCTGCCGCGGGTCGAGCCTGATCGGGGCAGGACAGAACATGTCACGGTCAGGCTGGCCCGACAAGGCCTGCCACGATCGCGGCCGACATCCCGACGAGCGGGAGCCCGCCGCCCGGATGGGCCGATCCGCCGACCAGGAAGAGGCCCGGCACGGGGGAGCGGTTCGCCGGCCGGAGGAACGCCGCGCGGGCGCCGTTGGACGAGGTCCCATAAATGGCACCTCCGGGGGACCGTGTCGCCCGCTCGAGGTCGGCGGGGGTCCGAACCTCCCGCCAGAGCAGCCGGTCGCGGACGTCGAGCCCGCGCCTCGCCATCACCTCGAGAACGCGGTCCGCGTAGGAATCCGCCAGCCCGGGGGCGTCCCAGTCCACGAGCCCGCGACCCTGCCCGTGGCGTGGGGCGTTGACCAGGACGAACCACGACTCGGCACCGTCGGGATGCATGGCAGGGTCGTCCGGGGCGCACACGTAGACCGTCGGATCGGCGACCGGCGCTGCGTGGCGACCGAACAGAGAGTCGAACTCGGCGTCGTAGTCCTCCGGGAACAGCACCGTGTGGTGGCCGAGCCCCGGCGTCCGGCCGCGGACCGCCAGCAGCAGCACGAAGCCGGACAGCGAGGGTGTCGCCTGACGCAGCCGGCGCCGCGCGGAGGCTCCGGCAGCGGCCGGCAGCAGGTCGTCGTACAGCTGTGTCGCGTCAGCGTCCGACACGACGACGTCGGCGTCGATGCGCTCGCCCGAGGCCAGGACCACCCCCGCGGCCCGACCGCCCTCGAGCACCACCTTCTGCACGTCGGCCCCGGTGCGCACCTGGACACCGAGCAGCAGCGCGCGGGCGTGCACCGCCTCGCCGAGCCGGTGCACCCCGCCGCGTACGTGCCAGGCACCGAAGGTCTGCTCGACGTACGGCACGACGGCCAACGCGGCGGGGGCACGGCGCGGGTCGGAGCCGGTGTAGGTCGCGTACCGGTCGAGGAGCATCCGCAGCCTTTCGTCGCGCAGGTAGCGCTTGCCCAGTGCGCGCAACGAGAGCCATGGCGAGACCGTCCGCACGTCGCCCGTACGTCGGGCAAGGCGCAGCAGGTCGCGGCCGCCGGTGAGCGGGGACTCGAGGAAGGGGCCGCGGGTCGCCTGCCAGATGTCGTGTGCCCGCTCGAGGAAGCGCTCCCAGTCAGCGCCCGCACCCGGCCCGAGAGCCCCGTCGAGAGCAGCGCGCAGGCCCACCCGCGACGCGTTGGGAACGTCGAGCCAGACCGGGCCGGCGCCGTCGACATCGGGGAAGCGGTAGCGGAAGGCTGGGTCGACCGCTACGAGGTCGATGCACTCCTCGAGCGGCGCGCCCGTGGTCATGAACAGGTCGCGGTAGACCGCCGGCAACGTCAGCAGCGACGGCCCGGTGTCAAAGGTGAAACCGCCGCGCGAGTACGACGCGAGCTTGCCGCCGACGCCGTGACCCTGCTCACACACCACGACCTCGTGCCCGGTCGCCGCCAGGCGGGCAGCGACACTCAGACCGCCGATCCCGGCACCGATCACGACCACGCGAGCCATGTCGTGACCATACGGAGACCTGAACGACTCCAATCCAGGGGACCCTGCGCGTCGTATCCTCGGTATGTCTCCCGAAGAGCATCCCGAGCAGCGAGCAGGTGGGCGCTTGCGGTCGCGTTACCGCTTCGGTGCTCTGGCCGGCCTTCTCGCCGCACTGGTCGCGCTCGGGGTCGCGGAGCTGATTGCTGCAGTGGTGCGGCCGCAGGCCTCGCCGGTCGTCGCGGTCGGCGGAAGCTTCATCGACGCCACTCCGGTGTGGCTCAAGGACCTCGCGATCCGCGCGTTCGGGACCAACGACAAGCCGGTGCTCATCGGGTCGATCCTCGTCGTGCTCATCCTGCTGTCCTTGGTGACCGGGGCGCTGGCCGTCCGTCGCCGGGTCATCGGGCTCGCGGGTGTCGCAGTCCTCGGACTCGTGGGCGCCGCCGCGGCGGCCACCCGCCCGGACGCACAGCTGCTCGACCCGTTGCCCTCGCTCATCGGCGCTGTCGTCGGTTCCGCCGCACTGTTGCTCATCCTGCGCCCGCTCGTCGAGAGCGCTGCGTCGCAACCGCTGCCTGACGAGAGCCGCCGGCGCTTCCTGGTCATCGGCCTCGTCGCAGCCGCCGTCGGTGTCGCTGCCGGTGCGGTCGGCCGCTTCGTGACCGGGCGCCGGACGGACGTCACGGCCGCACGCGCCGCCGTGAAGCTTCCGACCCCGATGAGTGAGGCGACCCCGGTCCCGCGCGGCACCGACCTGAAGGTTCCTGGTCTGAGCTCCTTTCACACCCCGAACGCCGACTTCTACCGCGTCGACACGGCTCTGATCGTGCCGCAGGTCTCCACCGAGGGCTACACGCTGCGCATCCACGGCATGGTGGAGAAGGAGATGGAGCTCGACTTCGAGGCGATCCTGGCTCGCGACCTGATCGAGCGGGACATCACCCTGGCCTGCGTCTCGAACGAGGTGGGAGGGAAGTACGTCGGCAACGCGCGGTGGCTCGGTGCTCCCCTGGCCGACCTGCTCGACGAGGTGGGCGTCGATCCTGAGGCGGACATGCTGCTGAGCAGGTCGGTCGACGGGATGTCCATCGGCACGCCGACGGCCGTCGTCATGGACGGGCGTGACGCGATGCTCGCCATCGGCATGAACGGCGAGCCGCTGCCTGCGGCGCACGGCTTCCCGGTGCGCATGGTGGTGCCCGGCCTGTACGGCTACGTGTCCGCCACGAAGTGGCTGGTCGACCTCGAGCTCACGCGCTTCGACAAGGTCGACCCCTACTGGGTCGAGCGCGGCTGGGTGCCCAAGGCGCCGATCAAGACCATGTCGCGGACCGACACACCCAAGCCGTTCGCCATGCTCCAGCCCGGCAAGGTCGCTGTCGCCGGCGTCGCGTGGGCGCAGCAGCGCGGCGTCGACAAGGTCGAGGTGCGCGTCGACGAGGGGCCGTGGCAGGAGGCCCGCCTCGCCGAGGTGCCGTCGATCGACACCTGGCGGCAATGGGTGTGGGAGTGGGATGCCAAGTCGGGCAGCCACCGCATCGAGGTCCGGGCCACCGACTCCGACGGCACCACCCAGACCGACAAGAG
>JAJAYQ010000238.1 GCA_026786145.1 Spirochaetaceae bacterium | reverse complement strand
GTCAGCATCAACGCAAGCCAGTCGTTGGCCGAGCCCTCGGCCCATGCAGCACAGAACGTCATGGCGCCCAGGGCGAGCAACCGCCGGTCGCGGACCAACGAGCCGGTACGGGCCGGCATGTGGTGCTCCCCCGCGGGGTCACCGACGTCGTCGGGCTCAGCGCCGTCCGGCATCGCCCGCACCAGCGCGAGGCTGGCCGCGCCGACGACGATGCTGGCCAGCCCGAAGTGCACGGCCGGGTCGAGATCGCCCTTGGCGGCCAGCGCCCCCACCCCCGCACCCGCGACCGTGCCGATGCTCCACCCGGCGTGGAAGCCCGGCATCAGAGCCCGGCCCGACCGGACCTCGACGGCGTGCGCCGAGACGTTCATCGCCACGTCCCAGACACCGACGCCGGCACCGAGAACGAGCAGCACCGCGGACAGGACCACGAGATCCGGGGCCAGGCCGAGCGCCGGGTAGGCCAGAACGCACACCACCACGCAGACGGACATCACCCGGCGGGCCCCGGTCCGCGCGATCAGCCGGCCGGACGCCGGCATGGCGAGCAACGAGCCGACCGCGGTGAACAGCAGGGCGAAGCCCAGCCCGCGCTCGCTGGCCCCGAGCTCGTCGCGGATCGCCGGGAGGCGCGAGACCCAGGTCGCGAACAGCCCGCCGTTGGCCGCGAAGACGAGCCGGGTGGCCCACACCGCCCGGCGTACGTCATAGATTTCGACGTCTTGCTGCACCGGCACATCGGTCACCGGACGAGGGTAGGTGGTGAGCCGGTTCGGCGGGGGGGCAGGATCGACCCATGGACTACACACACCTCGGCCGCAGTGGCCTGTCCGTGAGTCGCCTGTGCCTCGGCACGATGAACTTCGGCCCGGAGACCGCGGAGGAGGACTCCCACGCGATCATGGACCGCGCCCTCGAGCTCGGCATCAACTTTTTCGACACCGCCAACGTCTACGGCTGGAAGCAGGGCGAGGGGATCACCGAGCAGATCATCGGCCGGTGGTTCGCGCAGGGTGGCGGGCGACGGGACAAGACCGTCATCGCCACCAAGCTCTACGGGTCGATGAGCGACTGGCCCAACGACACGTTTCTGTCTGCGCGCAACATCCGGCGGGCCTGCGACGCGTCGTTGCAGCGGCTGCAGACCGACCACATCGACCTCTATCAGATGCACCACGTCGACCGGGACACGCCGTGGGACGAGATCTGGGAGGCCTTCGACATCCTCAAGGCGCAGGGCAAGGTCCTCTACGTCGGCTCGTCCAACCACGCCGGCTGGCACATCGCCAAGGGCATGGAGGCCGCCCGGCGACGGAGCTCGACCGGGCTGGTCGCCGAGCAGTCCATCTACAACCTGCTGACCCGCGACGTCGAGCTCGAGGTGCTGCCGGCGTGCCAGGACTACGGGCTCGGCGTCATCCCGTGGTCGCCGCTGCACGGCGGTCTGCTGGGCGGGATCATCCGCAAGACCGAGCAGGGCAAGCGACGCCTGTCGGGCCGGGCGAAAGATGGGCTCAAGGAGAACCGCAAGGCCATCAAGGCCTGGGAGGACCTCTGCGACGAGATGGGAGAGAACCCGGCCGATGTCGGCCTTGCCTGGCTGCTGGCACAGCCGGCCGTCACCGCCCCGATCATCGGGCCGCGGACCATGGAGCAGCTCGACGGTTCCCTCCGCTCGCTGCAGATCAAGCTGAAGAAAGACGTGCTGGGCCGGCTGGACGACATCTTTCCCGGCCCCGGCGGCACCGCCCCCGAGGCCTACGCCTGGTAGCCCCCGCCGTGGGGGGCCGGGCGGGGGGCGGGGGGGGGGGGGGGCGGGGGGGGGGGCGGGGGGGGGGGGGGGGCCCGCCGCGCGGCGGGGGGGGGGGGGGGGGGGGGGGGGGGGG
>JAJAYQ010000237.1 GCA_026786145.1 Spirochaetaceae bacterium | reverse complement strand
GACCGTCATTCGAGTGCTCTGGTGACCCGGGCCGGCTCGGTCGACTGGCTCGTCTTCCCCCGCTTCGACAGTCCGTCGGTCCTCGGTCGGCTGCTCGGCGACGAGGCCGGTCACTGGCAGGTGCAGCCGACCGGGGACTGGCAGAGCAGCCGGCGCTACGTCGACCGGACCCTCGTGCTCGAGACGACGTTCACGACCGCCTCGGGCACCGTGGTCCTCACCGACGCGTTGGCCCTCGGACCCGACAACGGCGGCCACCGCCTCGGCAAGGGCGTCCCCCACCTCCTGGTGCGGCGCATCGAGTGCACCGCCGGAGAGGTCGAGGTGGACGTCGACTACCGCCCCCGGCCGGAGTACGGCCTGGTGGTCCCGTTGCTCGCAGCGGTCCCTGGCGGTGTCACGGCCCGCGGCGGCGCCGAGCGGCTGGTGCTCACCACCACCGTCCCGCTGCCGGTCGAGGCAAGCCGGGCCCGCGGCCGCACGACGTTGCGGGCCGGCGAGACCACGATCCTCGCCCTGCATCGGTCGACGCTGGACCAGACGCCGGCTCGCGTGTGGTCGCAGGAGGAGCTGGCCGCGGTGCTGGACGCGACGGTGGCCGCCTGGCGCGACTGGTCTGACCTCCACCAGTCGTACGACGGGCCGTGGGCCGACCTGGTCCACCACAGCGGCCGGGTCCTGATGGGCCTGTCCTACCAGCCCAGCGGCGCGATTGTCGCGGCGGCGACCACCTCCCTCCCGGAAGGGATCGGCGGCGAGCGCAACTGGGACTACCGCTACTCCTGGGTGCGGGACTCCAGCTTCACGATGGAGGCGCTCTGGGTAGCGGCCTGCCCTGACGAGGCGGACGACTTCTTCGCCTTCATGACCACCGCCGCCGCGTCGTCGGTCGGACCCGACACCGGGCTGCAGATCATGTTCGGCATCGGGGGAGAGCACGACCTCAGCGAACGGACCCTGCCGCACCTCGAGGGGTGGCGCGACAGCCGCCCGGTCCGGGTGGGCAACGGCGCCTGGGACCAGCGCCAGATCGACGTCTACGGCGAGCTGCTGGGGGCGGCCCACCGACTGGCCGAGCAGCTGGACGACATCGACGACGACACGAGACGTTTCCTCGTCGCGTGCGCCGACACCGCCGCGTCGCACTGGACCGAGAAGGACCAGGGGATCTGGGAGGTACGCGGTGAAGCCCAGCACTTCCTCTACTCGAAAGTGATGTGCTGGGTCGCCCTTGACCGGGGGATCGCCCTCGCCGACCGCATCGGGGCCGCCGACCGGGTCGACTTCTGGAAGAACACTCGGGAGCAGATCTTCGAGGCGGTCGTGCGCGACGGCTGGAGCGACCGGGCCGGGGCGTTCACCCAGTACGTGGGGTCAGACGCGCTCGACGCGTCCAACCTGATGATGCCCATCGTCGGCTTCCTCCCGGCCGACGACCCTCGCGTGCTGGCCACCATCGACGCGATCGAGGCCCGGTTGACCGACGACCGCGGGCTGGTCTACCGCTACCGGGTGGAGGAGGGAATCGACAGCATCGACGGGCTGGAAGGGGAGGAGGGGACTTTCCTGCTCTGCACCTTCTGGCTCGCCCAGGCCCTGGCGATGTCCGGACAGGGCGAGCGCGCGACCGAAGTGTTCGAGCGCGCCATCGGCTACGCGAACGACGTGGGCCTGCTCGCCGAGGAGGTGGACGTGGACACGGGGGAGCTCCTCGGCAACTTCCCGCAGGCCTTCAGCCACATCGGCCTGGTCAACGCGGCCTGGGCGATCGCCGAGGCACGGCGGCTGGACGGGGCGGCACCGTGATCGCCGTAAGAGTCTGGTCATTACCGGCCGGCCCCGGAGTCGATCTCTACCGGACCGCGTCGCGCCGGTGGGCGGCGGGAACCAGGTTAGAGTTCACCACGCGCGTTTGATGGACTCCCGCGCCGGCCGCAGGAGGTGCGCGAGGTGAGTGAGCGTCGCGCGCCGTTGCTCGGGCGGGTCTCCCGGGAGCAGTCGCCGCGCAGCCCGAGGGCCTATCGCGCGAGCATGCCGCTGCTCACTGCCGGCGTCGACATCGGCGGGACCAAGGTGGCCGCAGGCATCGTCGACTACGACGGGAACGTGCTCGAAGAGGTCCGTCGTGAGACCCCGGACCGCAGCAAGTCCCCGGACGTCGTCGAGGACACCATCGTCGAGGCCGTTCTCGACCTCGCCCGGCGGCACGAGATCCACGCCGTGGGCATCGGGGCGGCCGGCTTCATCGACGCCTCGCGCTCGCACGTGCTCTTCGCCCCCCACCTGTCGTGGCGCAACGAGCCGCTGCGAGAGGCGATCAGCAGCCGCCTCCGCCTCCCGGTCGTGGTGGAGAACGACGCCAACGCCGCCCTGTGGGCCGAGTGGCGCTTCGGCGCTGCTCGTGGCGAGACGCATGTCGTGGGGGTCAACCTCGGCACCGGCATCGGGGGAGCGATCCTCGTCAACGGCACCCTCCAGCGG
>JAJAYQ010000236.1 GCA_026786145.1 Spirochaetaceae bacterium | reverse complement strand
GCTCGGAGTGGTCGGGCACCCGCAGATGCTGCTACGCCTCGGCTACGCGAGCGACGACGTCCCCCCGACCGCCGGCGATCAGACGCCCCGTCGTCACGTCGAGGACGTCCTCAACGTGACCGAGGACTAGACCTTCCAGGGCATGGGTCGTGGTCTGCCGAGGCAGCTCGCCGCCTTGCCGGAACGGTTCCGGCGAGCGCGTTCGGCTGCGCTACGGGGTTCCGCGCCTCACCGGGCCGGCACCCGCCAGATGACGACTGTCCCGCCCTCCACCCGGCGGGTGGCGGTGAAGGACCCGCCGAAGGACTCAGCGCGGCCGGTCATGTTAGCCAAGCCGCTCCGGGTGCCGTTCTCGGCGATGCCGGCACCGTCATCGGTCACGGTCAGCACCACGTCGTCGCCCACCGCCAGCCACACGTCGGCAGATGTGGCCTTGGCATGCCGGGCCACGTTCGACAGCGCCTCCCGCACCACCGCCAGCAGGTGCGGTCGCAGCTCGTCGCGGATGGCGCTGTCGACGGGCCCGTCCGTCCTCAGCCGCGGTGTGAAGCCCAGAGCCGGCACCATGACCGCAACAGCCTCCGTCAGCTCGCTCCGGAGGTAGCGGGACTCTGGCGGCGCTGACAGCTCGAAGATGCTCCGTCGGATGTCCTTGATGGTCGCGTCGATGTCGTCCACCGCTCGTGTGATGCGCGTGGTGATTCCCGGCAGATCGGCCATCCGCCCGGCGTTCTCCAGGGTCAGGCCCACCGCGAACAGCCGTTGGATGACCAGGTCGTGCAGGTCGCGGCCGATCCGGTCCCGGTCCTCCAGCACAGCCAGCCGTCCACGGTCGGCCTGTGCCTGCGAGATACGCAACGCCAAGGCCGCGTGCTCGGCGAACGAGCCCGGCAGGCGCAGGTCGATGTCGCGAAACGCCTCACGGCGTGCGCGCGCCCAACCGACCATCAGCAGGCCTACCGCCGACCCTGCCGGCCCCAGCGGCAGCAGGACGACCGGGCCCAGCACCGGCCAGCCGTCCATGGCGGTAAAGCCGAGCTGCACCAGGCTCACCTCGTCGGTTTCGCCGTCGAGCACGACCGGCACCCCGGCATCCAGCGCGGCGCCGGCCGCGGTCTGCTCGGTCGGAACCCTCGTGCCCACGATGTCGACCGACGCGAGTCCCGACGTGACCTCCACCTGCAACCAGCCACCTGTCCCCTGCAGCAGGACCGCGGCGACGTCGGCGCCGGCAACCTCGCGGGCCCGGTCGGCCACCAACCAGAGGGCCTCGTCCCGGCGTACCTCGCCCAGCAGGGCCGCCGTGATCTCCGCTGCGGCCTCCAGCCACCGCTGCCGGCGACCCGCCTCCTCATAGAGCCGCGCATTCTCGATCACGACACCGGCTGCCGCCGCCAACGCGACCACGATCTCCTCGTCGGCCTCGGTGAACCCGCCACCGGCAAGCTTCTCCGTCAGGTAGAGGTTGCCGAACACCGTGTCGCGGATCCGGATGGGTACGCCGAGGAAGGTGCTCATCGGAGGGTGATTCGGCGGGAAGCCGAAGGAGTCTGGATG
>JAJAYQ010000235.1 GCA_026786145.1 Spirochaetaceae bacterium | reverse complement strand
TAAGGGATGGGCCTCGACGTCACGGATCGCTGCCACCACCTCGTCCGAGGTGCGCAGGTGGGGACCGGGCATCCGGGCCGGGTCGAAGTACAGGCCGCGCAGCCGGTCCCGGTAGTCCACCAGGTCGTAGGTGAAGAACAGCATCGGCCGCCCGGTGTTGGCGAAGTCGAACATCAGCGACGAGTAGTCAGTGATGAGGACGTCGGTGGCCAGCAACAGCTCGTTGACGTCGGGCCAGAGCGAGACGTCCCGGGCGAACACCCCGTCGGCGCCCGACACGGTGTCCACCACCTTCGCGTGGCGTCGGACCAGCAGCACGTGGTCGTGGGCCAGCTCGGCCTCGGCCTTCTGCAGGTCCAGGCGTAGGTCGAGCCCGAACCGGTTCCCGCCGTAGTGGTGGTCGTCGCGCATCGTCGGCGCGTACAGCACCACCCGCTTCCCCTCCGGGATGCCCAGCCGGGTCCGGACTCCGGCCGCGACCTCCTCCCGGTCGGGGGAGTGGAAGATGTCGGTGCGAGGGTAGCCGGTCTCGAGCATCTCGCCGTCATAGCCGAACGCCTGCCGCAGGATCGGCGTACTCGTGGGGTTCGGCGACAGCAGGTAGTCCCATCGCGACGTCTCGCGCCGCAGCATCTCGAGGTAGTCGCGCGAGCTCAGCGCCTCGCCCCGCGGGTTGTCCAGCCCGATCCGCTTGTACGGGGCCCCGTGCCACGTCTGCACGACGACCTGCTCCTCGGGGGTCTCCAGCCAGCGGTGCAGCGGGCGGTAGTTCGGCACCACGACGTAGCGGGAGCGCGCCAGGGCCTCGTAGTAGTCGCGGCTGCCCCGGCGTACCGGCTCGATGCCCTCCGGCAGCACCGTCTGACCGTCCAGGACGACCCAGCGGCAGGTCAGCCCGCTGTTGCGCCGGACCAGCTCCTCGAGCACGGCCCGGGCGTTGTCGGCGTACGCCCTGCTCTCGTAGCTCTCGAAGAGCACCTCGTCGCGCAGCCCGCTCGCCACGAAGCGCGGGAAGTCGACGAGGTGCAGCCGGTGCTGGTTGACCGCACCCCGCTCGTCGTCCAGCAGGTCCGGTCCGGCAGCCAGCTCGAGCCCGGCGGCGGACTCCGTCAGCTCGAAGGTCCTCGCACCCACCCGGTGCCGCAGCGGCAGGCCGGCCAGAACCTCCGGGCCGGCCACCAGGGGGCTCGAGCCGGCCGGGCCGCCCCCCTCGCGCGTCTGCCGTACGACGGGTCGCCAGGTCCCCTGCGTGAGCGGCAGCTCCCCGGCCAGCGAGGGCATCGCACCAGGCGTGAACCGCAGTGTGAACCGGCCGCCGGAGACCACCGGGGCGAGGCGGTGCTCGCGCACTGCATCGCGCGACGCGAGGGCCATCTCGAACCGGCCGTCCGGCCAAGGCCCCGCGAGCTCGAGCACGTCACCGTCGAAGCGGGCGGACTCCACCAGCGGGCGTGGGGGACGGCAGGACAGCGCCACCCGACCGTGCGGGGTCCGGTGCAGCGTGATCTCCGGGTCCTGGCCGGTGACGACCAGGGTGCCCGCCGCCCGCAGCGGCACGGTCTTTCCGACTCCCGGCAACGCGATCCGCAAGGACCAGTCCCCCTCGCCGCCGGGCTCGTCAGCAGCCGCCGAGCGGAGGGCGGCCAGCGACAGCTCGGTGGTGAACGTGCGGCACTCGTCTGCTGAGTGGAGGCAGGCCTCGGCGGAGGCCAGCACCGTCGACCCGGACGCCCTGGTGACCAGGACACGGACGGGTCCCTGGTCCGGGAGGCGCCGGCGTACCTCGCCGGTCAGCACGATGCGTCCGTCACGGATCTCGGCGGCCGTGACCGAGGCGGGCAAGGTGTCGACCTCGACGGCGAAGGTGCCGCGCCCGGTCGTGGCCACGATGCGCACGCCGTCGGTCTCGAGCAGCTGCGGGTGGCGGGCGGCGCCCGGGCTGGTCGCCGTCACCACCCGCGACCGGCGCACACCGTCCCCGGACACGGTGGCCTCCAGCCGCCACACGCCGTAGGACCAGCCCGTGCGGCCGCGCAGGGACCGGGCTCGGACCGAGGTCCGGAAGCCCGACCAGTCGTAGCAGTAGCCTGCCTCGCGAGCGTCGGCCGTGACGTCGGGACGGTGCACCCGCTCCACGGGAAGCTGGAGAACAGATCGGCGCTCGCCGCTGCGGACCAGCGCGAGCCGGAGCCGTCCGGACCTCGGTCCGTCGACGTCGACGAGGCCGAGGTGGGCGTAGCCCTCGATGTTCAGCGTGTCGCCCTCCCAGCGCACCGAGTCGACCCGCGCCCGGACCCCGAGCTCGCGGTCGAGGCGGTAGACCTCGAGCGGCACGGCCACCTCCGGGTCGGCGCGGAAGGGGTAGTCGCCGTAGTGGGCCTCGCCGTGCCGCACCGACCGCAGCAGGGTCAGCTCGCCGGTCCGGTCGGCCTTGACCGCCTCCAGCAGCTGGGGGACCAGGCGGCGTCCGGCCAGGTGGTAGGTCAGCCGCTGAAGGGCCCGGCCGGAGGTGTCGACACCTGGTCCGGCCTCCGCCAGGATCAGGGCGGCCCGCTCGACGAGGCGCGCCCGCAGGCCCGGGTCGGCCTCGACGAGGTGCGCGAGAGCGGTGCGCAGCTCGGGCTCGAGCACCGTGGACTCCCAGTGCCTGCGCAGCGGGGTGTCGTGGATCGATCGGGCCACCTCGTGCAGGTCGTCGAGGCGGTCGGCGAGGACCGCGAGCCCGTCGCTGCCTAGTGCGGGGGCCGGGTTCGGTGCCCGGTGCCCGGACTGGCGCAGCGTGACCGGCTCGGGCACGACGTCGACGGCCTCGGCGAGCAGCAGCGCGCGCGCCAGGAATCCACGCTCGTCGGCGGGGAGGGTCGGCCGGATGAGCGCGTGGGTCTCCCAGAAGGCCCGCCGCCACATCGTCGCGGACAGGTCGTGGTGCTCGAGGAGGGCGGGCAGCCGGTGGGCGGTGGCGCGGGTGTGTACGCCGGACAGGGCCGCGACCGACCCGCCGCCGGTGCCTCCGGTGCCGATCGCGATGTCGGAGCCGGACGCGTCGAGCGCCGACACGAGCATCCGCACCACCGAGGGAACCATCTCGTCGTCGGCACGGCACAGGACGATGTATTCGGAGTCGCAGTCGCAGTCGGAGTCGCGCTGCTCAGGCGTGTCGCCGGGCAGGACAAGACTGACTCGCGGGCTGATCGCGGCCTCCCTCAGAGGCCGCAAGTTGAGGGGTTGTTCACCCCTCGTCCACCGACGCGGCTGGCGTGGGTCGGCCGTGGACGTTCATGTCATCGAGGTTGCTCCGCACACCCGCGAGCCGCGGGTTGTCCGGCCAGAGCGACTGCGACTCGGCCAGCGCTGACGCGGCTTCCTCCGACTCACCCAGGCCGGCCAACCCCTCGGAGAGGGTGACGAGGTCGTCGGCCCGGGTGGCGCGGTCCCGGTCCCACACGATGGCCTCGCGGGCGTGTTCGGCCGCCTCGGCGAGCCGCCCGTGCACCAGGTGGTGCAGCGCGTGCGTCCCGGCGAGGACGGTGCCGGTGCTGGTGAGGCGCTGCGCCTGCTGGAGCGTGGTCGCGATCTCGTCCTCGACCCCGTCGAGGTCCAGCTGTCCGGACTCCACGGCGCACAGCAGCTCCCAGGCGTGGGCGGCCAGCGCCCCCTGGCGTGCCGTCCGGACCCGACCGGCGTGCTCGACCCGGCTCCGGCTGGCCCCGGCGGCGTCGGCGAAGCGGCCCTGACCGTGCAGCGCCTGCTGGAGTGTCGTGAGCGCGGTGGTGTCGGTGGGCTTCTGCCGCAGGCGGCCGCGGGCCTGCGCCTCCGCCGTCGTGACGTCGCCGGAGTGCAGCGACCGCGAGGCCGCCGCACCCGACCGGCGCGGGATCTTGTTCCCCAGCCAGACCAGCGGGTCGTACCTCGTGTCGACGACGCGCTCCTTCATCGGGATGATCGCGTTGTCGGTGATCTTGATGTGCTCCGGGCACACCTCGGTGCAGCACTTGGTGATGTTGCACATGCCGAGCCCGTGGGTCTCTTGCGCCTCGCGCGTGCGGTCCCTGACGTCGAGGGGGTGCATGTCGAGCTCGGCGAGGCGGATGAAGAACCGCGGGCCGGCAAAGGATTCCTTGTTTTCTTCGTGGTCGCGGACGACGTGACAGGTGTCCTGGCACAGGAAGCACTCGATGCACTTGCGGAACTCCTGGCTGCGCTCGACGTCGAGCTGGTCCATGCGGTACTCACCCAGGGCGAGCTCCGGGGGTGGCGCGAACGCCGGCACCTGGCGGGCCTTCTCGTAGTTGAACGACACGTCGGTCACGAGGTCCTTGACGACGGGGAACGCCCGCAGCGGCGTGACCGACACGACCTCGTCCTCGGCGAAGGCGCTCATCCGTGTCATGCACAGCAGGCGGGGCCGCCCGTTGATCTCGGCGCTGCACGAGCCGCACTTGCCGGCCTTGCAGTTCCACCGGACGGCGAGATCAGGGGTCTGGGTCGCTTGCAGCCGGTGGATGACGTCGAGCACGACCTCACCCTCGTTGACCTCCACGGTGAAGTCCTCGAGGTCGCCGTCGGTGTTGTCACCGCGCCAGACCTTGAAGCGTGCGTTGTAACCCATCAGGCTTTCGTCTCCTCGGAATTCACCTGTGACATCTCGGGGGACTTCTCTCGTTCCGTCTCGGGGGGCAGGATCGCCAGCTCCTCGTCGGTCATGTACTTGTTCAGCTCCTCGCGGTCGAAGAGCGAGAGCAGTTCAGGGGGCATCGGTAGCAACGGCTGCCTGGTGACCTCGACCCCGTCACCAGCGGGCCGGCAGACGAGGTTGACCTTCCGCCACTCCGCGCTCATCGCCGGGAAGTCGTCACGGGTGTGGCCGCCGCGCGACTCCTCGCGCATCAGGGCGGAGCGGGCGATGCACTCGGACACGATGATCATGTTCGGCAGGTCCAGCGCCAGGTGCCAGCCGGGGTTGAAGACCTTGTTCCCCACGACGCTGACCTTCTTGACACGTGCCTTCAGCTCCTCGAGCCGCCCCAGTGCCTCCTCGAGCTCGGAGGCGGTGCGGATGATCCCGACGAGGTCGTTCATCGTCTGCTGCAGATCGGCGTGGATCGCGTAGGGGTTCTCACCGCCCGAGGTGGTGAGCGGTGCCTCGGCCGCTCGGTGGGCGTCCTCGACGTCGAGGTCCGTGACCGCGGGGCGGGCCGACCCGAGGGCGTCGACGTACGCCGAGGCGCCCTCGCCGGCACGGCGTCCGAACACCAGCAGGTCGGACAGCGAGTTGCCGCCGAGGCGGTTGGAGCCGTGCATGCCCCCGGACACCTCTCCGGCCGCGAACAGGCCGGGCACGACGGCTGCTGCCGTGTCCGGGTCGACCTCGACGCCGCCCATCACGTAGTGACAGGTCGGCCCGACCTCCATCGGCTGGGCCGTGATGTCGACGTCGGCCAGCTCCGTGAACTGGTGGTACATCGAGGGCAGCTTCTTGCGGATCGACTCGGCCGGGAGCCGGGAGGCGATGTCGAGGAACACCCCGCCCGACGGAGACCCACGGCCGGCCTTGACCTCGGAGTTGATGGCCCTCGCGACCTCGTCACGGGGGAGCAGCTCGGGTGGTCGCCGGTTGCCGCTGGGGTCGTCGTACCAGCCGTCCGCCTCCTCCTCGGTCTCCGCGTACTGCTTGCGGAAGACCGCAGGGACGTAGTCGAACATGAAGCGCTTGCCCTCGGAGTTCTTCAGGACCCCGCCGTCACCGCGGACCGACTCGGTGACGAGGATGCCCTTGACGCTGGGCGGCCAGACCATCCCGGTGGGGTGGAACTGCACGAACTCCATGTTGAGCAGGGTCGCGCCGGCCTTCATAGCGAGCGCGTGGCCGTCCCCGGTGTACTCCCAGGAGTTGGAGGTCACCTTGTAGGACTTGCCGATCCCTCCGGTGGCGAGGATCACGGCGGGTGCCTCGAACACGACAAAGGTGCCGTTCTCCCGGGTGTAGCCCACCGCCCCCGACATGCGATCGCCGTCCTTGAGCAGCGAGGTGATCGTCGTCTCGGCGAAGACCTTGATCATCCCCTCGGCGTCCCGGTGGTCACGCAGGTCGTCCTGCTGCAGGGAGACGATCTGCTGCTGGAGGGTGCGGATTATCTCCAGGCCGGTGCGGTCACCGACGTGGGCGAGCCTGGGGTACTCGTGGCCGCCGAAGTTGCGCTGGCTGATGCGGCCGTCCGGCGTGCGGTCGAAGAGTGCGCCGTAGGTCTCCAGCTCCCAGACGCGGTCGGGTGCCTCCTTGGCGTGCAGCTCGGTCATCCGCCAGTTGTTGAGGAACTTGCCGCCGCGGTTGGTGTCGCGGAAGTGCACCTGCCAGTTGTCCTTGGAGTTGACGTTGCCCATGGCCGCGGCAGCGCCGCCCTCGGCCATGACCGTGTGCGCCTTGCCGAAGAGCGACTTGCAGACGATGGCGGTCCGCTTGCCCAGCAGACGGGCCTCGATGGCCGCACGCAGCCCGGCACCGCCTGCACCGATCACCACGACGTCGTAGCTGTGGCGTTCGATCTCGGTCATCGTCTCGATTCCCTCTGGTTCCTCTAGTTGACGAAGCGCAGGTCGTCGATCCAGCCCGCCGACACGGCCATCACGTAGAAGTCCGTGAAGGCGAGGGTGCCGAGCGTGATCCACGCCAGCTCCATGTGCCGGGTGTTCAGCCGCGACACGGCGGTCCAGGTCCGGTAGCGGACCGGGTGCTTGGAGAAGTTCTTGAGCCTGCCCCCGACGATGTGCCGGCAGGAGTGGCAGGAGGCCGTGTACAGCCAGAGCATGACCACGTTGCCCAGCAGCACCAGGTTTCCCAGCCCGAAGCCGAAGCCTTCCGGGCTGTGGAAGGCCAGGACCGCGTCGTAGGTGTTGATCAGCGAGATCAACGTCGCCGCGTAGAAGAAGTAGCGGTGCGCGTTCTGGAAGACCAGCGGGAAGCGCGTCTCGCCGCTGTAGGCCTTGTGCGGCTCGGCGACCGCGCACGCCGGTGGTGAGAGCCAGAAGGCCCGGTAGTAGGCCTTGCGGTAGTAGTAGCAGGTGAGCCGGAAGAGCAGGAGGAACGGCAGCGTCAGCGCGGCGTACGGCAGGATCGGCCAGTCCGGCAGGAAGCGGCCGAAGTGGGCCGACTCCGGCACGCACCCCTCGGAGATGCAGGGGGAGTAGAACGGCGTCAGGTAGTGGAAGTCGTCGACCCAGTACCACTTCTGCATGAAGACGCGCACCGTGGCGTAGAGGATCCAGGCGCTCAGGCCCAGGAAGGTCACGAGCGGCGGGAGCCACCAGCGGTCGGTGCGCAGGGTGCGGGCGGCGATCTTGGCCCGTCCCTCGCTCGTCGTGCCTGTGCTCATCGATCCAGTTTGTCATTAGGCAAGGATGCGGGGATGCACGGGGCAGAGGTCGGCTCGCTGTCGGCGCAAGGACGCCTCGGTCTCCTCGTCGAGGCCAGCGCCCACCTGGCCGGGACGCTGGACCTGCGCGCCGTTGCCCGGGTGCTCGCCCACAGCGTCGTGCCGGAGCTGGCGGACCGCGTCGAGGTCGACCTGATCGAGGGGCTGTTCCACCCCGACCTCTCGGCGGACGCCGTCAGCACGGTGATGTGCCGGGTGGCTCGCGCGGATGGCGCCCGGAGCGACGACCCGCCGGCCGAGGACGAGTGGATCGCCTACCCGCCCGGCGGGGCAGCCGCGGTCGCGCTCTCGACCGGGCAGACCCAGGCGGACGACGGGGGACCGGGGGACCGCTGGGCCCTTTACGTCCCCCTGAGCGCCCGGGGCCGGGTCCTCGGCGTGGCGTGCCTGCGCCGGTCGGTGGGCGGGCAGCGCCTCGGGCCCGCGGACCGGTCGCTGGCCGAGGCGATCGCCTCGCGCGGTGCGCTGGCCCTGGACAACGTCCGCCTGTACGACGAGGCGCGGGCCACCTCGGTCGCTCTCCAGCGATCCCTGCTCCCCACGGCCCACCCACGGGTCACCGGCGTCACCACCGCCAACCGTTATCTGCCCGGAAGCCGCGAGGTGGGAGTGGGTGGTGACTGGTTCGACGTCATCCCCCTCTCCTGCGGACGGGTCGCCTTCGTGATCGGCGACGTCATGGGCCGGGGCCTGCGCGCGGCCGCGGCCATGGGGCAGCTGCGGACCGCCGTGCGCATGCTCGCCGTGCTCGACCACCTGCCCGAGGACGTCCTCCGGCACCTCGACGACCTGGCCCAGGGCACCGACGAGGTCCAGCTCGCCACCTGCGTCTATGCGGTGTTCGACCCCGTCGAGCGGTCGCTGTCGTTCGCCACGGCCGGGCACCCGCCGCCGGTGCTGCGCACACCCGACGGCGCGACGACCTTGCTGCCGCAGCCCTCTGGCGCCCCCCTCGGGGTGGGGGGTGTCGCGTTCGAGAGCGTCACCATCGACATCGTCGACGGGTCGCGGCTGCTGCTCTACACCGACGGGCTGGTCGAGTCCCGTGACACCGACATCGACGACGGGCTCGCGACGCTCTCCCTGGCCTTCGAGGACGGGTCGCACGACCTGGAGTGGCTCTGCGACCACCTGCTGGTGGCCACCGGCCGTGACGACGGACATAACGATGACATCGCGCTGCTCGTCGCCGAGGTCTCGGGCCTCCACCGCGACCGGGTGGCCACCTGGACCTTCCGGGGTGGTGTGGAGAGCGTGGCAGGAGCGCGGGTCTGGGTGCGGAAGCACCTCGAGGCCTGGCAGCTCGTCCCGCTCGTCGAGCTGGGGGAGCTGCTGGTCACCGAGCTGGTGACGAACGCGTTGCGGCACGCGAGCGGCCCGATCGAGCTCACGGCGCTGCTGCTGGACGAGATCGTCACCCTGGCGGTCCGAGACGGGGGGACCCCCCTCCCCCGCCCGCGCAAGGTGTCGGAAAGCGACGAGGGTGGGCGTGGCCTGCACCTGGTCTCGGTGCTCGCCGCCCGCTGGGGCGCCCGGCCGACGGCCAAGGGCAAGGTCGTGTGGTGCGACCTGCCCCTGCCGCGCCCGTAGAATCGGAGCACCCCCCGACGGAACGAGCGCACCCGCATGCCTGCGACCACGAAAACTCTGCGCCAGCGCGACGACCTGAGAAACGTCGCGATCGTCGCCCACGTCGACCACGGCAAGACCACCCTGGTCGACGCGATGCTCTGGCAGTCCGGAGCCTTCTCCACCCACCAGGCGGAGGAGGGGTCGGTCAACGAGCGCGTCATGGACTCGATGGACCTCGAGCGGGAGAAGGGCATCACGATCCTGGCCAAGAACACCGCGGTGAAGCACCGGTTCGACGACCGGCTGGTCACGATCAACATCATCGACACGCCTGGCCACGCGGACTTCGGCGGCGAGGTGGAGCGCGGGCTCTCGATGGTCGACGGGGTGGTCCTCCTGGTCGATGCGAGCGAAGGGCCCCTGCCGCAGACCCGCTTCGTGCTGCGCAAGGCGCTGCAGGCCCGGTTGCCGGTCGTGCTGGTCATCAACAAGGTCGACCGACCCGACGCCCGCATCGCCGAGGTGGTGGACGAGACCTACGAGCTGTTCCTCGACCTGATCGACGACTCGGTGGCCGGTTCGTCCCTGGACTTCCCCGTCGTCTACTGCTCCGCGAAGGCCGGCCGAGCCTCGCTCGAGCGGCCGGCCGACGGGGACATGCCCGTCGCGTTGGACCTGGAGCCGCTGTTCCAGACGATCCTCGAGTCGGTCCCTGCTCCGACGTACGTCGAAGGCGCACCGCTCCAGGCGCACGTCACGAACCTCGACGCGTCGCCCTACCTCGGACGACTCGCGCTCTGCCGGGTCCACCAGGGTGAGATCCGCAAGGGCCAGAACGTCGCGTGGTGCCGCACCGACGGGACCGTGCAGCGAGTCAAGATCACCGAGCTGCTGATGACCGAGGCACTGGACCGCGTGACCGCCGAGTCCGCCGGCCCGGGCGACATCATCGCCATCGCCGGCATCCCCGAGATCACCATCGGCGAGACCCTCGCCGATCCCGAGAACCCGGTCGCGCTGCCCGTCATCACCATCGACGAGCCCAGCATCTCCATGACCGTGGGCATCAACACGGCCCCGCTCGCCGGGAGGAGCGGCAAGAAGCTCACCGCTCGCCTGGTCAAGAGCCGCCTCGACGCCGAGCTGGTCGGCAACGTCTCGATCCGGGTGCTCCCCACCGAGCGCCCGGACACCTGGGAGGTGCAGGGGCGGGGGGAGCTGCAGCTGGCGATCCTCGTGGAGATCATGCGCCGCGAGGGCTTCGAGCTGACCGTCGGCAAGCCGCAGGTCGTCACCCGCACGATCGACGGCAAGCTGCACGAGCCGATGGAGCGGCTGACCATCGACGCCCCCTCCGACTACCAGGGCGTGCTCATCCAGCTGCTCGCGCTGCGCAAGGGGCGGCTGGAGCAGATGGTCGACCACGGCACCGGCTGGGTCCGGTTCGAGTACATCGTCCCGGCCCGCGGCCTGATCGGCTTCCGCACCGAGTTCCTCACCGAGACCCGCGGGACCGGCCTGCTGCACCACATCCACGAGGGGTACGAGCCGTGGCACGGCGAGCTGCGCACCCGGCCGACCGGTTCGCTCGTCGCGGACCGCACGGGGGTGACGACCGGGTTCGCCCTGGCCAACCTGCAGGAGCGCGGGACGATGTTCGTCGGCCCCGGCACCCAGGTCTACGAAGGCATGATCGTCGGGGAGAACTCGCGGTCGGACGACATGGACGTCAACCCGACCAAGGAGAAGAAGCTCACCAACATGCGGCAGTCCTCCGGGGACATCCTGGTGCCGCTCATCCCGCACAAGGTGCTCTCCCTGGAGCAGGCGCTGGAGTTCTGCCGCGAGGACGAGTGCGTGGAGGTGACCCCGGGCGAGGTGCGTATGCGCAAGGTGGTGCTCCCGGCCAACGACCGGGCCCGCCTGACCGCCCGCCGCAAGCGCGACTGAGCCTGCG
>JAJAYQ010000234.1 GCA_026786145.1 Spirochaetaceae bacterium | reverse complement strand
TCGCCCCGGTGAACCGGGCGTCCACCGCCCGGACCGTGTGGACCGAGGAAGCCGCGCCCACGACCCGGCCGGAGCGCACGCGCACGTCGCTCCCGGGTCCTGGGCGAACGTCGCCGGGACCGGCACCTCGGGAGACCAGCACGGCCGTCGTCGGGCGCGGGTCCTCGGTCAGGTCGGCCAGGGCGTCGGGGTGGACCTGCAGGTCCGGCGCCACAAGAACGACCGGGCCGACGTCGCCGGCGCTGTGCTCGAGCCGGTCCGCCAGCGCCTGCAGCCCCCCGGCGAGGGAGGACGGACTCACTCGGCCGACCGCGGGCGGCGGCGCCGCGTCGCGTCCTCCCGGTACTTCGTCAGCACGTCCTCGAGCGGCCCGTCGGAGACGAGCGAGCCACCCCGCAGGTACATCCCCCGCTTGCAGAAGCGGCGAAGGTCGACCTCGTTGTGGGAGACGAGGAACATCGTCCGCCCGCCACTGAGAAGCTCACCCATGCGCGCGTAGCACTTCTCCCGGAACGCCCGGTCGCCGACCGCGAGCACCTCGTCCACCAGCACGACCGGCTCGTCGAGGGTGGTGATGACCGAGAAGCCCAGCCGCACCTTCATCCCGGAGGAGAAGTGCCGGAACGGCGTGTCGAGGAAGTCGCCCACCTCGGCGAACTCCACGATCTCATCGAAGCGGTCGGCAATCTGCTTCTTGGTCAGCCCGTGCAGACCCGCGGTGAGCAGGATGTTGTCCCGCGCCGTGAGGTCGCCGACGAAGCCACCGGTGACTTCGATGAGCGGGGCGACACCGCCGTGCACCCTCAGGCGACCCTCGTCGGGCAGCAGCACGCCCGCGATGAGCTTGAGCAGGGTGCTCTTGCCCTGGCCGTTGCCGCCGACGAGACCGACGGCCTCCCCCGCGTCGACCGTGAACGACACGTCGCGCAGCGCCCAGAACTCCCCCTTGCGCTTCTTGGCCGGCGCCCGACCGGCGACGAGGTCGCGCAGGCGTCGGTTGCGACGACGGTGGCGCTTGAAGCTGATGCCCAGGCCGTCGGCCTCGATGACCGGGCCGGATGTCACAGTCAGATCTCCTTGAGCACGGCGCCCTCGAGGCGCCGGAAGATCGTGATGCCGACGGCGAGCATCCCGAACGAGATCAGCGCCGAGACGCCGACCGCGTCCCAGCCGGCCCACTCGTTCGGGAAGAAGGCGCTGCGGTAGAGGTCGAAGATGCCGGCGAGCGGGTTGAGGATGAACAGGTCAGCCACCACGCCGCCGAGCTTCTCCTGCACGTCCTGGACGCCGTAGATGACCGGCGAGAAGTAGAACAGCAGCCGGGTCAGGATGCGCATCAGCCGCTCCACGTCGCCGTAGAGCACCGCCAGGGGCGCCAGGGCCAGCCCCGCCCCGACGAGCAGCACGCCCTGGAGGAGGACGGCGAGCGGGAAGAAGACGACGTACCACGACAGCTCGGCCGAGTTGATGACGGCGAAGAACACCAGCACCGGGATCGCGAGGACGAACTCGGAGAACTTCGACCCGACCGTGCGCAGGATCCAGATCTCGCGCGGCAGGTTGGTCGAGCGCACCAGCTTCGAGTCCTTGGACAGGGCCTTCATCGAGGAGCGCAGCGAGGCGTTGGTCCACTGCCAGGGCAGCATCGCCGCCAGCAGGAAGACGATGTAGGGCTCCTCGCCGAGGGTGCGGTCCATCAGCACGGTGAAGACGAACCAGTAGACCCCGGCCATCATCAGCGGCTCGAGGATCGTCCAGAAGTAGCCGAGCACCGAGTCGGCGTACTTGACCTTCAGGTCGCGCGACACCAGCAGCTGCAGGACCCGTCGGTTGCCCCACAGGAGGCGCAGCCTGGGGACCGGATCGACCTGGGTAGCCACGACCCGGAAACGCTATCACCGCCCCCCTCCCGGAATCGACCACGTACAGCAGGGCGGTGATCGCTTCAGCAGGCGTAGACACCTGCCGGAGCGATCACCGGCCTGCTGTCGTACGCCGGGATCAGCCGGCGTACAGGGCGGAGAAGGCGTCGACCCGTTCGCGCACGGCCGCCGGGTCGAGGTCGAGATGCTCGAGGATCGTGTACCGGTCCGGCCGGGTCTGCGGGGCGTAGGAGACGGCCTCGGCGAACTGCTCGGCGCTCAGCCCCACGTCCGCCGGCACCCGGGGAAGGGCGAGCCGGCGCAGGCAGGTGTCGATCTGCTCGGCCAGCCGCTCGTCCTGGCGTAGGAACGCCGAGAAGAGGGCTCCCACCCCGGCGAGCTCTCCGTGGTTGGCGGTGCCGGGGAACAGCGAGTCGATGGCGTGCATGATCTCGTGGTCCGCGCCGCTGCTGGGGCGGCTGGACCCGGCCGCCGCCATCGCCATGCCGGACAGGACCAGGGCCTCGGCCAGCGCGGTGAGGAAGCCGTCGGACTCGAGACCGTCGGTCCGGTGCAGCATCGACTCGGCGGCGGTGCGCGCGAACGTCACCGCCAGACCGTCGACCGGCTCACCACGTTCGCGGGAGGCCAGCCGCCAGTCCTCGATCGCCGTCAGGTTGCTCACGACGTCGCCGACCCCGGAGAGCACCATCCGGGGCGGCGAGGTGCGCACGTAGTCGAGGTCGACCACCACCGCCATCGGCAGCACGACGCCGAAGGACCCCTTGCCGCCCTCGTGCAGCAACGAGCTGACCGGCGAGGCGATCCC
>JAJAYQ010000233.1 GCA_026786145.1 Spirochaetaceae bacterium | reverse complement strand
GGGCTGCAGTACTCCGGTGACATCGCCAAAGCCATCGTCGCCGGCGCCGACACGGTGATGCTCGGGTCCCTGCTCGCCGGTTGCGATGAGAGCCCGGGGGACCTGGTCTTCGTCAACGGCAAGCAGTTCAAGTCCTACCGCGGCATGGGGTCCTTGGGGGCCATGGCGTCGCGCGGCCGCGTGTCCTACTCCAAGGACCGCTACTTCCAGGCCGACGTCGGCACCGACGACAAGATCGTGCCCGAAGGCATCGAGGGGCAGGTGCCCTACCGTGGGCCGCTGTCCGCTGTCGCCCACCAGCTCGTCGGCGGGCTGCACCAGTCGATGTTCTACGTCGGCGCGCACACCATCCCGCAGCTGCAGGAGCGCGGCCGGTTCGTCCGCATCACCGCCGCCGGGCTGACCGAGAGCCACCCGCACGACATCCAGATGACCGTCGAGGCGCCCAACTACCACTCCCGCTGAGGAGCGAGCCACCACCATGACCGAGATCGAGATCGGGCGGGGCAAGCGCGGCCGCACGGCGTACTCCTTCGACGACATCGCCATCGTCCCGAGCCGCCGCACCCGCGACCCCGAAGAGGTGTCGGTGGCCTGGCAGATCGACGCCTATCGCTTCGAGATCCCGGTGCTGGCCGCGCCGATGGACTCGGTCGTCTCCCCGCAGACCGCGATCGCCATCGGGAAGCTCGGCGGCCTCGGCGTGCTCAACCTGGAGGGCCTCTGGACGCGCTACGAGGACCCGGAGCCGCTGCTCGCCGAGATCGCGGGTCTCGACGACGCCGAGGTGACCCGTCGGATGCAGGAGATCTACGAGGCACCGATCCAGCCCGGGCTCGTGACAGCCCGCATCGCCGAGGTCCGCGCCGGGGGCGTCACCGTGGCGGCCGCGCTGTCGCCGCAGCGCACGGCGCAGCTGTGGAAGACGGTGGTCGACGCAGGAGTGGACCTGTTCGTCATCAGGGGTACGACGGTGAGTGCCGAGCACGTCTCCGGCCGGGCCGAGCCGTTGAACCTCAAGCAGTTCATCTACGAGCTCGACGTCCCGGTGATCGTCGGGGGGTGTGCGACCTACCAGGCCGCCCTGCACCTGATGCGCACTGGCACGGCCGGTGTGCTTGTCGGGTTCGGTGGCGGGGCGTCGCACACGACGCGGTCGGTGCTGGGCGTCTCGGTCCCGATGGCCTCGGCCGTCGCCGACGTGCACGCGGCCCGCCGCGACTACCTCGACGAGTCCGGTGGCCGCTACGTGCACGTCATCGCCGACGGGGGCGTCGGACTCTCCGGCGACGTGTCCAAGGCGATCGCCTGCGGTGCCGACGCGGTCATGATCGGGTCGCCGCTGGCCCGGGCGTCAGAGGCCCCCGGCCGCGGGTTCCACTGGGGCTCGGAGGCCCACCACAGCGAACTGCCGCGCGGCGAGCGGGTGCGCGTCGGCACGGTCGGCTCCCTCGAGGAGATCCTGGTCGGGCCGTCGCGGGTCTCCGACGGTTCGATGAACATCATCGGTGCACTGCGGCGCGCGATGGCGACGACCGGTTACTCCGACGTCAAGGAGTTCCAGCGCGTCGAGGTGACGGTCGTCCGATGACCTCGCAGCTGGGGCCGGCGCAACGCCAGAGCGCCCTGGACACGGCGGTGTCCCAGGAGCTGGACGTGGTCGTCGTCGGCGGCGGCGTGGTGGGCGCCGGCGCCGCGCTGGACGCGGTGACGCGCGGTCTGTCGGTCGCGATGTTCGAGGCCCGCGACTGGGCGAGCGGCACGTCGAGCCGGTCGAGCAAGCTGATCCACGGCGGCTTGCGCTACCTCGAGATGCTCGACTTCGGGCTGGTGCGCGAGGCGCTGCGCGAGCGAAGCCTGCTCTCCCAGCGGCTGGCGCCGCACCTGGTCCGCCCGGTGGCGTTCCTGTACCCGCTCAAGCACCGCGGCTGGGAACGTCTCTACGCCGGTGCCGGCCTGGCCCTCTACGACACGATGGGCCTCTCGTCGGGCACCGCGCGCGGCCTGCCGTACCACCGGCACCTCACCCGACGCGGCGCCCTGTCGATCGCACCCGCGCTGCGCAGGGACGCGCTCGTCGGCGCGATCCAGTACTACGACGCGCAGGTCGACGACGCGCGGCACACCATGGCCGTCGTCCGGACGGCGTCGGCTTACGGCGCGCACGTCGCGAACAGGGCACGGGTGGTCGGGTTCCTGCGCGAGGGCGAGCGCGTCACCGGCGTGCAGGTGCGCGACCTGGAGTCCGGCCGCGACATCGACGTCCGCGCCCGCCAGGTCGTCAACGCCACGGGTGTCTGGACCGACGACACCCAGCAGATGGTGGGGGAGCGCGGGCAGTTTCACGTCCGCGCGTCCAAGGGCATCCACCTGGTCGTGCCACGCGACCGGATCCAGTCCTCGACCGGGCTGATCCTGCGCACCGAGAAGTCCGTGCTGTTCGTGATCCCGTGGGGCCGACACTGGATCATCGGCACCACCGACACCGACTGGGACCTCGGCAAGGCCCACCCGGCGGCGTCGAGCTCTGACATCGACTACCTGCTCTCCCGCGTCAACGAGGTCCTCGTCATACGGCTGACCCGCGAGGACGTGGAAGGCGTGTACGCCGGGCTGCGCCCGCTGCTCTCCGGCGAGTCCGAGTCGACGTCCAAGCTCTCCCGCGAGCACACCGTCGCCCACCCGGTGCCCGGGCTGGTGGTCGTCGCGGGCGGCAAGTACACGACGTACCGCGTGATGGCCAAGGACGCGATCGACGCCGTGAGCCACGGGCTCGACGGCAAGGTGCCGCCGTCCTGCACGGACCGGGTGCCCCTGGTCGGAGCCGAGGGCTATGCGGCCTTGTGGAACGGGCGGCACCGCCTCGCCGCCCAGCACGACCTGCACGTCGCGCGCATCGAGCACCTGCTGCAGCGGCACGGGTCGCTGATCTCGGAGGTGCTCGCGCTGGTCGACGGCGACAGGTCGCTCGGCGAGCCGCTCGAGGGGGCCGAGGACTACCTGCGCGCCGAGGTCATCTACGCCGCCAGCCACGAGGGTGCCCGCCATCTCGACGACGTGCTGACCCGGCGTACCCGCATCTCGATCGAGACGTTCGACCGCGGGGTCACCTCGGCGCCGGTCGTGGCGAAGCTGGTGGCCGGCGTCCTGGGCTGGAGCCGCGCGCAGGTCAAGCGCGAGGTCGAGCACTACCTGGCGCGGGTCGAGGCCGAGCG
>JAJAYQ010000232.1 GCA_026786145.1 Spirochaetaceae bacterium | reverse complement strand
GCCTGGGCCCCGGCGCGGGTGGCCACGTTGCCGGCGAGCACCTGCACGTGGCGCGTCGCCGGGTCGGACTTCAGGCGGCCGATCAGGTCGAGCATCAGTCGGGCCTGGCCGTTGGCAGTGTCGGGCACCAGCACGTCGACCCCGGCGTCGACCAGCGCCGTGGCGCGCTCCCAGTAGTCGCCGAAGAACCCGATGGCGGCTGCGACGCGCAAGCGGCTCTCGGAGTCCTTGGTGGCGTGGGGGTACTTCTCGCTCTTGACGAAGTCCTTGACAGTGATGAGGCCGGCCAGCCGCCCGGCGCCGTCGACGATCGGCAGCTTCTCGATCTTGTGCTTGGCGAGCAGCGCGGCGGCGTCCGGGCTGGCGATGCCGATCGGCGCGGTCACGAGCGGCATCGGCGTCATCAGCTCGCGCACGCTGCGTGTCTCGAACTCCTCGGCGGGGACGAAGAGCAGGTCGCGATTGGTGATGATGCCGAGCAGCGTGCGGTCCTCGGTCACGACCGGGAGTCCCGAGACGCGGTACTGGCCGCACAGCGCGTCGAGCTCGGCCAGCGTCGCGTCGGGGCTGATCGTGACGGGATCCGACACCATGCCCGACTCGGAGCGCTTGACGAGGTCGACCTGGTGGGCCTGGTCCGCGATCGATAGGTTGCGGTGCAGGACGCCGACGCCGCCCTCACGCGCCATCGCGATGGCCATTCTGGCCTCGGTCACGGTGTCCATCGCCGCCGAGAGCAGCGGGACCCGGACCGATATCTCGCGCGTCAGCCGCGAGGTCGTGTCGACCTCGGACGGGATCACATCGGTCTCCTGCGGGAGCAGCAGGACGTCGTCGAAGGTCAGCGCAAGCGGTGCGAGGTTCTCAGACGGGTCCGTCGAGGTCATCGAGAGCGTCCCGGGCCCTTTCGCAACGGCAGCAGTGGTCTCACCATGTTAGGGCTTGTCGCGCTCCTCCTTCTGCTCCGGGCGGGAAGCCCGGGCGCGCTGCGGCCCTGAGGCGCCGTCGGAGCCCTCGACCGGCTTGTCCGCCCTGTCCGCCCGGTCGAGCCTCTCCGCCTTGGCTTCCTTGGCCTCCTTTGCTCGATCGGCTGAAGAGCCCGGGTTCACCGGCTGGCCCGCCGCACTGTCGGGCCGATCCGAGGACCGGTCTGCCTTGGACGGCTTGCCAGCGGTGTGTGTCCTGTCTGCCGGGCCACGACCCGAGACCTGCGCCGCAGCGACCCCGGCGCGCCCCATCGCCACGTCGATGGCGGTCACGCCTCCTCCGGGAGGCTGGGTCGGCGTCCCCTCCCGGCGGACCACGTCCGGCCTGGCAGCCCGACGAGGAGCAGGCGGGTCGTCGTCCTGCCCCAGCGACAGCACAGCGCGGTACGGCGAGAGCGGGTCACCTGTGACGGCTGCCGCGACCCCACTGACCGAGAGCGTCGCCAGGACGACCACGCCGACGACGGTCCCGCGGGCGCCCTTTCGCCGGCGCGTCCTCAGGCTGTCAATCGCGTTGACCGGCACCGACGCCGGGGCGGCGATGGCGGCGACCTCCCGGTCCACGTCGTCGGTGAGCGCCCGCAGCAGAGCCGTCGCCGGGTCGGCGGCTGGTGGCGTGGTGAGACGACGACCGAGCAGCAGCAGCAGCTCGTCGTCGCGCCGCACGGCAACCTCGTCCACGGAGCCGCCGCGGTACTGGCGGCCGATCATGATGCGACCTCGGTGGCGAGGACCCGGAGGCGCGACAGGGCACGGTGCTGGGCCACCCGGACGGCACCAGAGGTCATCCCTAGCACCATTCCTGTCTCCTGCGCCGAGAGCCCCACCGCCACCCGCAGGATCAGCAGCTCCCGCTGGACGGAGGGCAGCCGGTCGAGCAGTGAGCGCACCAGCGCGGCCTCGCTGTGCCGGACGGCCTGGTCCTCGGGGCCGGGACCGGTGTCCGGCGCGTCGGGCAGGTCCTCGGTCGGCACGGCCGCGCGGATGGCCGACCGCTGGGCGTCGGCCACCTTGTGGGCCGCGATGGCGAAGACGAACGCCTCGAAGGGCCTGCCCTCGTCCCGGTAGCGGGGCAGCGCGTACAGCATCGCGAGGCAGACCTCCTGCGCCACGTCGTCGGCCACGTGCTCGCTGCCCGGGAGGCGGCCCAGCCGGGCCCGGCAGTAGCGGTGGACCATGAGCCGGACGGCCGTGAGCAGCTCGTCGCGCGCGCCCGCGTCGCCGAGCACGGCGCGGTTGGCCAGCCCCCCGAGGTGGCCCGCGGACCGTGCGCCGGACGTACGCCCGGAGCTTGCCGTCTCGGTGCCCGATGTCAGGGTCACCGGGTCACCGCACCAGTCCCCAGCGGAACCCCATCGCGACCGCCTGGGCCCGGTCGGCCGCGCCGAGCTTGCGGAACAGCCGACGGGCGTGGGTCTTGACGGTGTCCTCGGACAGGTAGAGCTCTTTGCCGATCTCGGAGTTGCTGCGGCCGCGGCCCATGCCCCGCAGCACCTGCAGCTCCCGCTCGGTCAGCGGGGGCAGCGCGCCCTCTGCGTCCTGCCGCGGGCGCGGTACCTGCCGGGACGCCACGTCGTGCAGCGCCTGGGTGACCATGGCCACCAGCTCCTCGCGCGACGCATCCTTCACGAGGTAGCCCCGGGCGCCGGCGTTGACCGCGCGGGCGACACCGTCGACGTCCTCGGCCATCGTCATCATGATCACGGTTGCCTGAGGCACGACGCTGAGTATCCGGCGGGCCGCCTCGACCCCGCCGATCCCGGGCATCCGGACGTCGACGAGGACCAGGTCCGGGCGCTCCGCGCCGAAGCGCGCCAGGCACTCCTCGCCGGAGCCTGCGACCAGGACGCGGTCCACCCCGGGCAGCCCGGAGACGGCTCGACGCAGCCCCTCGCGCGCCAGCGGCGAGTCGTCGCAGACGAGAACCGTGCTCATCCCGTGCTCATCCCGGAGGTCACTCCTGTTCGATCTCCCTCGGGCACGCTCCCGAGAGTGTCTGCTGTTCTTCTCGGCAGGTTGCGCCCCCACCGTGAGCATTAGTCCCCTCCCGGACCCGTTCCACCCGACTGGAGGAGCGTGTCCACATCGGGGCGGGCCAGCCACTCCGCGCGCAGGTCGTCCGGCAGGTCGTCCGCGATGGCCTCGACGGCGGTCCGGGCGGCCGCCAGGCAGCGCTCGCTCTCAGCGTCGTCCTGTCCGGCCACCAGGGCGCCGAGCACCGCCCTGACCGGCCACTGCAGGGGCAGGGCGCCGAGGTTCTCCGCGAGCAGCGCGCCGCGGCGCAGGGTCCCGGTGGCCTCGTCGGTCCGACCCGCCTCGACCTGGGCGACCCCGAGGAACAGCAGGCCCTTGGCCACGTGGCGCGGTGCGCCGGAGTGCTCCGCCAGCTCGACGGCGGCCGCGGCGGCCGCGGCGGCCTCGTCGGCCCGGTCGTGCAGGAGGGCGACCTCCGCACGCACCCAGCCGAGCCGCACCCGCTG
The DNA here is from genome assembly GCA_026786145.1 of Spirochaetaceae bacterium. GTDB lineage: Bacteria > Actinomycetota > Actinomycetes > JACCUZ01 > JACCUZ01 > JAJAYQ01. The sequence continues at coordinate 5,006 of JAJAYQ010000232.1, read as the reverse complement.
GCGCCACCAGTCCGGCCGGTCGTCGGCCAGCAGCTCGGCCTCGGCGAACCGGGACGTGGCCTCCTCGCGCTCGCCGAGCCCGACCGCGTCGGCCGCCAGGCCCAGCAGCCCGTCGAAGCCGGCCTCGCCCTCGCCCCCGGAGCCTTCCAGGGCCATCTCGTCGTAGCCCTGCGCGACAGAGTGCCGCCCCAGCTGACGGTGGATGCTCGCCACGGTGGCGGCCGCCAGCGAGCCCAGGACCCGCCCTTCCGGCGTCTGCGCGGAGCTCACCAGCGGGTCGAGGACGCCCAGGGCCCCGCCGTACCGTCCCGAGGCGCCCAGGCACACGCCCAGCAGCCAGCCGGCCGCCATGGCCTCGCCCTCCTGGCCGGCGGCCGTGGCTGCCGCCACCGCGCGGGTCAGGGGGTCGACACCCGAGCCCGGGGGACCGTGGAACGCCGCACGCTCGCCGGCAGCGAGCAGGCCGGCCAGCTCCCGGGCGTCTGCCTCGTGGGTCACCGTGATCCTCTCGACTCGGTCGGCGGCGAGGCTATCGCGGCCGTCAGGGACACCAGGGTCCGTACCGCCTCGTCGAGGTCGGCCACCCAGGTGGCGTCCCCCCGCCACCGCTCGTCCTCCCAGCCGGGCCCGCCGAGCACCAGCGCCGGGCGGGGGCGGACGGCTCCCAGCTCGTCGCGAGTCGGGACCTGTGGCGGCGCAGGTATGCCGTTGGTCGCCAGCGCCCCGTGCGACCACAGGAAGACCGCCGCCGGCCCGGTGCGGACGACGGCGTCCGCGAGCGCCCGGAGCGGCAGCCGGGGCCCGAGCATCCGGACGGGGACCGCCTGCTCGGCCAGGGCTGCCGAGAGCGCAACCAGCGGCAGTCGGTGGCCCTCGGGCTCCAGGGCGGCCAGCACCACCGGCCTCATGCCGGGACGGGACTGATGCGTGCGGGTACGGGAGCGCAGCGCCGCCTCGGCGCTCTCGCTGAGCAGGTGCTCGACCTCGATGCCCGACCCCGTCGAGCGCCAGCGGTCGCCCACGCCGGCCAGGACCGGCAGCAACACCTCATTCCAGGTCAGGACCACACCCCGGCGGCGCAGCGAGGCGACCAGCATCGCGGTGCAGGCGTCGCCATCGAGGCCCATCGCTGCCCGGGCCAGGCCTCGGGCGGCGGGTGACCCTTGGCGCAGGGCCACGACGCGACCGCCGCCGCCCCGCTCGGTGGAGCGGGCCCGCGTGGCGCTGGCGGTCGGAGCGGGCTCATGGCGTACGCCCGGCCGGCCGGCGGCTTGCGGCCGGTTGGTGGCCCCGGACGCCAATGCCACCCGCGCCGACTCGGCCGGGGTGACCCCCTCGAGCATCAGGCGTCGCATCAGGTCCAGGCGGGCGACGTCGAGAGCGGTGTAGCGCCGCCGCGCACCGGTCTGGTGATCGCTGGGCCCCAGCCCGTAGCGGCGGTCCCAGGTGCGCAGCGTCCCGGTGGCCACGCCGAGCCGGCGGGCCACGGCGGCGACGCCCAGGGCCGCCTCGGGCTCGTCGACGGGGTCCTCGGTCTCGGCGGGTGGGGGCACGCCCCGATTGTCCACCACGGCCGAGGGCCCGGCCCCCTCTGGGAGCCAGGCCCTCGTCGTACCTGCGCGATGTTCGGCGATTCGTACGGGTGACGCCAGGTCAGTGGCTGTGACCGTGGCCGGCGGCCTCGGGGGCTGCCTCCTCCTTCTTCTCCACCACCAGCGTGTCGGTGGTGAGGACCATGCTCGCGATCGAGGCGGCGTTGACCAGCGCGGACCGCGTCACCTTGACCGGGTCCAGGACGCCCTGGGCGACCAGGTCGCCGTACTCCCCGGTGGCGCCGTTGAAGCCGCCGGTGCCGGCCTCACGGACGTGGTTGACCACGACGTAGCCCTCCTCGCCCGCGTTCTCGGCGATCCACCGCAGGGGCTCGTCGGCCGCGCGGCGGACGATGGCGACGCCGGTCGCCTCGTCGCCGGTGAGGCCGAGCGAGTCCTCGAGCACCGCGACGGCGTGGACCAGTGCGGCTCCACCCCCGACGACGATGCCCTCCTCGATGGCCGCCCGGGTCGCCGACACGGCGTCCTCGATGCGGTGCTTGCGCTCCTTGAGCTCGACCTCGGTGGCCGCGCCCACGCCGATCACGCACACGCCGCCGGCGAGCTTGGCCAGCCGCTCCTGGAGCTTCTCCTTGTCCCAGTCCGAGTCGGTGGACTCGATCTCGGACCGGATCTGGGCGACCCGGCCCTCGACCGCAGCCTTGTCGCCGCCACCCTCGATGATGGTGGTGTCGTCCTTGGTGACCACGACACGGCGGGCCTTGCCCAGCACCTCGAGGCCGACCTGGTCGAGCTTGAGGCCGACCTCGGGGGCGACGACCGTGGCGCCGGTCAGCACCGCGACGTCCTCGAGCATGGCCTTGCGACGGTCGCCGAAGCCGGGGGCCTTCACGGCCACCGAGACGAACAGCCCGCGGATCTTGTTCACGACCAGGGTCGAGAGCGCTTCGCCGTCGACGTCCTCGGCGATGACGAGCAGCGGCTTGCCGGCCTTGGCGACCACCTCGAGCAGCGGCAGCAGGTCGGCGACGGCCGAGATCTTGCCCTGGTTGACCAGCACGAAAGCGTCCTCGAGGACACCCTCCATGCGCTCGGGGTCGGTCACCATGTACGGCGAGATGTAGCCCTTGTCGAACTGCATGCCCTCGGTGAACTCCAGCTCGAGGCCCATCGTGTTGGCTTCCTCGACGGTGATGACGCCGTCCTTGCCCACGCGGTCGAACGCCTCGGCGATGAGGTCTCCCACCGCCGGGTCCTGGGCGGAGATGGAAGCGACCTTGGCGATGTCGTCCTTGCCGTCCACGTCGCGGGCCATCTCGAGCAGCTTGGCCGACACGGCCTCGACGGCCTTGTCGATGCCCTTCTTCAGCGCCATCGGGCTCGCGCCGGAGGCCACGTTGCGCAGTCCCTCGCGGACCATCGCCTGGGCGAGCACCGTCGCGGTCGTCGTGCCGTCACCGGCGACGTCGTTCGTCTTGGTGGCGACCTCCTTGGCGAGCTGGGCGCCGAGGTTCTCGTAGGGGTCCTCGAGCTCGACCTCCCGAGCGATCGTCACGCCGTCGTTGGTGATCGTGGGGGCGCCCCACTTCTTGTCGATCACCACGTTGCGGCCGCGCGGGCCGAGGGTCACCTTCACCGTATCGGCGAGCTTGTTCACGCCACGCTCGAGCGACTTGCGCGCCGCATCGTTGAACTGCAAGGTCTTGGCCATCTGGGCTGACGTCCTTACTTCTTCAGGTCTGGGTCGAACAGGGGTGGGGCAGGCAGTGCGTCGACGAGATGAGCAATGACCAACGCCCCGGGTGGGCCGCACGCGAGCGTCCGGCCGCCCGGGGCGGTGTCACGAGTACGACGCGATCTGCTTCTCGAGCTACTTCTCGATCACCGCGAGCACGTCGCGGGCGGAGAGCACGAGGTACTCCTCGCCGTTGTGCTTGATCTCGGTGCCGCCGTACTTGCTGTAGATCACGGTGTCGCCGACGCTCACGTCCAGCGGCACGCGGCTCCCGTCCTCGAATCGTCCCGGGCCCACCGCGAGAACAGTGCCCTCCTGGGGCTTCTCCTTCGCGGTGTCCGGAATCACGAGGCCCGACGCGGTGGTCTGCTCGGCGTCGGACGGCTGGACCACGATGCGGTCCTCGAGCGGCTTGATGGCAACCTTGGTGGCCGTCGTCACGTTGACTCCCTCTTGGCGTCTGGTTGGCACACTCACCTCGAGAGTGCCAATGCCGAATCTAGGCCGCGACCTGGCACTCGGTCAACCCGAGTGCCAATCCAGACGGGCCAGACGTGTCGGAGCAGCTGCTGCCGCGGGGGCTGGCTAGCCGTCGCCCGCGGCGCGGCGGGCCTTGTCGGCGTACATCTCGGCGTCCGCGCGGGCGATCAGGCTGGCGACGCCGTCGCCCGGGCGGTAGGTCGTGATCCCCAGCGCCGCCCCGACCTCGAGGGTGCTGGCGCCGATGACCTCGGCCCAGCCGCCGGCCAGGCTCTCGCGCAGGCGGCCCAGCGCCGCGACCGCTCCCGGTCCCCCCGTGCTCTCGAGCAGCACCACGAACTCGTCGCCGCCGATGCGGGCCACGGTGTCCACGGTGCGAGCCGTGCGGGTCAGGCGGTCGGCCACTGACCTCAGCACGGCGTCGCCGACACCGTGGCCGTAGACGTCGTTGACCGGCTTGAAGCCGTCGAGGTCCACCACCACCACCGACGGGGTGCCCAGGCCACGCTCGGCCCGGGCGATGGCGTTGGCGATCGCCATCTCCGCGCTGCGGCGGTTGGCGAGACCGGTGAGGGCGTCGCGGCTGGCGATGCGCCCGAGGGAGGCGGCCATCCGGCGCATCTCGAACAGGGCCATGACCTGGTCCGAGATGTCCTTCAGCAGCCCGAGCTGGAGGTCCGACAGCGCCACGGGGGTGGTGTCGAAAGCGCACACGGTGCCGATCGAGTGACCGTCCCGGGTGACCAGCGGCGCGGCGGCGTAGAAGCGGACGCTGTCGAGGGCGCCTGACACGGAGGGGTTGTCGGCGAACCGGTCGTCCTTGCTGGCGTCCGGCACCCGGACCGGGTCGCTGCCCATGATCACCCGCGCGCACATCGAGTCGGCGCGGGGCTGCTCACCCCGCTCGCCCCCGAAGGCCGCCGCCTGCCACTGGCGGTCGGTGTCGACCAGGTTGATCTCCGCACGGGGGGTGCCGCAGACGTACGCCGCGAGGCGCACCGCCGCATCCAGGTCCTCCTGCTGCGGCTGGTCCAGGACGTTGAAGGCGCGCAGGGCGGCGACCCGCGCGGCCTCGCCGACGGGGACCGGCCACGAGCCGTCCCCCTCTCCGGGCGCGCCGGTGGAGCGGTCGAGCAGGGGTGCCGTCATGACGTCCTCCAGTAGGGGCTCCCGTCAGCATCGGCAGGCCCGGAGGCAACCTTCACACCGCTGTTGCGATGATCGCCGCATGCCTGGGC
>JAJAYQ010000231.1 GCA_026786145.1 Spirochaetaceae bacterium | reverse complement strand
GATGAGTCGCGACTGGCGCACCTTCTGCTCGGGCAAGGGGTCCCGACCCGAGAGCTCGGTGCCGTCGATGATCAACTTCGACGCGCCGGAGCACACCCGGCGGGGGGGGCGCGGGGGGGGCGGGGGGGCCCCCCGGGCCGCCCCCCCCCCCCGGCCGCCCGGCGCGGCCGGGGGGCCCCCGTCTGCTCGCCGATGCCGTGGTGCGCGACCTCGTCGACTGACCTACTTGATCAGGCGGATGTTGAACGGGTAGCGGTAGTCCTGCCCGTTGTTCGCTGCGACGCCGGCCACGATCGTCAGGATGAGCCAGGCGAGCAGGACCAGCGGCAGCAGGACTATTCCGATCACCAGAAGGATCAGGAGCCCGGACACGATCGCCGCGATGTAGGTCGTGATCTGGAAGTTCAGCGCCTCCACCGCCTGACGCCGGACGAACTGCGACTTCGGTCCTTGGATCAGCAGCACGACCAGCGGGCCGAGGAACGACAGGCCCACGATCGCGGCCAGGATGGAGCTGATGTGGGCGAGCATCCCCCACGTCCGCTCGTCAGTCTGGCTCAGCTGGCCGCCGGGTGGCTGCTGGTAGCCCGGCGGTGGCTGGTAGCCCGGGGGCGGTGGCTGGTAGCCCGGGGGCGGTGGCTGGTAGCCGGGCGGTGTCGGTGCGTCGGGGGGCTCGGTCATCTCGTTGTTCTCCTTACGCCGTCACGACGACGGTCTTGAGGAGCTTGTCGGCGAACGTCTGCTTCTTGCTGTCCCAGATCGGCCACAGGAATCCTAGGTAGCAGGGCAGCGCATCGATGATATGAACGAAGTAGCGACCGATGCCCAGCCCGCCGCCGGGAGGCATCCCCGTGGCTTCGGAGATCAGGCGGATCCCGGCGATCTTCTTGCCGTAGGACTGGCCGGTCTGTCCGCCCAGGTAGGCGTTGTAGACGGCCCACCCGAGTGCCGCAAGCTGCAGGATCAGACCGAGCCCGGAGCTGCCCCTCGAGACGAGGAAGGCCACCAGGAACGGGCCGAAGTAGTCGACCAGCCCCGCCAGCGCGCGCTTGGGCCAGTCAGCGAAGTTGCCACTCGCTGCCGAGTCGCCGGAGGGGTATGCCGTCGGCTGGCCGCTGGACGCAGCCACCCCGTAACCGCTGCCGGGGGTCGGCACGCTTGCACCGGGTGTAGACGACGGCACGGGTGGGGGAGGAGCTGGCGGCTGGGACGCTTGGGACGGCGGTGGTTGCGCCGAGCCGGGCGGCTGCGGGGGCTGGGGCGGCTGCTCGGGCTGGTCGGACACGGGGTCTCCTCTGGGTCACGGACAGGCTAGGGCCTGGGCGCGACGGTGTCCTCGGTGGTGACGAAATCGATGAGCTCCTCGACCCGGCCGAGCAGGCTCGGCTCCAGGTCGGCGTACGTCCGCACGGCACCGAGGATCCGCCGCCACGCGGCGGCCGGGTCGAGACCCCAGCCCAGGCCCGCGCAGACGCCCTCCTTCCACGGCACGCCCATGGGCACCTCTGGCCACCCGGCGATGCCGAGGACGCCCGGCCGGACCGCCTGCCACACGTCGACGTAGGGGTGTCCGAGCACCCGGACGTGGGGCGAGGACACCTGCGCGGCGATGCGCCACTCCTTGGTCCCGGGGAGGAGGTGGTCGACCAGGACGCCGAGCCGCCGTCCCGGTCCGGGCGCGAAGGCGCGCACCTCGGCGACGAGATCGTCGACGCCGCCGAGGTGCTCGACCACGATGCCCTCGACGCGCAGGTCGTCGCCCCAGACCTTCTCGACCAGCTCGGCGTCGTGGCGGCCCTCGACGTAGATGCGCCCGGCCCGGGCGACGCGGGCGCGAACGTTGGGCACGGCGACGGACCCCGAGGCCGTACGGACGGGGGCAGTCCCGCGGGAGCCAGTGGCGGGACTGGTCGGACGCACCAGCTCGACAGGGGCACCATCGAGGAGGAAGCCGTGCCCGCCCGGGAAGACGCGCTGGCGACCGTGCCGGTCCTCGAGGGTCACGGTGGGGCCACCAGCCGTCTTCTCCCAGCGGACGACGGCACCGCAGAATCCTGTCCCTGCGTCCTCCACGACCAGCTCGGTCACGGCGGCCACGCGAAGGATCTGCCGACGGGGGGCGACGGCAGCGCCGGCCGCGAGCACGTCACCTGCGTAGCGGTCCACGGACTCACCTTTGCGGGAGTCGTGGTGGCGGCGCCATCGGACGCGCCGGTCGGCCACTCACGGCGTACACTTGGCACTCCGCCGGTAGGAGTGCCAGCGGATCGCCATGCCCGGGTGGAGGTGCCGTGATCGAGGACCGCAAGCTCGAGGTCCTGCGCGCCATCGTCGAGGACTACGTGTCCACCCAGGAGCCGGTCGGGTCCAAGGCCCTGGTCGAGCGGCACAACCTCGGTGTCTCACCGGCGACGATCCGCAACGACATGGCGGCGCTCGAGGACGAGGGCTACATCGCCCAGCCGCACACGAGCGCCGGCCGCATCCCGACCGACAAGGGCTACCGGCTCTTCGTCGACCGGCTCTCCAGCGTCAAGCCACTGTCCGCGCCCGAGCGACGGGCGATCCAGACCTTCCTCGACGGGGCGATGGACCTCGACGACATCGTGTCGCGCACGGTCCGTCTGCTGGCCCAGCTGACGCGGCAGGTCGCCGTGGTGCAGTACCCCTCGCTGTCCCGGTCCAGCGTCCGCCACGTCGAGATCCTGCCGCTCACGACAACCCGTCTCCTGGTGGTGCTCATCACGACCACCGGGCGGGTGGAGCAGCGGGTCGTCGAGACCGCGTCGGAGACCCCTGAGGTGCTGCTCGGCGAGCTGCGGGCCCAGCTCAACGCCGCGACGGTCGGCGTACGACTGGAGGAGGCCGCGGGCAGGCTGACCGACCTGCCCCAGCGGTTCACGGCCGAGGAGCGACCGTTCGTCTCTGCGGTGCTGTCGGCGCTGCTCGAGAGTCTCGTGGAGGAGCACGAGGACCGCGTGGTCCTCGCCGGCACCGCCAACCTCGTCCGCTTCGGCCCCGACTTCCCGCACAGCATCAGCCCGGTCCTCGAGGCCCTCGAGGAACAGATGGTGCTGCTGCGGCTGCTGGGCGAGGCGAGCGACCCCGCGGTCCTCACCGTGCGCATCGGCTCCGAGAACGCCCACGAGGGTCTGGCGGGGACCTCGGTCGTCAGCGTGGGTTATGGCTCCGAGGGCGAGACGCTCGCCAAGCTCGGTGTGCTGGGCCCGACCCGCATGGACTACCCCGGAACGATGGGAGCGGTACGAGCCGTGGCCAGGTACGTCGGCAAGATCGTGGGGGACAGCTGAGTGGCCGGTCAGCAACAGGCGGACTACTACTCCGTCCTGGGCGTGGCCCGCGAGGCCACCCCGGAGGAGATCAAGAAGGCCTACCGGCGTCTTGCCCGGACGCTGCACCCGGATGTGAACCCGGACGAGGAGGAGCGCTTCAAGGAGGTCACCAAGGCCTACGAGGTGCTCTCCGACCCCAGGAAGCGCGAGCTGCACGACCTGGGCGGCGACCCCTTCTCCACCGGTGGTGGCTTCGGCTCCGGCTTCGGTTTCTCCGACATCATGGACGCGTTCTTCGGCGGCGGTGGCGGCGGAGCCCGCGGCCCTCGCCCGAGACAGCGCCGCGGCCAGGACGCCCTCATCCGCGTCGAGATCGACCTCGCCGAGGCGACCTTCGGCGTCACCCGGGACCTGCAGGTCGACACCGCGACCACCTGTCCCACCTGTCAGGGAGGTGGCGCCGCGGCGGGGACCTCACCACGGGTCTGCGACGTGTGCCAGGGCCGTGGTGAGGTCCAGCAGGTCACCCGCAGCTTCCTCGGCCAGGTCATGACCTCACGACCGTGCGCCGGCTGCCAGGGCTTCGGCACGGTCATCCCGCACCCGTGTCCTGACTGCGGTGGCGACGGACGCGTACGCACCCGACGGTCGCTGTCGGTGAAGATCCCGCCGGGTGTCGACACCGGCACCCGCATCCAGTTGACCGGCGAGGGGGAGTCCGGCCCCGGTGGTGGCCCGCCCGGTGACCTCTTCGTCGAGATCGAGGAGCGCCCGCACGCCACCTTCAGCCGCCGCGGTGACGACCTGCACTGCACCGTTGCCGTCCCGATGACCGCCGCCGCCCTCGGCACCACCGTCACGATCGAGACCCTCGACGGCCCCCGTCCGGTCGAGCTGCGCGCGGGGACCCAGTCCGGGCAGACGCTCACCTTGGACGATCTCGGCGTCACCCATCTGCGCCACCAGGGGCGCGGTGACCTGATCGCGCACATCGAGGTGCACACGCCGACCCGGATCGATGCCGAGCAGGAAGAGCTGCTGCGCCGGCTCGCCGGATTGCGCGGCGAGGACGGACCGGACGTCGGTCACGTCACCAGCCAGAACCAGGGTTTCTTCAACCGCCTCCGCGACGCCTTCAACACCCAGCGCTGACCAGTGTGAGTGCTCCGGCGTTCGTCGTCGGCACCGACCGGCTGGTCGCCGGCACGGTCGTTGTCGACGGCCCCGAAGGGCGGCACGCGGCGACCGTCACGCGACTGGGTGTCGGTGAAACGGTCCTGCTCACGGACGGGTCCGGGCGATGGGCCGACGGTGTCGTCTCCGGCGTGAGCAAGGACCGGCTCGACGTGCTCATCACCTCCGTCACCGAGGACCCGCCGGCCAGCCCGCGGTTCGTCGTCGTCCAGGCGCTGCCCAAAGGCGACCGCGGCGAGGTCGCCGTCGAGACCCTGACCGAGGTGGGCGTGGACGTGATCGTCCCCTGGGCTGCCTCGCGGTGCGTCACCCGGTGGCGCGACGACCGGGTCGCCAAGTCCTTGGCCCGATGGCGTACGACGGGGCGCACCGCCGCCAAGCAGTCCCGGCGGACCCGGTTCCCGGAGGTGACCGATCTCGCGAGCACCGCGGAGGTGGCCGCCCTGCTCGGTGCCGCGACGGCTGGCGTGGTCCTGCACGAGGACGCGACCGAGCCTCTGTCGCGGATGCTGCCCCCCGCCGTCGGTGACCTGGTGATGGTCGTGGGTCCCGAGGGCGGGATCAGCCCCGATGAGCTGGCCGCCTTCGACGCCGCCGGCGCCACGGCGTACCGCCTCGGGGAGACGGTGCTGCGCACCTCGACGGCAGGCACCGCCGCGCTCGCCGTCCTGATGGCGGGCACCCGCTGGCGTTGAGCCACCGCGGGCCTACTCGACGGTGAACGTCTTGGAGTCCACGTGCAGCGGCCGGCCGTCCTCGGCCGAGCTCTCGAACGCGCGCAGCTCGTAGGTCCCCGGCTCGAGCTCGACCGTGTCGGTGAACTCGCCGAACTCCCCGTTCGCGCCGCCCGAGGTGAAGCCCTCCGCCACCACGGCGTCGGACCCCTCGCGGCGGACCTGCCAGCTGATCGTCGCCTCGAAGGCGGTGCCGACCCCGCTGATGGTGACGGGGGAGGCGACCGACGCGTCCTGCGTCGGCGCCAGCACCCAGATCAGTCCCTGCACGTCCAGCATCGGCGCGCGCGCGACGGGCTCCGACCAGTCCG
>JAJAYQ010000230.1 GCA_026786145.1 Spirochaetaceae bacterium | reverse complement strand
CCCCGCGAGGAACCGTCGTGCGACCTCCGCGTTGTGGGGTGCATCGCCACCACGCAGCGAGTCCAGCTCGGCCCGTTCGATCCCGACATCCTCGGGCGAGACCTTCTCCATCGTGACCGCACCGTCGCGGACCACCCACACCTGTGACGGCGCGCACGGCGTCAGCTCGTCGAGCCCGTCGTCACCCCGGAACACAAGCGCCGAGACCCCACGGTCCGCCAGCACCTGGGCCATCACCCCGGCCATCCGGGCATCGGCCACACCGACCGCCTGAGCCGAAGGCTGCGCCGGGTTGGCCAGCGGCCCGAGGAAGTTGAACACCGTCGCCACCCCCAGCTCACGTCGCGCAGCAGCGGCGTGTCTCAGCGCCGGGTGGAATCTCGGCGCGAAGCAGAACGCGATCCCGGCCTGGTCCACGCACTCGACAACGAGCTCCGGAGCTAGGTCGACCACGACCCCGAGCTCCTCCAGCAGGTCAGCGGAGCCGCAGGCCGAGGACGCGGCGCGGTTTCCGTGCTTGATGACCTTCGCGCCCGCTCCGGCTACCACCATCGCCGACATCGTCGAGATGTTGACCGTGTGTGCGCGGTCCCCGCCGGTGCCGCACGTGTCGACGGCTGGTCCCGGGACATCGATCCGGGCAGCGAGCGAAAGCATGGCGCTCACGAGCCCCGACACCTCGTCGGGCGACTCGCCCTTGGCCCGCAGCGCGACGACGAACCCGGCGACCTGTGCTGGTGTTGCCTCGCCGAGCATGACCTGCTCCATCGCCCACGAGGTCTCGGTCGCGGAAAGGTCCTCGCGGTGCAGAAGTCGCGTCAGCAGCGCAGGCCAGCTCGCCGACGACGTGGCGTTGCCCACCGGACGCGGCCTAGGTGACGGACAAGTCGGCACTGCGGCGGCGCATCAGCCCTGCCACCGTGGACGCGAGCACGATCGGGTCCAGCGGGTGAGGCACAGCGGCCTCGGCCCTGGACCAGGCCGCCAGCCACGCGTCCGCGACCCGGCCGGTGAGGACCACGATCGGCGGGCACTGGAAGATCTCGTCCTTGGCCTGCCGGGCGATGCCCATGCCGCCGGTCGGCGCGGCCTCGCCGTCGAGGATCGCGACGTCGATACCCCCCGCGTCCAGCGCGGAGATCACGGCCGTGCCGGTCGCGCACTCGAGCCACGTCACGAACGGGACGTCGGCCGCGGGGCGGCGGCCGATGGCGAGCTTGACCCGCTCCCGGGTGTCCACGTCGTCGCTGTAGACGAGAAGCGTCATCGTCGGCTCGTCGGTCCTGTCGGTCACGCAGGAATGCTATCGGCCGCCCCGGAGCACGGCAGATCAGCCGATGTCGAGGACCTCAAGCAGCGAGGAGTAGTCGTCGGTCCAGGCCCGGGTGTCCCCCGCGACGGCAGGATCCCAGTCGGGGCGCGTCCGCAACCGGTCGAGGTCCGCGTCCCGGCGCGCCAGCACCACCCACGTCGAGATCGACGCCGGCAGCTCCGCGTCGTCGTCGTTCCGGACCACGGCCACCATCTGGAGCCGCCGGGCCTGCGCGGCGAGGACCGGCACCAGGTCCAGGTGGCGGTTCGTCACGTGCACCGCCAGCAGGCCCCCGGGAGCGAGCTTGGACCGGTAGCCCCGCACCGCCTCCTCCGTCAGCAGGTGCGCCGGGATCGCGTCCGAGCTGAACGCGTCGACGACGATGAGGCCGTACGCCGAGTCAGGCGCCCGTCCCAGCGCCAGCCGCCCGTCCCCCACCACGACGCGGACATCGGCCTCGGACCTCCGGAGGAACCCGAAGCTCGACCGCGCGATGTCCACCACCGCCGGGTCGATCTCGTAGAAGGCCATCCGCCGCCCGGGCTCCCCGTAGGCCGCCATGGTGCCGACCCCCATCCCGATGACGGCCACCCGGTCCAGGAGCGGCGTGCCCCGGTAGGCCGACATGACGTTGCCGATGGGTCCGCTGCGCGTGTAGTACGACGTCGGCTCCCCCACCCACGGGCCCGCGCGCTCCTCCCACCCGTGCGCCGTCGTCCCGTGGCTGAGCAGCCGGCGGTCCTCGTCCTGCTTGACCTGGTAGCTGCCGAAGAACGTGCGCTCACGCAGCAGAACCCGCCCGCCGGCGTACTCCTGCCCGATGAACCCCACAACCAGGACCGCAGCCATCCACGCCATCGGCTCGCGCGCCAGACCCAGAACCGGTCGTCGCCGTGGCCGCGGAACATCGCGCAGGATGCCGACCGTCAGCAGCGGCACCAGTGCGACGACAACGGGGTACTCCAGCGGCCGGTCGAGCAGCAGCGGCGCCAGCAGACCGTTGAGCAGCCCGCCGAGCGCACCGCCGAGCGAGACCAGGATGTAGAAGCCAGTGAGGTGCTCGACCACGGGTCGCGTCGCGGCGAGGCGCCCGTGCGCCGCCAGCCCGGCCGCCGCGAGCAGCGACAGGTCCAGGACCACGGCCGCCCAGACGGTGACGTCCCACGTCCCGGCGACAACGAGCAGCACCGGTAGGCACAACGCCGCCGCGAGAAGAGCCGTCCGCCTCGGCGGTCGCCGGGTGCTCCGCCCGAACGCCACCACGAAGGTCGCGAGGTAGACGACCAACGGGACGGTCCAGAACAGCGGAATAGCCGCGATGTCAGTCGACACGTGGGTGGTCACGCCGAGCATGAGGCTCGACGGCAGGAACGCGACCGCCACCCACCTGAGCCGAGTCCGCACCGACGGGCCTGGGCGCGACGCGACGGCAGTGACGTCGGCGGGCCCGCTCTCGGGCGTACGCCGGGCAGCCCTCCCAGCCACGACGCCACAGGCCGCCACCAGCAGTGCAAAGCCGACGTACGCGATGGACCACCAGCGCGTCTGGGTCGCCAGCCCGACCGTCGGCTCCACGAGGAACGGGTAGCCGAGCAGCCCCACCACGCTGCCAACGTTGCTCGCCGCGTAGAGGAAGTAGGGGGCGCGCGCCCGCGGGGGCGCGGTCCACGAGAACCAGCGCTGCAGCAACGGACCCGTCGCCGCCAACAGCGCGAACGGCAGCCCGATCGCCACCAGCAGCACCCGGAGCAGCCACCACACCGGGTCGCTGCCGACCGGGGGCTCGGCGTCGGAAGGCAGCCCGACCGGCAGCAACAGCAGCGGCAGCACCAACAGGGCCAGGTGCGCCCACGGCTGGCGCCGCGGCCCGAGCCGACGGGTCGAGACGTGGACGTAGACGTAGCCGGCGAGCAGCACGCCCTGAAAGAACAGCGTGCTCGTGCTCCACACGGTGGGCGACCCGCCGAAGGACGGCAGCAGGAGCTTCGCGAGCATCGGCTCGATGAGGAACAGCATCGCGGCGCCGAGGAACGCCGCCGCGACGAAGAGGGCGACCACGACCCCAGCCTGCCCGACCTCAGGTCCGGCGGGCGGCCTCCAGGCGGTCCAGCCGCCGGTCCTCACGGACGGCCTCCCGCTCGGAGGCGCGCGCCCACTGCACGAACAGCGCGCCCAGCACGAGCAGCGCAATCAGGTCACCACTGGCCCACAGCACCCCGCCGGCGATCTCCTGGTCCTTGGCCAGGGACGGCCCCCAGGTGCGTCCGAGCTCGACGTAGTAGTCGCGGGCGATCACCGTCGAGGCACCCATGATCGTCACGCCCAGGAAGGCGTGGAACGGCATGGTGACAAAGACCGCGAGCAGCCGCATCGGGTAGGGCAGCCGCATCGGCATGGGGTCGAGCCCCAGGATCGGCCAGAACCAGAGGCAGCCGACCATCACGAAGTGCAGATGGTTGAGGTCGTGCAACAACGGGTTGCGCAGCGTCGCCTCGTACCAGCCGGTCAGGTACAGCGCGACGGGGGTGGCGACGAAGATCGCTCCCGCGACGACCGGGAACGTCGCGACCTTTGCCACCCGGCTGTGCAGCACGTCGAGCAGCACGGACTTCCCGCGGCGGGGCAACAGGCGCAGGGCCAGCGTGATCGGCGCACCCAGCGCCAGCAGGACCGGCGCGACCATCCCCAGCACCATGTGCTGGACCATGTGGACCCAGAGCAGCGTGGTGTCGTAGACCGCGAGCCCCGAGGTGGTCGCGACCACGAACGAGCCGAGCCCGAGGCCGACGAAGAGCACCGTGCGCCAGCGCGACCAGGCGTCCCCCCGCCGGCGCAGGCGGTGCACGCCGTAGAGGTAGAGACCCCCGACCACCGCCGCCCCGGCGAGCGGCAGCACCGCCGGCTCCCACCCCGTCAGCAGCCTGACGGCCGTCAGCGGCGGCGGCGCGTCGGGCGGCCCCAGAAGGGTCCCGTCGTGCGTGGAGAGCCAGGCGCCGAGCACGACCCCAGCCTACGGCCCGGCGTACGCCCGGAAAGGCCTCGCGTCGAGTCGGGGGGTCGGGGGTGCCCCCCGGGGCCGGGACCGCAATAATGCCAAGGTGGCGACAGCAGCAGGGCAGAGCACTCGTTCTCATGTGCCGGCCAGCCGACCGGACACCACCGCCGTCGGGACCATCGTCTGGCTCTCCTCCGAGCTGATGTTCTTCGCCGCGCTCTTCGCGATGTACTTCACGATCCGCTCGGTCAGCCCGGAGCTGTGGGAGACCGGACCGGAGATGCTCAACATCCCGTTCTCCACCATAAACACCACGGTGCTCGTGCTGTCGTCGGTGACCTGCCAGCTGGGGGTCTTCGCCGCGGAGAAGGGCGACGTCGTCCGGCTGCGGATGTGGTTCATCATCACCTTCCTGATGGGCTCGTTCTTCGTCGGCGGCCAGGTCTACGAGTACGCGTCGCTGGTGGCCGAGGAGGGCCTGACCCTCTCCTCGGACGCGTACGGCTCGGTCTTCTACCTGACCACCGGCTTCCACGGCCTGCACGTCACGGGCGGTCTCATCGCCTTCCTGCTCGTCCTCGGCCGGACGTTTACCGCCCGGCGCTTCACCCACGGGCAGGCGACGACGGCCATCGTGGTGTCCTACTACTGGCACTTCGTCGACGTGGTCTGGATCGGCCTCTTCGCGACCATCTACCTGATCAAGTGAGCGCCTCTGTGACTCATCAACACCCCGGGCGACCTCTCCGGAGACTGCTCGGCGCCATCTCCCGCCGTCGCCGGCACCGGCTCGCCCCGACGCTGCTGCTGCTGCTCGCGCTCGCGGCGACCGGCGGCGCCTATGCGATGGTCGCGCCGGCGACACAGGCCCAGGCCGGCGCCGGGGTCCCGGCGGCCGTGGTCGACGAGGGCCGCGCCCTGTTCCTCAAGAACTGCGCCAGCTGCCACGGCCTCAACGCCGAGGGCACCTCCAACGGGCCCTCGCTGGTCGGCGTCGGTGCGGCGTCGGTCGACTTCCAGGTCCAGACCGGACGCATGCCGGCCGTCCAGCTCGGCGCCCAGATCCAGAAGAAGCCCAACCAGTTCAGCGAGGAGGAGATCGCGGCCATGGCCGCCTACATCGCCTCCCTGGGCCCTGGCCCCGGTGTTCCCAGCGAGGAGCAGCTCGACTACTCCGGCGCCGACGCGGCCGAGGGCGGCGAGATCTACCGGACCAACTGCGCCATGTGCCACAACTTTGCGGGCTCCGGAGGCGCGCTGACCCGAGGGAAGTACGCGCCGTCCCTGAAGGGCGTCACCGCCGAGCACATCTACGAGGCCATGCTGACCGGTCCGCAGTCGATGCCGGTCTTCGGCGAGAACACGGTGCCCCCCGCGGACAAGCAGGCGATCATCGCGTTTCTCAAGACGACCGAGTCCGAGCCGGCGCCCGGTGGGGCAAGCCTGGGCAAGATCGGGCCGGTGTCCGAAGGGGCCGTGGGCTGGCTGGTCGGGCTGGGCGGCCTCATCGCCTGCGCCGTGTGGCTAGGAGCGAAGGCGAGATGAGCCGGCGATGAGTGACCAACGACACACCGGTCAACCACCATCCGGGGGAGCCTCCGCCGACGACGCGCGCGTCCAACCCGCCACAACCGGCGGGAGCGATGCCGTGCGGCCCACTGCAGCGACCGGTTCCTCCCACGCCGAGATCGTCGGCGACGACGCCCACGGTGGCCAGGGCGCCGGCGCCGAGCACGGCTCGGGCACCGAGCTGGAGCAGCGCTACGCCAACCCTGGCCTGCCCGCCCATGTCTACCGCCGGTCCGACGTCGACCCCAAGGCCGCCAAGCGGCGCGAGCGCGAGGTCGCGGCGCTCTTCGGGCTCTCGACCCTGGGCACCCTGCTGTTCCTCGTCGCCTACTTCGCGGTGAAGCCCAGCGGCGCCGAGGGTGCCGAGATGCTCCAACGGGTGGGCCTGTCGACCAAGCTGCTCGGCCTCGGCCTCGGCATCGCTCTCTTCGCCATCGGGGCGGGTGCCATCCACTGGGCCAAGACCCTGATGCCCGACGACGAGGTCGTCGTCGACCGCAAGCCCATGCGCTCCAGCGATGAGGACCGCGCCGAAGCGGTCGCCGCGATGAAGGAAGGAGCCGCCGGCGCTGGACTTGGCCGGCGCAAGCTCATCCGCAACAGCCTGCTCGGCGCCCTGGCCCCCCTGGGGCTGCTGGCGATCCTCCCGCTGCGCGACCTCGGCCCCCTCCCCGGCGCCGCGCTGACCGGCACCGCCTGGAAGCCGGGACGGCGCCTGGTCACCGACCCGACCGGTCGTCCGATCAAGCCTGAGGACATCCCCATCGGGGGGGTCGTGCACGTCCTGCCCGAGGACATCGAGGAGTACGAGCACCCGATCAACGAGCGGGAGAAGGCCACGACCCTGGTCATCCGCCTCGCACCGGACGACATCAAGGACCAGAAGCAGCGGGACTGGTCGGTCGACGGCATCGTCGCGTACAGCAAGGTCTGCACCCACGTAGGCTGCCCGGTCGGTCTCTACGAGCAGCAGACCCACCACCTCCTCTGCCCGTGCCACCAGTCGACCTTCGACGTGACCAGGGACTGCGCGGTCATCTTCGGACCGGCGGCGCGCTCCCTGCCCCAGCTGCCGCTGGCGGTGGACGACGAGGGCTACCTCGTGGCGCGTGAGGACTTCCACGAGCCCGTCGGGCCGAGCTACTGGGAACGGGGTTAGTGCCATGGGGCTCGAGCAGATAGCCGGAACTGCCGCCAACGAGGTCGACGAGCGATACGGCTCGGCGAACTTCGTCAAGCGCAGCGCTCGCAAGATCTTTCCCGACCACTGGTCGTTCATGCTGGGCGAGATCGCGCTCTACAGCTTCATCATCCTGCTGCTCACCGGCACCTTCCTGACCCTGTGGTTCAAGCCGAGCCACCAGGAGGTCATCTACGAGGGCGCCTACATCCCCCTCCACGGCCTGCCCATGTCCGAAGCCTTCGCCTCGACGCTGAAGATCTCCTTCGACATCCGCGGCGGCCTGATCATCCGCCAGATCCACCACTGGGCGGCGCTGATCTTCGTCGCGGCGATGATCGTGCACATGGCGCGGGTGTTCTTCACCGGTGCCTTCCGCAAGCCGCGTGAGGCCAACTGGATCATCGGCGTCATCCTGCTCACGCTGAGCTTCATCGAGGGCCTCGCCGGCTACTCCCTGCCCGACGACCTGCTCTCCGGCGCCGGCCTGCGCATCACCCAGGGTGTTCTGCTCTCGCTGCCCGTCGTGGGCACCTACCTGTCGTTCTTTCTCTTCGGGGGCCAGTTCCCCGGCGAGGACATCATCCCGCGCCTCTACACCGCCCACGTCCTGCTGATCCCCGGGGTCTTCCTGGCCCTGATCACCGTGCACCTGATGCTGGTCTGGTACCAGAAGCACACGCAGTACCCCCTGCCGGGCCGCACCGAGAAGAACGCGGTCGGCTACCCCTTCTTCCCGGT
>JAJAYQ010000229.1 GCA_026786145.1 Spirochaetaceae bacterium | reverse complement strand
CGGGCCGCCGCCGCGACGGCCGCCCGCCGGGCGGCGGCCCTGGCCGGGGGCAGCGGGTGGGCCGGTGACCCGGTGGACCTCCTGCTGGTCGCGCTGGTCCGAGGGGGTACGCCGGTCGGCGCCGTGTCGCTGGACCCCTGGCCCTGGCGGCGAGGGCCCGGCGGTGCCGACGCGGCCGGCTTCGGGCAGACGTTGGCCGCGATCGGGCCGGAGCGGTCGCACGCCCTCCGGCTGGCCCGTGCGACCAAGACCGAGGACGGTGCCTGGGCGACGCTGGTCAGCCGGCCGCTCTCGCGCCGTCTCACACCACTGGCGCTGCGCTGGCGTCTGACGCCGGACCAGGTGACGGTGGCCTCGTTCGTCATCGGGCTGGCGGCCGCGGCGTGCTTCGCCACGGGCAACCGGGCCGCGCTGGTGGCCGGGGCAGTGCTGCTGCAGCTCTCGCTCGTCGTGGACTGTGTCGACGGTGACGTGGCGCGCTACCAGCGGTCGTTCACCGCGACCGGGGCCTGGCTGGACGCGTCGACCGACCGCCTCAAGGAGTTCGCCTGCTACGGCGGGCTGGTCTTCGGCGCGGACGTCGGGCGCGACGGGTGGCTGCTCGCGGGCGTGATGCTGACGGTCCAGACGGTGCGGCACACGGTGGACTACACGTTCACGGCGGTGAACGAGCTGCGCGAGTCGGCCGCCCAGCCCGACGTACCGCTCGAGGTGCTCGACGATGCCGCGGATGCCGCGGATGCCGCGGATGCCGCCGGACCGCCCGGAGCCCGGGCCGTGCGGGCGTCCGAGCGCAGCAACAGGAGCGCCGCCGTCAAGTGGGCGAAGCGGGTGCTGCACCTGGGCATCGGCGAGCGGTGGGCGGTGCTCTCCGTGCTGGCCGCGCTCGGCCGGCCGGTGACGGCGCTGCTGGTGCTGCTGGTGCTGGCGCTGGTGTCCTTCGGCTACACCTCCGCCGGGCGCACGCTGCGCACCCGCGCCTGGTCGGCGGAGCCCTCGGCGCGCGAGCGGGAGATCGTCGCGGCGCAGGTGGACGCCGCACCGCTGCTGCCACGGCTGGGCGCCCGGCTGGCAACGGGCTCCTCCCGGTTCCTGTGGGCGCGGCCGGCTCTCCTGCGCGCCCTGGAGTACGCCGCCGTCCTCGCGGTGGCCTGGTCGCTGGGGGACGGTGCGAGCACGAGCAGCCGCAGCAGTAGCGCGGCCTTCGCCCTGCTGCTGGCGGTCGCCTTCCACCACTACGACGAGCTGTACCGGGTGCTCAACGGGCTCGCAACAGGGAGCGGCAGCCATGGTCCCTGGCGGGTGCTGGGGCTGGGCTGGCCCGGCCGCCTGGGGGTCGTCGTCCTGCTGGGAGCCCTCACGACGCCCGGCGTCGACGTGCTGGAGGGGGGTCTGTGGGTGCTGGCTGGTGCTCTCGGCATCCTGTTCCTCGTGGTCGAGCCGCTGGGTGTCCTGCGGAAGGCCCGCGATGCCTGAGCGGCCCACCATCGACGAGCTGCGGGCCGTCACCCAGCCGGAGTCGGTGCGGGGGCGGCGCAACTCCGAGCACTGGACGGGCGACCTCTACCAGCGGCGCCTGTCGCCCTACCTGACGCGGGTCCTGCTCGGGACGGCGATCACGGCCAACGGCGTCACGGTGCTGATGATCGTCACCGGAGCAGCCGCGAGCGCCGCGCTGCTGCTCCCCGGCCTGGCCGGTGCCCTGCTCGCCGCGCTGCTGGGGCAGCTGCAGATGCTGTGGGACTGCTGCGACGGCGAGGTCGCCCGCTGGCGCAAGACGTTCTCCCCGGCGGGGTTCTTCCTCGACAAGCTGGGTCACACCGTCGCGGAGAGCGCGATCCCGCTCGCACTGGGCGTACGCGCTGACGGCGGTCTTGACTCGGTCGGCGGCTGGACCACCCTGGGTGCAGTGCTCGCCGTCCTGGTGCTGGTGAACAAGTCGCTCAACGACGCGGTGCATCTGGCCCGCTCGGCCAGCGGGCTGCCGCGGCTGGAGGACCGGGCCGAGGAGGCCGCGCCGCGGCTCGGCCCGGTGCGGCGGCTGCGGTCGCTCGCTCGCTTCGTGCCGTTCCACCGGGCGTTCCACTCGGTGGAGCTGACCCTGCTCGCGCTGGTCGCGGGCATCGTCGACGCGGCTACCGGTGGCGGCCTGGACGCGACCCGGTTGCTCGTCGCGGTCCTGGTGCCGGCCGCCGGAGTGACCGTGCTCGGTCATCTCGCGGCGATCCTCACCTCCAGCAGGCTTCGGTGAGCCGGTCCACGGTGGGCGCGGTGGTGCTCAGCATGGGCACCCGGCCCGTGGACTTCCCGCGCGCCCTGGACTCGCTGCTGTCCCAGCGGGGGGTAGAGATCGAGGTCGTCGTGGTCGGCAACGGTTGGGAGCCGGTCGGGATGCCGGAGGGGGTGCGGACCGTCCACCTGCCGGAGAACGTCGGCATCCCCGAGGGGCGCAACGTCGGAGCCGCCGCCGTGGGTGGGGACGTCATCTTCTTCTACGACGACGACGCGTTCCTGCCCAGCGACGACGTGGTCGCGCGGCTGGTCGACGTCCTCGACGGCGACCCGTCGGTCGGGGCCGTGCAACCTCGTCCCGTGGATCCCACGGGCAAGCCGTCGCCGCAGCGGTGGGTCCCGCGCCCCGGCGGCGGCGACCCGTTGCGGCCGGGGGTCGTCACGTGGGTCTGGGAGGGCACGTTCGCGATCCGCCGCGACCTCTTCGAGCGGGTCGGCGGGTGGCCCGGACACTTCTTCTACGCCCACGAGGGCATCGACCTGATGTGGAAGGTCTGGGACCAGGGGTACGTCGGGTGGTACGCGCCGGACATCGTCGTGAACCATCCGGCCACCAGCCCGACGCGCCACGCGCTCTACTTCCGCACCAATGCCCGCAACCGGGTGTGGGTGGCCCGGCGCAACCTCCCCTGGGCGATGGCCGTGCCCTACCTCCTCGTCTGGACGGTCCTGACGGTGGTCCGGCTCCGCTCGCCCCGCACGCTCGCGGCGTGGTTCGCGGGCTTCCGTGAGGGGTGGGGGCCGGGGGCCGGCGAGCGGCACCCCATGTCGTGGCGAACGGTGTGGCGCCTGACGCGCGCAGGACGTCCGCCCGTCGTATGAGCGGACTCCCCGGGGGACCCAGTTCACTAGACTCGGCCCCCGTGCCAGTGCCCCGCCCGGTCGACGCAGCTGTCTCGGGGGCTCCAGAGCTCTCGGTAGTCGTGATCGGCTACAACGACCGCGCCCACCTGCCCACGGCGATCCGGTCGGTGCTGGACCAGACGCTGCGTCACCTCGAGGTGATCGTGGTGGACGACGCGTCGACCGACGGCTCCGCCGACGTGGCCGAGGGCATTGCGGCGGCGGACCCCAGGGTGCGGGTCGTCCGGCTCCAGGAGAACAGCGGCGGGTGCAGCCTCCCCCGCAACACCGGACTGGACGCGGCCCGGGCGCCGTACGTCATGTTCCTCGACAGCGACGACCGCTACGACCGGCACGCGTGCAAGAACCTGCTGCTGACAGCCGAGCGCACCGGCGCGGACGTCGTCGCCGGCCAGGTCGTACGCGTCCACGTCACCAAGAAGAAGGAGACGCCCTGGATCAAGCGGCTCTACACCCGCCGCGCGGTCTACCAGGGGATCCGCGAGAACCCCGAGATGTTCTTCGACCCGCTCTCGACCAACAAGCTGTACCGCCGGGACTTCCTCGACCGCCATCACATCCGGTTCCCGGAAGGCGTGCACTACGAGGACTCGCTGTTCTCGACGAAGGTCTACGTGCACGCGAAGGTCATCGCGGTCGTCCCCAACGTCGTCTACTTCTGGCATGTCGTCCAGCTGGAGGGCGAGGAGCTCTCGATCACCCAGCGGCGCGACGAGATCGACAACTTCCGCGACCGCATCGCGGTGCACCGGATGATGGACGAGTTCCTGAGCGAGCACGGGTCGGCGGACCTCAAGGTCTACAAGGACTTCAAGTTCATCCGCCACGACCTCAAGCTCTACCTCAGCGACCTGCCGCATCGCGACGACGCCTATCAGCGCGAGTTCATGGAGATGGCGGCCGACTACCTCTCCACGGTCAGCGACGAGACCCTGGCGCTGTGCTATCCCGTCGAGCGCATCTGCGTGCACATGATCCGCCTGCTCGACGTGACCGAGACGCTCAAGGCCGTCGACTACCTCAAGTTCGGGTTCAAGATCTCGACGATGCTGCACGAGCGCGACGGCAGGGTCTACTGGTCCGAGAAGTACCTTGACACCCCGCAGGACACGCCCCAGCTGCGTGCCGTCCTCGACGTCACGGACATGGGCCTGCACCGGCTGCCGTTCGAGCGGCTGTCGCTGCAGAACGAGATCGTGGCCATCGAGCCGGTACGCGGCCGCCTGCGCCTCGAGGGGACGGTGCTCAACCAGCTCGGGCGCATCCCGCCCGACGCCGACCTGACGATGTGGGTGTCGGTGCGCAACCGGGGCCGGGTCGACCGGCGGCGGACGCAGGTCGACGAGGTCCACCACGAGGGCGATCACCTCCGGTACCGCGTCACGCTCGACCTGGCCCGCGCGATCGGAGCGCTGGACCAGACGGTCCCGAGCTGGGACATCCGGCTGGAGGTGTTCTGGGCGGGCAAGCGAGCCCTGGCGCCCTTCAGCATCGACCCTGGGCTGCTCACCGGCATGCGACTCAGCTACCGGGGACGCCTCGGCGGTGCAGCCACCGGGACGCTGGAACCCGTCGTGACGATGCGGATGAACCTGGCTTTCGAGCAGGCCGCTGACGACGGCCCGGCGCGGGTCGCTGCGACAGTGAACCGGTTCGCCCTGCGGGCCCTGTGGTCGGTGCAGTGGCGCACCCGCAGCGCACTGGGCCATCCGGCGCTCAAGGCGCAGGCGTACCGCCTGTTCCGCAGGCTGCCGGTACGCCCCGGTCTGGCCCTGTTCGAGTCGCACATGGGCCGGCAGTACTCCGACAGCCCCCGCTATGTCTACGAGGCCGCGGTGGCCGCCGGCCTGGACCGACTGGGGCTCATCCCGGTCTGGTCGCACGCCAAGAAGTCCCCCGAGGGCTTCCCGACCGACGTGCGACGGGTGATGCGTGAGGGCTGGCGCTACCACTACACCCTGGCACGCGCGCAGTTCTGGGTCGACAACCAGGGCCTGCCCCGTCACTTCACCCGCCGGCGCGAGACGGTTTACCTCCAGACCTGGCACGGGACGCCGCTGAAGCGGATGGGCTTCGACTCACCGGCGCTGGAACGCGCGAGCGCAGCGACCCGACGGGCGCACCGGGCGATGATGAAGCGCTGGAGCGCGCTGCTGGTGCCGAGTGAGTACTTCGTCGAGACGTTCGTGAAGTCCTACGGCTACGAGGGCAGGCTGGTCCGCCACGGCCTGCCGCGCAACGACCTGCTCGTCCGCGGGGTCGACGAGGACTGGGTGCTCGCGAAGAAGCGCGAGCTGAACCTGCCGACCGACCAGCGTCTCGTCCTCTACGCGCCGACCTTCCGGGACCGTGCCCGGCGGCTCGAGAAGGAGTTCGACCTGCCCTTCGACATCAACGTCCTCTCGCGCGAGCTGGGCGGGGACCTGTTCCTCATGCTGCGGACGCACTACCTGGATGCCTACAAGCTCTCGGACAGGTATCGTCCCTTCGCCGCCGACCTGACCCGTCACCACGACGTCACCGAGCTGATGCTCATCGCCGACGTCCTGGTGACCGACTACTCGTCGGTGATGTTCGACTTCGCCAACACCGGGCGACCGATGGTGTTCTACACGTTCGACTACGAGGACTACGTACGCGACGAGCGCGGCACCTACGTCGACCTCCGCGACATCGCACCCGGGCCCATGGTGGCCGACACCCACTCGTTGGTCGCCGCCCTCAAGGACGTCGACACCTCCCATGCGGCGCACCGCGAGAAGTACGCGGCCTTCCGAGAGCGCTTCTGCGAGCACGAGACCGGCCACGCGGCGGAGCACGTGGTCAAGAAGTTCTTCGAGCCCGGTCGCGCCCGATGACGAGCGTCACAGGGAACATCTCCTATGACATCTCACGGGACATCTCACGGGACATCTTTCTTGTCGCGAACACGATCGACGAGCTCGGCGGCGTGCAGCGCGTGACGCACAACCTGGCGACGATGCTGCACGAGCGGGGTCACCGGGTCGCCGTCATCGGGATCCAGCACGCAGCGGTCGTGCACGACTACGGGGAGCGGCCCTACCGCAGCCTGGTGCTCAACGAGCGCCCGGAGCCCGCTCCGCCCAAGGTGACGGCGCTGCGAGCCCGGCTGGACCCGCGGGTGCGTTCGGCGCGCCGGGCGTACGCCCGCGCGCACCAGGGGGCCGTCGACCGGCTCTCGTCGGTCTTCGGCGAGGTCGAGCACGGCATCGTCGTGGTGATGCAGGTCTGGTCGATGAACTGGGTGGCCGAGGCGGACACCTCCCACCTGCACGTCATCGGCATGAGTCACGAGTCCTTCGACGCGACCCTGGGCTCGACCCGTTGGGAGCGGGTCAGCCGGTACTACCGCGACGTCGACCTCCTGCTGCTGCTCACCGAGCGCGACGCGACCCGCTTCGAGCTCGAGGGGTTCAACAACGTCGGTGTGATGCACAACTCGCTGAGCTTCTACCCGGAGCTGACCAGCGACGTGTCGGCGCCGGTGGTGGTGGCCGCCGGGCGGTACGCGCCGGAGAAGGGCTACGACCGGCTCATCGAGGCGTTCAGCCGGGTTGCCGACGACCACCCGGAATGGGTGCTGCGGATCTTCGGCCACGGCCCGCTGCACGGCCAGCTCGTCAAGCAGGTCCAGCGGCTCGGCCTTGTCGGACGGGTGGAGCTGCCGGGACTCGCGCAGGACATCGAGGCGGAGCTGCGGGGGGCGTCGGTGTTCGCACTGTCCTCGATCCACGAGGGGCTGCCGATGGCCCTGGCCGAGGCGATGGCCTGCGGAGTGCCGGCGGTCGCCTTCGACTGCGCGCCGGGAGTGCGCGAGATCGTCACCGACGGGGTGGACGGGATCGTCGTCCCGCCGCGGGGGGGGGGGGGGGGGGGGGGGGGGGGGGGGGGGGGGGGGGGGGGGGGGGGGGCGGCGCCGCGGCGGGGGCCCGGGGCCCGCGCGGGGGGCCGGGGCGGGGGGGGCCGCGCCGGCGCGGCG
>JAJAYQ010000228.1 GCA_026786145.1 Spirochaetaceae bacterium | reverse complement strand
GCGACCGCTCGCAGAGACGGCCGGACTCGTCGCCGGTGCACGGGAGCTCGACCGGCGCGACCAGCAGCATCGTCTCCAGCGCACGCAGGTCCTCGGTCCCCGGCATCAGACGTAGCCGCACCGCGGTCTGGTCGGGCTCGGCGCCCTCCCGCAGGTTGTAGTGCATCTGCAGGACGATGCGGCTGCCGGCCGAGAGCCGCTTACCGGTCCGCGACCGGAACACGGTCTCTCCCCCGCCAGGCGCCCAGGCCGCCAACCAGGGCGCGGAGTTCAGGCCGGCGGTCGCGGAACCGCCGGCGTCGGGCAGGGCGGCGCCACCGAAGCACGTCCAGCCCCGACCAGGTGTCTCGGCATCGTGTGCCTCCGCTGCGGCGACCCCGTCCGGCGCCACGGCGAAGAGAATCGCGTGGTGCACCACGGCCGGGTTGCCCGGCAGGACGTCGGAGCCGGTGACGAAGACGTCCTCGGCGAGCTTCGGGTCGAGCAGGAAGCAGCGGTAGTCGTCGAGACCGCCTTCCGGCGCGGCCGGCCGGTAGGGGCCGCCGGGGATGCGCAGCAGGTCGGCCCACTCCCCCGTGCGCAGCGCCGCAGGCGCCGCCTGGGCGACGGGGGCCGGCGCGGCACTCGTCGAGCGCTCCCCATCCGCGTCCGAGGAGGACAGACGTTGCTCCCCGTCGTACGTCGGTGAGGCGGGTGACGCGGAGCAGGCGGTCAGCAGCACCGCCGCGGCGAGCAGTGCCCCTGCCGCGCACCGACCGGCAACACTGCGCGACCCCACCCTCGCGAGAGTAGACCGACGGTCATCACTGTTCTAGCGGGCGAGGCGGCCCAGCGCATAGAACGCGACCGCGGCAGCAGCGGCGACGTTGAGCGAGTCGACCCCGCCAGACATCGGGATGCGCACCCGGTGGTCGGAGAGCGAGAGCGCCCGCTCGCTCATCCCGCCACCCTCCGCACCCAGGACCAGCGCGAACCTCGCGCCGACCCGGGCAGGCAGGTCGTGCAACGGGGTGGCCTCCGGGTCGGGGGTCAGCGCAAGTACCGAGAACCCCAGTGCCTGCACCTCGCGCAGACCTCCGGGCCAGGTGTCCAGCCGCGACCACGGCACCGCGAAGACGGCACCCATCGAGACCTTCACCGACCGCCGGTACAGCGGGTCGGCGCACCTGGGACTGAGCAGGACAGCGTCGATGCCGAGGCCGGCGGCGCCGCGAAAGATGGCACCGACGTTGGTGTGGTCGTTCACGTCTTCAAGGATCGCCAATCGCGTCGACGATCGCGCCAGGTCCAATGCCGGCTCCAGCACCTTGCGGGACATGGCCGCGAGGGCGCCACGGTGCACGACGTACCCGGTCACCGACTCGAGGGTCGCCGGGGATGCGAGGTAGACCGGCGCGTCGACCTCGTCGAGGACATCGGCGAGTGCCGGGAGCCACTTCTCCTCCAGCAGCAGCGACCGCACGACGTAGCCCGCGGCGACCGCCCGGCGGATGACCTTCTCGCCTTCGGCGATGAACAGGCCCTCGGCCGGCTCGCGGATACGGCGCAGCGCCACGTCCGTCAGAGACGAGTAGTCAGCCAGCTCCGCCGACGACGCGTCGACTCGCTGGACCGGGCTCGCCACAGGGGCATCATCCCGCGAGGATCTGGACGATCGCGACGAGCCCGACCACGACGACGAGGCCGCGGAGCACCGGCTGCGGGATGCGCCGCCCGATG
>JAJAYQ010000227.1 GCA_026786145.1 Spirochaetaceae bacterium | reverse complement strand
CGCGGTGCTCGTCGAGGACCTGCACTGGGCGGACTCCGCGAGCCGCGACCTCGTCGGCTACCTGGCCCGGGTGCTGCGCACGAGCAGGCTGCTGCTCGTGGCGAGCCTGCGCACCACGCCCGCACCGGAGCGCGCCGTCCAAGAGATGGTGGACGAGATGGTGCGGCTGCCGGGCGTCGAGCGGATGGAGCTGAGGCGGCTCGGCGAGGCCGGCGTCCTCCGCCAGATGACCGGCATCCTCGGTGCCCCGCCCGACGCGGCCTTCGCCGGACGGGTGGTCGAACGCAGCCAAGGAGTGCCGTTCCTCGTCGAGGAGCTGACCGCTGCCGGGCGCGCCGGGGACGAGGCCCTGCCGCCGGAACTTCGTGACGTCCTGCTGCACAGCACTCGGCCACTGTCCTCGGCTGCCGCGGGCGTGCTCCGCGCCGCCGCTGCTGCGGGGGGCCCGGTCGACGAGGACTCGTTGGCCGCGGTGAGCCGGGTCGAGCCTGAGCACCTGCGTCCCGCGCTGCGCGAACTGGTGGAGCAGCAGCTGCTCGTCGTCGACCGACGCGAGGCGCGGTACGACTTCCGGCACGCCTTGCTGCGCGAGGCCGTCGAGGACGACCTGCTGCCCGGGGAGGCAGCCACCCTGCACGAGAGGTACGCGGTCCTCGCGGAGGAGCAGCCATCAGGAGACCACGCGGTAGCCGTCGCGGCTCACCACTGGTGGCAGGCCCGCAACGCCGCTCGGGCCTACCCGGCACTGCTCGCGGCGAGCGAGGTCGCCCGGTCCATGTCGGCGTACGGCGAGGAGCTGCTCCTCCTCCAGCGCGCCCGCGCCCTGCGGCCGGAGCTGGGAGACGTGGCGACTGCGGAGATGCCCGACGAGGCGACGCTCCTCACGGTCACCGGTCGTGCGGCGCGGCTGGCCGGTCGGTACGAGCTCGCCCGTGACCTGCTCTCCGAGGCGCGCCAGCGGCTGGCAGCGTCTGCAGGGCATCTCCGACTCGCCGAGGTGCTCTGGGAGGAGTCGCTGCTGCTGCGTTCTCTCGGTGCTGTCCCCGGCGCGGAGACCGCCGTCCAGGCGCTGCTGGACGACCTACCGCGGACGCCGTCCCGAGCACGGGCCCACGCGCTGAACGCGTTGCTGCAGTTCCAGCTGCACCGGCGCGAGACCCAGCAGGCGCAGGTCACGCTGCACGACGCCGTTCGCACGGCGCAGGCGGCGGGAGAGCCGGCGGTGGCGGCCCACCTGAGGGTCACCGCCGCCGGGTTGCTGCTCGACGAGGGGGCGGGGCCGGACGAGGTGCGGGCGTTGCTGACCGACTCCTGGCTGGCGGCCGAGCAGCTCGACGACGTGCCTCTCATGCTCCGTGTCCTGGACATGCGCGCCCGCCTGCACATCGCCCACGGCGACTTCCAAGAAGCGGAGCGGGATGCCCGGAACGGCCTGCGCCTCGCAGCCGAGCGAGGCTCCCCGGTCCTCATCCTCGACTATCTCGTCGGAGGCCTCTGCGACGCACTGATCGCCACTGGGTCCTGGTCGGAGGTGCTCCGCGTCCTCGGGGATGCGCTGGCCGTCGACCGGCCGAACCTCGAACGAGCCGGCCTGCACGCCCGACTGGCAACGGTGCGTGCCGCCGGCGGAGACTCAACCGGTGCGCGCGAGGCCCTGACCGCAGCTCATCGGCGCCTCTCGGGCGGCAGGGCAGACCCGGGACTGGTGGTGGTGGTCGCGACGGCGGAGGCCGAGGTTTCGCTGTGGGAGGGGCGGTTGTCGGCCGCCGTCGAGACCGCGAGGGAGGCGTACGTCGGGCTCGGCGCGCAGGTGGGTCCCCATCTTCTCTGGCCGCTGCTGCGGGCTGCTGCGGCAGCAACCACAGCGGTTCCGAGTCGGGGACGGGCTCTACCGAGCGCCTGGCTCGCAGGTGCTGTCGCAGCTCAGAAGCATCGCGATGCCACGTCGTGCTGGCCGCATGTGCTGCAGGCCTTCCTGTCGGACGGCCACGTCGGGCTCTGGGATGCCGCGCTGTCCGCGACGGCGAGCGACGACGTCCCCGTGCTCGTCCGGCTCCAGGTCCTGCTGGCTGGGGCCTCGGCACATGCGACGGCGGGTGACCGGGACCGGGCAGCGGGCCTGCTCGCCGATGTGGTGAGCGGGGCACGGGAAATCGGGGCGAGGCCGCTGCTCGATGCGACAGAGATGCTTGCCGGGCGCGCGCGGTTGCGGGTGCCAGGGCTCGACTCGGATCGGCCCGCGGCGCCGCCACCGAACTC
Source organism: Spirochaetaceae bacterium (assembly GCA_026786145.1). Classification (GTDB taxonomy): domain Bacteria; phylum Actinomycetota; class Actinomycetes; order JACCUZ01; family JACCUZ01; genus JAJAYQ01. Next base: position 5,203 of record JAJAYQ010000227.1, on the reverse strand, counting down.
CTTCGGGCTCACCGCTCGCGAGATCGAGGTGCTCGCTCTTCTGGCCGATGGTTCGTCAAACCGCCAGATCGCTGCGGAGCTGGTCATCAGCACCAAGACAGTCAGCGTGCACGTGTCGCACATCCTGACCAAACTGGGAGTCGCCAGCCGGGGAGAGGCCGCCGCCACCGCGCGGGCGCGCAGGCTGGTCGGTGAGTCGCTCTCCTAAGGCTCCGGGCGGCGCAAGATAGGTCATCTTCTGGATGTGCCCCTTACCGCATCGGAGCACCGTGGTGGGTGTCCGAATCCACCGAAGGAGCACACCATGACCGGCTTCCACTCCGGCTTCACCGCCGCCGTCGCCCACGAGCACCGCCAGGACCTGATGAGAGCGGCAGCGCAGGCCCGGCTCGTCGCGACCGCCAAGGGCGACGACCGCCACCGCACCGTGCGGTTCCGGCCGGTGTGGTGGACCCGGGCGACCACCAGCATCGTCGTCCCGCGTTTCGCACCGACCGGTCCCTGAACCGGTCCACTCCCTGCCACTCGACCCGACTTCCCCGGAGGTATGCCATGTCATCTGTCCGCCGCATCGTCGCCGTCCTCACGGCCACTGTGCTCGCCGCCTTCACCGCAGCGACCCCGGCTTTCGCCGGTCCGGCACCGCTCATCGAGCCGGCCCCCGCGCCGGCCGGCGGCAGCCCGGGCCCGTCGGGCTGGCTTCTCGAGGGTTGGTCGCAGGCAACGCTGGTCACCGTCGCGGCCATCACGGTCCTCGTCCTCGTCGTCGCAATGGTCAGTCGGACGCGCCATCACCACACGCCCTCCGTCGCCTGATCACCACCTGGTGGCACCCGGAGGGCGGCGGTGGCGTCTGTACCCGGCCGACCCGGCCGGGGACAGACGCGTGCGGGACATGATCAGAAGCGCTTGCGCCCGCCCCCGGCGGGTGGCACCGTTCGCAGTGCCGCGCGCTGCGCGGGATGACACGGCTCACTGGTGTGGGGTGGCTCATGGCTGACAGCGACATGCTTCAGAAGCTGGGATCGGTGCCGCTGTTCGAGGGTCTGTCCGACAACGAGCTCAAGGACGTCCTGGGCCGGACACGCGTCGTCGAGCACGACGCCGACCGGGAGATCGTTGAGGAAGGGCACGGGAGTGTGGGCTTCCACCTCATCCTCGACGGCTCGGTGACCGTGCTGCAGAACGGCGAGGTTCGACGCACCCTTGGCCCGGGTGAGTACTTCGGTGAGATCTCGCTCATCGACGGCAAGCCACGGTCCGCGACGATCCGCACCGACGCGCCCGTGCGCACGTTGTCCCTGGCAGCGTGGAGCTTCGCGCCACTGCTCGATGCGCATCCGTCGATGGCGGGCAAGCTGCTGCTCGGGCTCTGCGGCCACCTGCGGGCCGCGGAGGCGCGGGACCGCTGAGGTCCCGGGCCGGCACGGTGTGGCGGGTTGAGGAGCCGGGATGAGCGCGCCGCTCGAGTCAGTCGTGCGTGAGCCGGTGCGCCCCGGGTTGCGCGGGGTGTTCGACGTGCACGACATGCGCATGCTGCTGCTGGGTTTCGTCACCTCGCGCACCGGCGACTTCCTCTACAGCGTCGCCCTCGTCGTGTTTATCGCCGAGTCGACCGGATCGGCTGCCTGGGTCGGAGCAGCGGCACTGGTGCGGCTGCTGCCCGTCGCGGTGCTGAGCCCGGTCGCTGGGGTGCTCAGCGCGCGGTTGCCGATGCGCCGGTTGCTGGTGCTCTGCGATCTCGGACAGGCCGTCGGGATGCTCGCTCTCGCTGCCGTCGTCGCCGTCGACGGGGCGCCGGTCTTGGCGCTCGCGCTCGCGGGGTTGTCCAGCGCGCTCGCAACGCCCTCCTTCCCGGTGCTCACCGCAGTGACTCCCCGCCTGGTCGCAGAGCACCAGCTCGCCGCGACCAACACGTTCATCAGCACCGTGGAGAACCTGGCGTTGATCCTGGGGCCTGCCGTCGGTGGGCTGCTGCTTCTCGTCGGACCGCCGTCGGTCCCCATCGCGCTCAACGCGCTGACGTTTCTCGCGTCCGCAGCCTTCACTGCCGCCGTGACCTTTGCGGGCTCGCCCGGTTCGGGAGATGCGGACACCGAACGACCGGAGTCCTTCTTCGGGCAGCTGGGAGAGGGGTTTCGCGCCACCGTGGCCGACCGCGAGGTCGCTCTGCTTGTGGTCTTCACCTCTGCCGTGACGTTCGTCTACGGGTTCGAGCTCGTCTATTTGGTCTTCGTGGCCGATGAGAAGCTCGGCATCGGCGTCGAGGGCATCGGTTACCTCAACGCGGCGATGGGAGTCGGCGGCGCCGCAGGGGCGTTCCTCACCAACCGGCTGGCGGACAGCCCTCGACTGCGCATGGTCCTGGTCCTGACCCTGCTCGGCTGCGGCCTGCCACTCGGGCTGTTGGCGGTGGTGTCCCAGCCCTGGGTCGCCTACGTCCTGCTCGGCGTCGAGGGCCTGGCGTCGATCGCCCTGGACGTTGTCGTCGTCACCGCGCTGCAGCGCATGGTTCGCCCGGATCTGCTGGGCCGGGTCAGCTCGATCATGGACTCGCTGACCATCACCGCGATTCTGCTGGGCAACGTGGCGGCCGTGGTGCTGCTCGCAGCAACGGACTTGACGGTCAGCCTGGTGGTCGTGGGCGCGTTTCTGCCGGTCCTTGCGCTGGCGCTGCTGCCGTTCCTGGGCGACCTGGAGCGGCGGGCCTCCGGTGGCCGCGCCCAGCTGGCTCCGGCGGTCGCGGCCCTGAGAGCCAGCCACCTGCTCGTCGGTGCCGGGCCAACCGTCGTCGAACGCCTGGCGGGCTTGGCGTCGACGGAGCGGCTCCCTTCCGGGACGGTCGTGATGCAGGAGGGCGAAGAGGCCTCCGAGGTCGTCGTCCTGGCGCAGGGGCGGCTGGACGTTTCGGTCGCAGGTCAGAGGATCAACGTCGTCGATGCCCCGGGCTATGTCGGCGAGATCGGGCTTCTGCGCGGAAGCCGACGCACGGCGACGGTCACGGCTGCCTCGGACTGCGTCGTCCACCGGATCCCGGGGCCGGACTTCCTGGCTGCCGTGACAGGTGGGCTGCCGGTGCCGCTCCAGACGGAGATGTCGGTGCGCCTCGAGCGTTCGGGCCCGGCATGAGGACACGATGAGCGAGCCGGCGGGTGAGGTCCTGCGTGACCTCGCGCGGCTGCTCACGGGCATGGGGCCTGCCCTGGCACCCGAGGGCAGCGAGGCGCTCCTGCAGAGCATCACCGAGGCCGCCCGCGAGCTCTTCGGAGCCCAAGCCTGTTCACTGGCCCTGCTGACCGTCGACCAGTCGGAGCTCGTCTTCACGACCGCCTCCGGCGCCGGTGCGTCCGACGTCGTGGACCTGCGAATGCCGGCCGGTCAGGGCATCGCCGGCTGGGTCGTGATGTCGGAGCAGCCCATCAGCGTGTCGGACCTTCAGAACGACGCGCGGTTCGCCTCCGACGTGGCGCAGTCCACCGGCTACGTGCCGCGCACGATCCTCGCGGTGCCGGTGGCCAGCCCTCGACGCACGCTCGGTGTCATCGAGGTCCTGGACCGAGACACCTCGCGTCCCGGCGCCGAGCACGACATGCGGCTGCTGTCGCTCTTCGCCGACCAGGCGGCGCTGGCCATCGAGAACGCGCGGGCTTTCGCCGACCTGGGCCGTTCCGTGCTGGGAGCCGTGGCGGCCGCCGCACCAGGAACACCGCTGGCTGCCGCTCTGACTGCTGCCGCCGAGGAGGCGGGTGAGCCCGACGGGGACCTGCTCCGGCTCTCGGCCTTGCTGGGCGAGCTGGACCGGTTGGGCCCGGCCGAGCGCCGGCTCGCGAGCAGCCTCGTCGAGGCCCTGCTCTCCTACGTCAGGGGGCGGGGCCGACGTCCGAGCTGAGACCGGCTTGGTCGGAGGCCTTCGATCACGCCACGCTGGCATCGGTGCGCCCGCTGCTCGCCGATGGTGCCCTCACCCGCGAGTGGGCCTGGGCGGGGGCCACGGGCGCGGGAGTGGACGTCGCGGTCGTCGACAGCGGGATCGACGCCGGGCACCCGATGGTCGGGGGCGTCGAATCCGCCGTCGCCATGTCCTACGACCCCGAGGAAGAGGACGGCGTACGCCGGGTCGAGGGGCCGCACGAGGACCTCTTCGGTCACGGGACGGCCTGCGCCGGGATCATCCGCCGGGTTGCTCCCGAGTGCCGGCTGCACAGCATCCGCGTGCTGGGGGAGCGACTGACCGGCAAAGGGGCAGTGTTCGCAGCAGGGCTCGAATGGGCGATCGAACGACGGTTTCGTGTCGTGAACCTGTCCTTGAGCACCGGCAAGGAGGACTACTTCGGGCGCTTCCACGAGCTGGCGGACCGCGCTTACTTCGCCGGTGTCATGCTGGTCTGCGCCGTCAGCAACGTGCCATCACCGAGCTATCCGTCGCAGTACGCGTCGGTCTTCTCCGTTGCAGCGCACAAGCGACAGGACCCGTTCGGGTTCGACTACAACCCCGACCCCCCGGTCGAGCTCGGGGCACCGGGGATCGATGTGACGGTGGCCTGGAAAGGCGACGGCACCATCGTCTCCACCGGCAACAGCTTCGCCGCGCCGCACGTCGCGGGGCTCATAGCGCGACTGCTCTCCAAGCACCCCGAGCTCACGCCGTTCCAGGTCAAGACCGTGCTGCACGCCCTGGCGGACAACGCCAGGGCGTAGCAGCACGTCAGACACCGACGTCGAGCCTCACGACCCCAAGCCCCTGGTTCGAGGGCTCAGCACATAGTGTCCTACGGCCGCTTCATCCGGTTGCCCTCGACGTCGTCGCTGTCCTCGAGACTGGGCCGCTTCATCCGGTTGCCCTCGACGTCGTCGCTGTCCTCGAGACTGGGCCGCTTCATCCGGTTGCCCTCGACGTCCTCGACGGCGTCGGTGTCGTCGCTCGGCTGGTCACTGCGGATCTCGCTCATGGTGTGCTCCTCGTGGTCGGGGTTGTCCCAGATCGTCGTGCGCCGGCGGCCCGGCGTCTGTGCGGTGCGCGACACAACGTCCTGCTCACTTCGGCGCCGAGCTCGTAGCCCGCTGGCGCAGTGCTGCGACGTCGAGAACCTCGATGCGCCCGCGCCCGAGACGCAGCACGCCGGCGTCTTCCATGCCACGCAGGACCCGGTTGACGGTCGGGCGGCTGGTCCCGGCCATCGTCGCAAGATCCTCTTGGGTGATG
>JAJAYQ010000226.1 GCA_026786145.1 Spirochaetaceae bacterium | reverse complement strand
GCCCGGGTCCGAGCGCCTCCCGGCGGCGAAAGTCACCTGGGCCGAGCACGGCGAGCCGTTTGTCGCCGCCGTGGAGAACGGGCCCCTGTCCGCGACCCAGTTCCACCCGGAGAAGTCGGGGGACGCGGGGGCTGCCCTGCTGCGCAACTGGGTGCTCTCTCTATGAGCAGGGAGCGCGCCCAGCGGCGGGCCGACCGCGAGCAGGTCGTCGCTCTCGCGCAGCGCGAGCGGGAGCACCGGGCCGCCCGCGCTCAGCGGCGCCGTGCCGTCAAGGCGGCGTGGCGGGCCCGCCTGCCCCGGCGTACGCGCTGGCGGGGGCAGCAGGGCATCCTCGCGCGCCGCCGCCGCATGCAGAACACGGTAATTTTCGGCCTGTATCTCACGGTGCAGGCCATCGTGTGGCTGCTGACCTCGGACCCGTGGGTCCGGGTGGCCAGCGGCCTGCTCGGCGTACTGGCCCTTCCCGTGCTTGTCACCCTGACCCTCGACCGGAGGACCCGCCCGTGACCTCGCCCAGTCCGACGACACCGACAACGACGAGAACCGCCCGTCTTGTGCTGCTCCCAGCGGTCGACGTCGCGGGCGGTCAGGCCGTTCGCCTGGTGCAGGGGGCGGCGGGCACCGAGACCTCCTACGGCGAACCGCTGGCCGCGGCCCTCGCCTGGCAGTCGGCCGGCGCCGACTGGATCCACCTGGTGGACCTCGACGCGGCGTTCGGTCGTGGTGAGAACAGGGAGCTGCTCGCGGGCGTGGTCGGGCGCCTGGACGTCGAGGTGGAGATGTCGGGGGGCATCCGCGACGACGAGTCGCTCGAGGCCGCGCTGGCCACCGGGTGCGCGCGGGTGAACATCGGGACCGCCGCGCTCGAGGACCCGGCGTGGTGCGCAGCGGCGATCGCCCGGCACGGGGAACGGATCGCCGTGGGGCTCGATGTGCGCGGGACGACGCTCGCCGCCCGAGGCTGGACGCAGGAAGGTGGTCAGCTCTTCGAGGTGCTGGAACGACTGGACCGTGACGGGTGCGCGCGCTACGTCGTGACCGACGTGGGCCGTGACGGCACCATGACCGGGCCGAACCTCGACCTGCTGCGCGACGTGTGCGCCGCGACCTCCAGACCGGTCGTCGCCTCCGGCGGGGTCTCCAGCCTCGACGACCTGCGGGCCATCGCCACGCTGGTGCCCGCCGGGGTGGAGGGCGCCATCGTCGGCAAGGCGCTCTACGCCGGGGCGTTCAGCCTGCAGGACGCACTGGCGGCGGTCGCATGAGCGTGCGTCGGAGAGTGTCCAGCGGCACCGAGTGGGAGACGCTGGTCGGCTACTCGCGTGCGGTGGCCGCGGGCGAGCACATCTGGGTCAGTGGCTGTACGTCGGTCGTCGACGGTGAGGTGGTGCACGAGGGCGACCCGTACCTGCAGACGGTGCAGGCCATCGCCAACGTGCAGGCCGCTCTGGCCGATCTCGGCGCTGACCTCGATGACGTGGTGCGCACCCGCCTCTTCGTCACCGACATCACCCGGTGGAAGGAGTACGGCCGGGCGCACGGCGAGGCCTTCGCCGACATCCTGCCCGCGACGTCGATGGTGGAGGTGTCGCGGTTCATCGACCTCCGGATGCTCGTCGAGGTCGAGGCCGTCGCGCACAAGCCGGGCTCCGGTTGGTGATGTCAGGAGATGCGTCCGAGCTGACCGCAGGGATGATCTCGGGGCTGGCGGTGCGGGTCATCCCGTGCCTCGACGTCGACGCCGGTCGGGTCGTGAAGGGCGTCAACTTCACCGACCTGCGCGATGCCGGTGACCCGGTCGAGATGGCCCGCGTCTACGACGCGGAGGGAGCCGACGAGCTCGTCTTCCTCGACATCACCGCGTCCAGCGGCTCCCGCGAGACGACCTACGACGTGATCCGTCGCACCGCCGAGCAGGTGTTCATCCCGCTCACGGTCGGGGGCGGAGTACGCACGGTCGACGACGTCGACCGGCTCCTGCGCGCGGGCGCGGACAAGGTCGGCGTCAACACCGCGGCTGTCGCGCGGCCGAAGCTCGTCGGTGAGATCGCCGAGCGCTTCGGTGCCCAGGTGCTGGTCCTGTCGGTGGACGCCCGGCGTACGGCGGGAGAGGTGCGCACCGGGTCCGGCTTCGAGGTGACCACCCACGGCGGGCGGCGGAGCACGGGCATCGACGCGGTCGAGTGGGCGGCGCGGTGCGCGCAGGCCGGGGCGGGCGAGATCCTGCTGAACTCCATGGATGCCGACGGCACCCGGACCGGCTTCGACCTGGAGCTCGTGCGCCTGGTGCGGGCCGCGGTGGACGTGCCCATCGTGGCCAGCGGTGGGGCCGGGGCGCTGGAGCACTTCGCACCCGCCGTCGAGGCGGGGGCCGACGCGGTGCTGGCGGCGAGCGTCTTCCACTTCGGCCAGTTGCGCATCGGAGCGGTCAAGGACGCGCTGAGGTCGGCTGGACAGACCATTCGTTGAGGGTCAGACGTCCAGCGACGCCGCGTCGAGCGCGGCGCGAGCGGCAGTGTCGCCCGTGACCTCCACCCGGGCATGGTCACGCCGGCCGAAGAGGAAGAGCAGGAGCTCCATCGGCTCGCCGGTCACCGTGACGGCGGGCTCTCCCTTTGAGGCGACCACCTGTGACCGCGGCGCGCCCGCCCGGCGCAGCAGGACACCGACGTCCAGCCCCCGTAACGACAGCGTCGCCCGCGCCCGGACCGCCTTCCAGAGCGCGTCCTGGACACCTGACGGCAGCCGACGGGGGCTCCAGCCGGGCTGGGCCCGCCGGACGTCCTCGTGGTGGACGGCGTACTCGGTCGTGTTGAGGAACCGGTCGACCCCGGGGAGTGAGAACGCCGACAACCGACCGGGCCCCGTACGCACGAGCCGGGTGAGCTCGGCGTACGGGCGCTGCTCGTAGCTCTCCTGGACGGCGGCGGTCCAGCCTGCCAGTGCGGACACCGCGACCCCGGGTGTCGCGTCGGGTCGGCGTTCGCGGACGACCAGATGAGCGGCGAGGGCGCGGGTGTCCCATCCGGCGCACAGCGTCGGTGCGTCGGGGCCTAGCTCGTCGAGGAGGTCGGCGAGGGCGAGGCGCTCACTCTTGGCGATAGAAGGCACGCAGACGATCGTAGGGTGACCTGATGACCTCCCGGGACGACACCCTTCGGCGCGGGTTCGGCCTGCTCGGTCGGGCGGTGCGCCACGAGCCCCGGGTATTCGCGGTAGCCGTCACCGGCGGTGCCGTCTACGGCGTGATGACGGTCGCCTCGGCGTGGGTGCTCGGACGCATCACCGACCGGGTGATC
>JAJAYQ010000225.1 GCA_026786145.1 Spirochaetaceae bacterium | reverse complement strand
GGTGACCAGGTGCATCCGGTCGAGTTCGTGTCGGATGTTGCGCCAGGTGTCGTCGGTGGCGTTCTCGACCACCCGCAGCAGCAGCAGCGCGAGCCAGCACAGCTGGACGTGCGCGCGGATCCGGTCCTCGCGGTGGTGGAACACCGGCCGCAGGCCCAGGGCGCCCTTCATGTCCCGCCAGCCGCGTTCGACCTGCAGCAGCTGCTTGTAGGCCGCGGCCAGGTCATCGGGTGTGAGGGTGCTGTCGCTGGTGCGCAGCAGCCACTTGCCGTCCAGATGGGCCTCGCGCTTGACCGCGGCGGCGTCCACGCGCAGCAGCCCACCGGCGGTGCGGCGTAGGTAGCGGCGCAGCCCCGGCTTGGTCTTCAAGCTCCCGACGAGCTCGTCCCGCCGTCGGTCGGTCCAGCTGTCCGAGCCGGCGATCAACGACTCCAGATGCGCCACCAGCTGGGTGCGGACGGCGGCGTCTCGCTCGGCCTGCTCTGGGTTGTGGCAGACCACGAAGCGCTGCGCCCGGGCGCCGTCGTCGCCGTCCCCGACACCGCCGGGGGCGACGGTGACTTCCTTGACCCGCAGGTTCCCTGCGACGGTGCGATACCGGCCCGGTCGGGCCAGCGCGGCGGCGGCCTCGCTGTTGGTGTTGGTGTTGCGGAGCTTCTCGGCGTGGATGTAGTGCCCGCCGCCGCGGGTCAGATACGCCCGGTTGGCAGCCGAGGCGAAGCCGCGGTCGGCGACCCACACCATCCGATGCAGGTTCCAGCCGGCCAGGTCGTCCTTGACGGTGCGGATGATCGAGGTGTCGGCGGTGTTGCCCGGGAACGTCCAGCACCGCACCGGCACCCCGTCCCGGGTGACAGCCATCGCGATCACGACCTGCGGCAGGTCGGTGCGGAAGTCCTTGGAGTGCCCGAACGCCCGCTTGCCCTGCTCGACCGACCGGGACGTCCCGTCGTCGCCGACCTTGTCGGCCAGGTCGGCGAGCTCGTCTGCGACGTCGACCTCCCAGTAGGTCGAGGTCGTGTCCACGAAGACGATGTCCAAGTCCAGGTTGAGCAGATGCGCGACCGAGGCGAAGACCTCACCAGCGATGCCGTCCAGCGCCTCGAGCAGGAAGTCCATCACCCGATACGCCTGGTCGTCGCTGAAGCCGGCCAGACCCTCCACGACGACTCGCTCGGCGCTCCACTTCGTCGCCGCGAGCTTGCTGCCGGGCTCGAGCGCGCGCTGGGCGACCAGCGCGAACACCACCCGCTCGACCGCCTCGCCGTCCAGCCGCCGGCCGGTCGCGGCCTTGCGGATCGCGGCGCCGATCCCGAGCCGTTCCCAGACCCGGTCCAGCGTCCACGTCCCGCCGAGGCGGCGGGAGTCGACCACCTCGACGTCCATGCCGGTCGCGGCCGCAGCCGCCTCCTCGGGGGTGAGGAACCGCGAGATCGAGCTGACCAGCCGGGCCAGCGCCGCCCGGTCGACCTGCTCGGCCCGACCGAAGCTGTGGATCACCTTCGCGACCGGGTTGCCGGTGTCAGGGTGGCGCTCGTTGTGCGCCAGCTGCAGATAGCGCACCACCGACCCGTCCCGGTTGGTTCGCCGGCTCTCCCGTAAGTACACGACGCCAGGTCACCACACCCACGCGGGCCACGTCGAGCGACACGCCCAAAGTCGTGTGCCTACACAAAACGGCGGCTCGGGCCCCCTCGCGGCCCGTTGACC
>JAJAYQ010000224.1 GCA_026786145.1 Spirochaetaceae bacterium | reverse complement strand
GTGCCGCAAGTGGTGGCCGACGCGGTTGCCCGCGCCCTCACCGCCGGCATCTCCAACCGGGGCACCGTCACCGACGCCGAGCGGCGGGCTGACGACATCGTGCGCGAGGCGCGAGGCGCTGTCGCCGACCTGCTCGGTACGAACCCCGGCGGGGTCGTCTTCGGACGGTCGATGACCCAGCTCACCTACGACGTGGCGCGCGCCCTGGCCAAGGAGTGGGGTCCCGGCGACGAGGTCGTGGTGACCCGTCTCGACCACGACGCCAACATCCGACCGTGGGTGCAGGCCGCGAAGGCCGCGGGCGCAACGGTTCGCTGGGCCGGCTTCGACCGTGATACGGGTGAGCTCGACCCTCAGGAGATAGCCGACCTCCTCACCGCTCGCACGCGGCTCGTCGCGGTGACCGCCGCATCCAACCTGATCGGCACCCGGCCCGACATACCGGCCGTCGCAGCAGCCGTGCATGGGGTCGGCGCACTGCTCTACGTCGACGGGGTCCACCTCACGCCGCACGCACCCGTGGACGTCGACGCGCTGGGCGCCGACTTCTTCGCCTGCTCGCCCTACAAGTTCTTCGGCCCGCATCTCGGTGCGCTGGTGGCCGACCCCGCCCTGCTCGGACGGGTCCCCGTCGACAAGCTGCTGCCTTCCACGGACGCCGCGCCGGAGCGCTTCGAGCTCGGGACGCTGCCCTACGAGCTGCTCGCCGGGGTCGCCGCCACCGTCGACTTCATCGCCGACCTATCGGGTGGAGAGGGAGACCGCCGCACGCGTGTCGTGCGCTCGATGACGGCCGTCGAGGAGCACGAGGACCGCCTCTTCGAGCGGCTGCTCGGCGGGCTACGCGCTCTTGACCGGGTGACTGTCCATGCCAGCCCCGGCCGGCACACCCCGACCACGCTGTTCTCGGTCGAAGGCCGCGCCCCTCGAGAGGTGTACGAGAAGCTCGCCACCCTTGCCGTCAATGCACCGGCCGGCAGCTTCTACGCCCTGGAAGCCTCGCGGTGGATGGGTCTCGGCGACGACGGGGGTGTACGGGCCGGGCTCGCCCCGTACACCGATGACGACGATGTCGACCGGCTCGTCGCCGGTGTGGCGGAGGCCTGCGCGTGAACCGCCGGGTGCTCGTCACTGGCGGCGCCAGGGGCATCGGAAGAGCCGTGGTCGAGGCGTTCGCGGCGACCGGCGACCAGGTGGCCGTGCACCACGGGGCATCCCGGGATGCGGCCGAGCAGCTGGTGGCAGAACTTCCCGGCGACGGTCACGTCGTGGTGGGTGCCGACCTTTCCGACGCCGAGCAGGTACGCCGTGCGGTCGACGCCGCAGCGCAAGCCCTGGGCGGACTCGACGTACTCGTCAACAACGCCGGGGTTTTCATGGCGCACCCACCGCTGACCACGCTCTACGACCAGTGGCAGCTTGCCTGGGCAAGCACCCTCGCAGTGAACCTCGTCGGGGCGGCAAACGTCACGTTCTGCGCGGTGCCCCACCTCGTCTCGGGTGGAGGGGGTTCGATCGTCAACGTGTCCAGCCGCGGGGCGTTCCGGGGGGAGCCAGACTGCCCGGCGTACGGCGCATCGAAGGCCGGGCTGAACGCCTTCGGTCAGTCGATGGCGCTGGCCCTGGCGCCACAGGGGATCTCGGTGTCGACGGTCGCACCGGGCTTCGTCGAGACCGACATGGCCCGCGAGGTCCTCGACGGCCCCGGCGGCGACGCCGTCCGGGCGCAGTCACCGTTCGGCCGCGTCGCGCACCCCCATGAGGTCGCCGCCGCGGTGCTGTGGCTGGCCTCCGAGCCGGCCCGCTTCGCCAGCGGCACCATCATCGACGTCAACGGCGCGTCCTACCTGCGCACCTGAGGAACGGGGCCTTCTCACTCCGGGACAGTGTCGCGTTCCTTGGCGCTGTCGAGCCCGGCCACCGTCTCGACGATGTCGCGGGCGATGTCCTGGGCCGTGAGTCCGATCTCCACCAGGATCTCGCTGCGCTTGGCGTGGTCGAGGAACCTGGCCGGAATGCCGAAGTCGCGCAACGGCGTCGTGACCCTCGCGTCGCGCAGCGCCTGAGCCACCGCGGCGCCGACTCCTCCGGCGCGCACGCCGTCCTCCACCGTGACGACAAGGCGGTGCCGGGCGGCCATCCGGACGATCGCGTCAGGCACCGGCTTGACCCAGCGAGGGTCGAGCACCGTGACCCCGATGCCCTGCCTCGCGCAGCGCTCCGCGACCTCCAGCCCCGTCTGGGCCATGGCGCCGACGGCCACCACGAGCACGTCGGGCTCGTCCGACTGCCGCAGGACATCGACACCGTCGACCTGGTCGACCGCGACGATGTCGGCTCCGATGGCCCCGGTGGGGTAGCGGAGGACAGTCGGCGCGTCGTCGACGGCTACCGCCTCGCGGAGCAGGGCGCGCAAGGTGACGGCGTCACGCGGGGCGGCGATGCGCAGGCCAGGGACGACCTGCAGAAACGCCATGTCCCACATGCCGTGGTGGCTGGCTCCGTCGGGGCCGGTGACGCCCGACCGGTCGAGACAGAACGTGACGCCGCAGCGGTGCATCGCGACGTCCATGAGCACCTGGTCGAACGCCCGGTTGAGGAATGTTGAGTAGACCGCGACCACTGGGTGCATACCGCCCATGGCCAGCCCGGCGGCCGACGTCGTCGCATGCTGTTCCGCGATACCGACGTCGAACACCCGGTCCGGGAACTCCTTGGCGAAACGGTCGAGGCCGACCGGGATGAGCATCGCAGCGGTGATCCCTACGACGTCCTCACGCTCGCGGCCGATCGCCACCATCTCCTCGGCGAAGACGCTCGTCCAGGACGTGCCTGCAGCTGCCAGCGGTTGCCCCGTCTCCGGGTCGATGACCCCGATACCGTGGAAGTTGTCGGCGACGTCATCCTCGGCGTACTTGTAGCCCAGCCCCTTGCGGGTGATGCAGTGGACGAGGACAGGGCCGCCGAAGCTGCGAGCGCGGCCGAGCGCGTGCTCCAAGGCCTGGACGTCGTGACCGTCGACCGGACCGATGTATTTGAGCCCGAGGTCCTCGAACATCCCCTGCGGAGCGACGACGTCCTTGATGCCCTTCTTCATGCCGTGCAACGCCTCGTAGATCGGCGTCCCGACCACCGGCGTGCGGCCGAGGACCTGCTTGCCCCACTCCAGGAAACGCTCGTACCCCTTGGTCGTGCGCAGCGTCGCCAAATGGTGCGCCATCCCGCCGATCGTCGGAGCGTAGGACCGCTCGTTGTCGTTGACGACGATGACCAGGCGCCGGGTGTGGTCGGCGGCGATGTTGTTGAGAGCCTCCCAGGCCATCCCGCCGGTCAGGGATCCGTCGCCCACGACCGCGACGACATGTCGGTCGATCTCGCCGCGCAGCTGGAATGCCTTGGCGAGGCCGTCGGCATAGGACAGCGCGGTGGACGCGTGAGAGTTCTCGATGACGTCGTGCTCGGACTCGGCCCGGCTGGGGTAGCCCGAGAGCCCGCCCTTGCGCCGCAGTCCGTCGAAGCGGCCTGCCCGGCCGGTCACCATCTTGTGCACGTAAGCCTGGTGGCCCGTGTCCCACAGGATCCGGTCGTGCGGGGAGTCGAAGACGCGGTGCAGCGCGAGGGTCAGCTCCACGACGCCGAGGTTGGGGCCAAGGTGCCCCCCGGTCCGGGTCACCGAAGAGATCAGGAGCTCCCGGATCTCCTCCGCGAGCTCGGTGAGCTGGGCACGGTCCAGCCGCCTCAGGTCGCGAGGCCCGGACATCGACTCGAGCACGCCCATCGACAGCCGGGGTCCTTCCTCGCGTCGCTGACCGCTCACGCTCGGCGGTCGTAGGAAGCGGAGTCTACGTCGTGCTTCGCTCCCGCCGACCCGGCCGGATGCCCGGATCGGTGCGCACCACGACGTCGGCCAGGCACTGCACGCTCACCTGCCCATCGCGGCTCACGCTCACCGCCAGCTCTTCCCCGCCCAGCCGGAGCCCGCTCGCGGACACCGCTCCCGCTACCGATGGACGCAACGGGTTGACGAGGAGCTCCTTCTCGGGCACGTCCGGCTGGAGACCGAGGACCGTTTGCAGGATCCCCACCGCCGCGGCAGCCGCCCAGGCCTGCGGCCGGCAGGCCGCGGGATAGGCGACCAGTGGCTGACCACCCGCGCGCTGGGTGCCGCCGTAGAGCTCCGGCAGCCGGAACTCAAAACGAGGCGCTGCCTCGAGCAGGCCCGCCACGAGGGAGGCGGCCTCAGCATGGTGCCCGCTGCGTGCCAGCCCGGCCGCCACGATCGCCGTGTCGTGCGGCCACACAGTGCCCCCGTGGTAGCTCAGAGGTCCGAACCGGGTGGCTCTCGCCGACAGGGTTCGCAGGCCGTAGCCGGAGTCCATGTCGGCACCGGCGAGCCGCCTCGCGACGAGCGCGGACTCCTCGTCGTCGAGGAGCCCGGTGCCGAGCAGATGACCAATGTTCGAGGTCAGCGAGTCGACCCGCCGCTTGTCCCGGTCGAGCGCCACCGCGGGGAACGCACCGTCAGCGTCCTCCGTCCAGAACTCCGACCGGAAACGCCGATGGAGCCGCTCGGCCCACGCCCGCCACCGATCGGTCCCGGGTCGGCCGAAGGACTCGAGAAGGTCTGCTCCGGCGGTGGCTGCCTCGTAGGCGTAGCCCTGCACCTCGCACAGCGCCAGTGGCGGTTCGGCCAGCCGCCCGTCGTTCCACTGGATCGAGTCTCCCGAGTCCTTCCACCCCTGGTTGGCGAGGCCGGTCCCGGTCGAGTCGCGGTACTCCAGGAAACCGTCGCCGTCGCTGTCACCATGGGCAACCAGCCACTCGAGCGCCACCTCGCACGCCGGTAGCAGGTCGGCCACCTGCTCGGGCGGCATGCCCCAGCGCCAGGCGTCCGCGAGCAGACACACCCACAACGGCGTGGCATCGACCGTGCCGTAGTAGAGCGAGGGAAGGGTCCCGCCGGGGACGTGCACCGGGACGTCCCTCACCTCGTGCAGGATCTTTCCCGGCTGCTCCTCGCTGGCGGCGTCCACCGTCGTGCCCTGCCGGCGGGCCAGGGCGGTCAACGTGCCGCGTGCGAGCTCAGTCCCCAGCGGCAGCATCATGCGGGCCGCCCACAACGAGTCCCGGCCGAAGAGCGTGAGGAACCAGGGGCTCCCCGCCGCGAGGAACCGGTCCCCGGGGCTGTCCGGGTCGCCGAGCAGGAGCGACTCGGCGTCGCGGAGCCCCTGCTCGAGAAGCGTCACCAGGCGGCGGTCGTCGGAGGTCACCGTCGGCGTGGACCAGGTGGTGGCGTCGGTGACCGGCAGCGGGCGGAACGACCAGCCGTTGCTCCGGCTCGTGCTGGCGATGTCCAGCCTCAGCTCGACCGAGCTCCGGGGTGGGATGTCCACCTTCCACGTGAGGCGGCCCTGCTCCGCGTCCACCACGTCGGCCGCGGGGGTCGTCCGCAGCGTGACCTCCCGGCCGCCCCGGCGCCACGTCAACCCGTCCTGCGAGACCTCGGCAGAAACGCTCTCGCCACCCCAGCCGGACTTCACTGCCGACATCTCGGCCAGGTCGACGGCCACGTCGACCTGGATGCCGCACCTCACCGGAGACGTGGCGTCCGAACGAACGCGCACCGTCTCGCGCAACCCGTCGGCCGCGACCTTCCGCGACCGGGTGAGGGTCACTGTCGGGTCGGGCGACCGGTCGCCGAGGCGGCGCAGGACGCCGGCGAACTCGGCGCCGCCGACGACGAGCACCGCGTGCCCCAGCGACTCGGCCTCCGCACCGTCGACGCGCACCTCGAGTCGTGACAGCAGCCGGGTGTCACCGTCGTAGAAGCCTTCGGCCCCCTCCAGCCGCACCTGCCCGTCCCCTGACGAGATCGCCACGAACGGCGCGTGCAGGCAGGTGACGAGCTCGTGCAGGAACGGCTGGTCCGTCCCGTGCGCTTCGCTCATGGTGCGAGCCTCTCCCCCGACATCTGGCCGCACAACGATCCGGCCCAGGGTCTTGACAGTGGACGGCCTGCGGGATCACGCTCTGCCCCACACAACATTGAACGTTCATATCTCCGCAACATGTGGATTTGATCGTTCACACCAGGCATGCGGGCATCGTGCCACGAAGCGGACCGACGACCAAGGGGTGGCGGTGAGGACGGGGCAGGAAAGACAGCAGATCACCCTCGAGGCCGTCGCCCTGCACGCCCACGTGTCCCGGCAGACGATCTCCAACGCGCTCAACGCCCCCCATCGGCTGGCTCCCGACACCCTTGCCCGCGCCAAGCGGTCGATCGACACCCTGGGCTACCGACCCAACCAGGCGGCGCGATCGCTACGCACACTGTCGTCCCAGCTCATCGGGTTCCGCATCGAGCCCGACCGTGACGGCATCAACGGTGCGGTCCTCGACCGCTTCCTGCACGCGCTGTGCCGAGCGGCCAAGTTCGAGGACTACCACCTCCTGCTGTTCACCGCGTCCGACGACGCCAGCGAGATCGACGGCTACGACGAGCTCCTGCGCGGTCGGGCGGTGGACGCCTTCGTGCTGTCGAGCACGCACCAGGGCGACGAGAGGACGCGGTGGCTCACCGAACGTTCGCTGCCCTTCGTCACCTTCGGCCGGCCGTGGGGGGAAACGGACCCCCAGCACGCGTGGGTGGACGTCGACGGTGCCGCAGGGACCGAAGCAGCCGTAGAGCACCTCATCCGCCGGGGGCACCGCCGGATCGCGTTCATCGGCTGGCCTCCCGGCTCAGGTGTCGGTGACGACCGTCATACCGGATGGCGGCGCGCCGTGCTCGCGAACGGGCTGCCGCAGCAAGGTCTCGCCGTCCGCGGCGAGGACGGCGTCGAGAGCGGTCGCGCGCTCGCGGCCAAGCTGCTGGACCTGGTTCAGCCGCCCAGCGGCCTGGTGTGTGCCAGCGACTCACTCGCCCTGGGTGCGCTCCGGGCCGTTGCCGACCGCGGGCTGGTCGCCGGGCGCGATACCGCCGTCGTCGGCTTCGACGACACACCGGTGGCCATGGCAGTGGCGCCTGGCCTCACCAGCATCCGGCAGCCAGTGGAAGACGCGGCATCCGCCATCGTCCGGCTGCTCGCCGAACGTCTTTCTGGTGTCCGCGTACCTCCCGCCGGAGAGCTCATCGTCCCGACGCTCATCGAGCGTGGCAGCAGTTGACCAGTCCGAGAACTACAAGGAGAGCAGGACCCATGCCCAACATCACACGCGCCGCCACCGTCAGCGGTGTGGTCGCAGTTCTGCTGGTTGCCGCCGGTTGCGGCGGCGGGAGCAGCTTCGACGACAAGGCCGGGAGTGACAGCAAGCAGAAGGGAGGCAAGGCTTCCCTCGAGATGCTCATCGCCTCCAGCGGCGACGCCGAGACGAAGTTCGTCACCGACACGGCCAACGCTTGGGCCAAGGAGACCGGGAACACCGTCAAGGTGGTCGTCGCGCAGGACCTGGCGCAGCAGCTGTCCCAGGGCTTTGCAGGCGGCAACCCGCCCGACGTCTTCTACGTGGACGCATCGCGGGTCGCGGACCTGGCGAAGGCCGGCTCTCTCGAGCCCTACGCCGACCAGGTGGCAGACAACGACGACTTCTACGAGTCGCTGCGCCAGACGTTCACCTACGACGGCCAGCAGATATGTGTGCCCAAGGACTTCTCGACGCTCGCGCTCCAGATCCGGGGCGACTCGTGGAAGGCCGCCGGACTGACCGACGCCGACGTCCCCACCACCTGGGATGATCTTGCAGCAGTTGCCAAGAAGCTGACCACCGGCAAGCAGACCGGTCTCGTGATAGGTGACACCCGGGACCGGATCGGCGCCTTCATGGTGCAGAACGGCGGCTGGGTCTTGAACGAGGACTCGACGGAGGTCACCGCGGACACTCCCGAGAATGCCGAGGCCCTCGCCTACGTCAAGGAGCAGCTGGCCGCCGGCACCTTCAAGTACCCCGGCGAGGTCGATGCCGGATGGGGCGGAGAGGCCTTCGGCACCGGGAAGGCCGCGATGACGATCGAGGGCAACTGGATCCGGGGCGCCATGAAGAACGACTACCCCGACGTGGAGTACTCCGTGCACGAGCTGCCGGAGGGGTCGGCGGGCAAGGGCACGCTCCTGTTCACGCAGTGCTACGGCATCGCCGCGGCCAGCGAGTTCAAGGAGCAGTCCGTCTCGCTCGTCGAGGCGCTCACGAGCGAGGAGGCCCAGCTCGCGGCAGCTGACGCGTTCGGTGTCATCCCCTCGCGGCAGTCGGCCAAGGAGGGGTACGTCGCGAAGTTCCCGGACGACGCACCGTTCGTGGCGGGCGCTGACTACGGCCAGGGCCCGGTCAACGCGGCCGGCATGGACAGTGTTCTTGCCGACTTCGACGCCGGCCTGCAGCAGCTCAAGCAGCAGGCGCCGGAAAAGATCCTCGGCACCCTGCAGAGCAATGCCGAGGCTGCACTGCAGCAGTAGGCCCGTGCCGGGCGGGGGGGGGGGCCGCACGCGGCCCCGGCCGGGGCCCCCCCGGGCCCCGCCGCGCCCCCCCCCCCCCCCGCGGGGCCCGGGGGCGGCCCCCCCCCCCCCC
>JAJAYQ010000223.1 GCA_026786145.1 Spirochaetaceae bacterium | reverse complement strand
GGCCGCGACCCGGCCGAACTCCTCCGGCTGGCCGTAGCGGCGCAGCGGGATCCGCCTCTCGAAGTCCTCGCGCACCTTCTTGGGCCTGCCTGCGGCCTTGTCGAGCTCGAGGAGCCGGTCGGTCTCGATCCGGCCCGGCAGCAGGCCCAGGACACGGATGTTGCGCGAGCCGAGCTCGTCGGCCATCGTCTTGGCCACCATGGCCAGACCAGGACGCAGGCCGTTGGACGACGCCAGCCCGTCGACGGGCTGCTTCACGGACAGGGAGAGCACGAACGCCACCGCCCCGCCCTCGGGCCCGATGGTGGAGACCACCGCGCGTGCGACCCGCAGCGAGCCGAGGAACACCGACTCGAACGCCGAGCGCCAGGTGTCGTCGTCGATCGAGACCACCGACCCCGCCGGTGGCCCCCCGACGCTGACGAGGGCTCCGTCGAGGCGGCCGAACCGCCCCACCGCCGCGGCCGCCAGCCGCTCCCCGAGACCAGGGTCGGCCATGTCGCCGGGCACCGCGATGGCGTGGTCGGCCCCTCCCATCGCTTCCGCGGCCGCGTTGACGGCTTCCTCGTTGCGCGAGCACAGGACGACCCTGGCTCCTTCGGCGACGAGGACGTCGGCGCCGGCCCGCCCCAGTCCCTTGCTGCCACCGGTGACGACGAAGACGCGGTCCTGCAGTCCGAGGTCCATGCGACCCATCCTGCCGCGGGCGGTCCACGACCTGGCAACCGCCTCCACCACCGGGTTAGGGTGCCCGGGTGAGCGGGTCGCCAGAGCACGGCGGGCCGGGCGAGCCTGACGTACGCCGCTGGGTCCAGGCCGCCCGTCGCATCACCGTCCTGACAGGGGCCGGCATCTCGACCGAGTCGGGCATCCCCGACTTCCGCGGCCCGCAGGGGGTCTGGACCAAGGACCCGTCAGCGGCGCGGCTGTTCACCCTGCAGGACTATGTCGCCGACCGGGACGTCCGGCTCCGGGCGTGGGAAGGCAGGCGGGACCACCCCGCCTGGGCGGCCGAGCCCAACGACGGCCACCGCGCCCTTGTCGCCCTGGAACGGGCCGGTCGGCTGCGCGCGGTCGTGACCCAGAACATCGACGGTCTGCACTTGCGGGCCGGGCATGACCCGGGTCGGGTCATCGAGATCCACGGCACCCTCTTCGACGTCGAGTGCCTGGGGTGCGGGCGCGTCACCACGATGAGGGAGAACCTCGACCGGGTCGTGGCCGGGGAGCCCGACCCGGCCTGCCTGGTGTGCGGCGGCATCCAGAAGGCGGCCACGATCTCCTTCGGCCAGGCGCTCAAGCCTGATGTCCTCGACGCGGCCTGGCACGCCGCCCAGGACTGCGACCTCCTGCTGGCGGTGGGCACCACGCTGCAGGTGCAGCCGGCGGCGGGTCTGGCCGAGGTCGCCGTGCGCGCCGGCGCGCGCCTGGTCGTCGTGAACCGGGACCCCACGCCGTACGACGGGCTGGCCGCCGCCACCCTGCGCGACCCGATCGGCGAGGTCCTGCCCCGGCTGGTCGAGCCGACCGCCGCGTGAGGCCTAAAACCGTCGAAGGCGC
The DNA here is from genome assembly GCA_026786145.1 of Spirochaetaceae bacterium. Classification (GTDB taxonomy): domain Bacteria; phylum Actinomycetota; class Actinomycetes; order JACCUZ01; family JACCUZ01; genus JAJAYQ01. The sequence goes on along the minus strand of JAJAYQ010000223.1, from coordinate 6,167 downwards.
TGCCGAGCCCCTCGACCGGGCCCGCCGGCTCACGCGGGGGGACCGGGTCGCCATCGTCGCCCCGAGCGGGCACATCGACGCGCGGCCGCTGGCGCGCGGAGTGACTGTGCTGGAGTCCTGGGGGCTCGAGGTCGTCACCGGCCCGCACGTCGTCGAGCGCACCCGGCACCATGCCGGCACGGACGACCAGCGGGCGGCGGACCTGCAGGGCGCCTGGTGCGACCCGGCCGTCGCCGCGGTGCTGTGCGCCCGCGGCGGATCGGGCGCCGCGCGGGTCCTCGACCGGCTGGACTGGGCCGCGATGCGCGACGCCGGACCGAAGGTCCTTGTCGGGTTCAGCGACGTGACCGTCCTGCACGAGGCGGTCGCGCATCACCTGGGGCTCGCCACCCTCTTCGGGCCGATGCCTGCGTCAGCGGCGTTCGGCGGCCCACACCCTGATCCCGTGACCGTCGACCACCTCCGGCGCACCCTCTTCGAGCCCCAGTCGGTCCGTACGCTGGCCCATCCGGCCACGACCTGCCATGTCGGCGGCCGGGCGTCGGGGGTCACGGTCGGGGGGACCCTGGCGCTGCTGGCGAACACCGTCGGTACGCCCGAGTCGCGCCCGGCCGCCGGTGCGGTCGCGGTGCTCGAGGACGTCGCGGAGCCTGCCTACCGGTTGGACTCGATCCTCACCCAGCTCCTGCGGACCGGGTGGTTCGACGGCGTCGCGGGGGTCGTGCTCGGCTCGTGGCACGACTGCGGCGACGGCGCGGTGGAGACGGTGGTGGAGCGGCTGGAGGTGCTGGGTGTCCCGTTGGTCTCGGGCCTGCCCTTCGGCCACGGCGTCCCGGCACTCACCGTGCCGTTGGGGCTCGATGCGGACCTGGACGCGGACGCTATGACGTTGACGATGCGTCAGCCTGCTCTGCGCTGACCGATCTCCCGGTGTTGGCCTCGGTCACCCCGGCCAGGTTCAGTGCGCTGTTGACGAGCGCGAGGTGGCTGTAGGCCTGCGGGAAGTTCCCGAGCTGCCGGCCATGCTGCACGTCGTACTCCTCGGCCAGCAGGCCCACGTCGTTGCGCAGGTCCAGCAGGTGCTCGAAGAGTGCCCGGCCTTCCTCGACCTGGCCGTCGAGGACGAGGGCGTCGGCCAGCCAGAACGAGCAGGCCACGAAGGCGCCCTCGTCACCGGCGACACCGTCGACGTTCTCAGCGGTGTCGTAGCGGCGGACCATCCCGTCGGCGCCGAGGTCGCGCCGGACCGCGCGCAGCGTCCCGCGGACCCGCTCGTCCTCCGGCGGCAGGAAACCCACCTGGGGGATGAGCAGCAGAGCGGCGTCGAGCTCCTTCGACCCGTAGTACTGGGTGAACGTGGCCCGGTCGGAGTCGTATCCCTGGGCACAGACGTCGGCGTGGATCTCGTCCCGCAGGCGTCGGTAGCGCTCCAACGGCCCGTCGAACGCCGCCAGCTCCACCGTGCGCACGGCACGATCGGCAGCCACCCAGGCGAGCACCTTCGAGTGGGTGAAGTGCTGACGGGCCCCCCGGACCTCCCACAGCCCCTCGTCGGGCTCGCGCCAGTTGCCCTCCAGCCACTCCATCAGCCCGCGCTGCATGGCCCATGCGTCCTCGTTCGGGTTGAGGTCGTACGCCCTGGCGAGCCACAGCGTGTCCATCACCTCGCCGTAGACGTCCAGCTGACGCTGGTCCACCGCGCCGTTCCCGATGCGCACCGGGGCCGAGCCCTCGTAACCCGCCAACCAGGGCAGCTCCGTCTCGGGCACCCGGCGCTCGCCGGCCACGCCGTAGAGGATCTGCAGCCGACCGGGGCTGCCGGCGATGGCCCGTAGCAGCCACTCGCGCCAGTGGACGGCCTCCTCGGTGTAGCCGGTCTTGACCAGCGCCTGCAAGGTGAAGGCGGCGTCGCGCAGCCAGCAGAACCGGTAGTCCCAGTTGCGGACGCCGCCGATCTCCTCCGGCAGCGACGTCGTCGGCGCCGCGACGATGCCGCCGGTCGGGGCGTAGGTGAGTGCCTTGAGGGTCACGAGGGACCGCACGACCGCGTCGCGGTGCGGGCCGGTGTACGTGCACCTGCCCGCCCACTCGGCCCAGAACCGCTCCGTCTCCTCCAGCGCCGCCACCGGGTCCACCGGTCGCGGTCGGTGCTGGTGAGAGGGGTTCCAGGTCAGCACGAAGGAGACCCGCTGGCCGGCCTCGACGGTGAAGTCGGCGCTTGATGCGAAGTCCCGTCCGTGGTGGGCTACGTCGGAGGCCAGCCACACCGAGTCCGGGCCCGCGACCGCGGCGAGCATGCCGTCGAGGTGGCGCACCCAGGGGATGACGTCGCCGTAGCCGAAGCGCAGGCGCAGCTCACTGCGCATCTCGACGTGACCCGTCATCCCCTCGACGATGCGCACGACGTCGGGGGCCTCGCCGCGCTCGGGCATGAAGTCGATGACGCGCACCGATCCGTGCGGCCCGTGCCACTCGGACTCGAGCACCATGCTGTCGCCACGGTAGGCCCGGCTGTCGCAGGTGCCTCCGCCTCGTGGCGCCAGCCGCCAGTGACCGTTGTCCTCGCTGCCGAGCAGCGCTGCGAAGACGGCGTCGGAGTCGAAGCGCGGGAAGCAGAGCCAGTCGATCGAGCCGTCACGCCCGACGAGCCCCGCGGCGAGGCGGTCGGAGATGAGCGCGTAGTCCTCGATCAGCAGGGCCATCTGCTCGGTCTACCCCTGCCGCAAGACGGTGACCCTGACCGGCTCGCTGGTCTCGGCCGCGGCCCTGCGGTCCTCGGCCTCGCGCCGGCTGAGCAGGACGAACCCGCCGAGGGCCAGGAGGGCGAACAGGAACCACTGGAAGGCATAGGCCAGGTGGGCGCCCTCGGACGGCTCGGGTGCCGGCCGTGGCTGCGGTGCCTCGGCCGGGGCCGGTTGCTCAGCCGTGAGCTCGCCGTACCCGCCGTAAAGGGCGTACGGAAGCGTCCTGGCGATCTCGGACACGTCGATCCGGGTCACCTGCCCGGTCGGGGGGGTGCCCGTCGTGGAGGCCGGCTCGCTGGGGCGGACCCGGGCCGTGACCGTGACCGTCCCGGTCGGCGTATCGGGAACGGCGGGCAGGTCGCTGCCCGTCGCATCCGCGTCGCGGGGCAGCCAGCCCCGGTTGACCAGGAGCGCGGGACCCGCCTCGGTCACCAGCGGCGTGAGGACGTCGTAGCCGACCGCACCGTCTAAAGGTCGGAGGCGCACCAGCAGCTGGCGCTCGACGTCGTAGCGCCCGGTGACGCGGACCCGTGACCAGACGTCGCCCTCGCGGGGGCCGCGGCCGACGGCGAGCAGCTCGGCCGGGGGCACGGGCGCCCGGCCCAGGTTGCGCGAGAGCAAGTCGTTGCGGTCGTGACGCTCCCCGAGCCGGTCCAGCTGCCAGCGGCCGAGCGCTACGCACGCCGCGGCGACCAGGACCGCCGCGACCAGCAGGCCCAGCCATCGCCGGGAGAGCAGGAAGCGGTACACCGTCCGACGGTAGCCGGGTCGACGTCACCCCGACGACGTAGGGTGGGCAGGGTGCTGGTGGATACCTTCGGACGCGTCGCGACGGACCTACGGGTCTCGTTGACCGACAAGTGCAACCTGCGCTGCACCTATTGCATGCCGGCGGAAGGCCTCGAGTGGCTGCCGGCGCCGGAGCTGCTGAGCGACGACGAGATCGTCCGTCTCGTGTCGGTCGCCGTCGGCCTGGGCGTGACCCAGGTCCGGTTCACCGGCGGTGAACCGCTTCTGCGACGCGGTTTCGTGGGCATCGTCGAACGCGTCGGCGCCCTGCTGCCGCGGCCGCGCATGTCGGTCACCACCAACGGCATCGGGCTGGCGCGTATCGCGTCCGCCCTCGCCGACGCCGGCCTCGACCGGGTCAACGTCTCGCTCGACACACTCGACCGTGACCGCTTCCAGCAGATCGCCCGACGTGACCGCCTCGACGACGTGCTCGCCGGGCTCGCGGCCGCCGAGGCGGCCGGCCTGACCCCCGTGAAGGTCAACGCCGTACTGACCCGGGGCGTCAACGATGTCGAGGCCGTGCCCTTGCTGCGGTGGGCCTTGGAGCACGGCTTCAAGATGCGTTTCATCGAGCAGATGCCGCTGGACGCCCAGCACGGCTGGACCCGCGACCAGATGGTGACGGCGGAGGAGATCCTGGCGCGGCTGGGAGAGGCGTTCGTCCTCTGCCCTGTCCCCGACGCCGAGCGGGGCAGCGCGCCCGCCGAGGAGTGGCTCGTCGACGGCGGTCCCGCCAGGGTCGGGGTGATCGGGTCGGTGACCCGCCCGTTCTGCGGTGCATGCGACCGGGTCCGGCTGACTGCCGACGGCCAGCTGCGCAACTGCCTGTTCGCGCGCGAGGAGTCCGACCTCCGGGCCGCGATGCGGGCCGGTGCCTCCGACGAGGAGCTTGGCGACCGCATGAAGCTCGCGATGCTGGCCAAGCGGGCCGGGCACGGCATCGACGACCCGAGCTTCCTCCAGCCCGACCGGCCGATGTCAGCGATCGGCGGCTGAGGCGTTTCCCGCGGCATTCCCTGCGGTGTCACCTGCGGGGTCAACCTGCGAGACCGGCTCGGTCTCGCGTAGGAAGCCCCGGGCCTGCAGGAACTCCGCCAGAGACGTCCGGTGGCTGTCGCAGGCGGTCCACGTCTTGCGCCGGTCGGGCGTGTGAAGCTTGGGGTTGTTCCACGCCAGGACCCAGGACGACTCGGCGCGACAGCCCTTGGCGGAGCAGATCGGCGTCATGCGCTACCGGTGCCCGGGAGGCGATGCCGGGCAGCCACGGGGGGAGCCGCCCGGCATCGCGCTCTGAGCGCTGTCGCAGACTGTCACCGCGACGCGTGGCGGGAGTATTGCACGAACCGAGGTCATGTCACTGGCCAGATCCACCGATTGCCCGCCGGTCGGTCAGGTCGGATCCAGGCGGGTTTTCCATCCGTTCCCGGCCGCCGTTCGCGAAGACGACGGCGAGGTAGGGCAGCATCACGGCGGCCGCGATCAGCACCCATCGGAGCCACCCATCGGTCACCACGGCGAGGACGAAGCAGACAGTCCGGACACCCATCGAGACCAGGTACCGGCGGGTGCGGCTGTCCACGTCGTCGCGCACGCCACGCCGGGCTCCGGTGATCTGGTAGACCGGGTCTCTGCTTCGACCGGACCGGAATGGGCCCGGGCGGGAGGTCGTCACCCTTCCCACCCTAAGTCACCGGCCCCCACCCCACCCGCGGTGATCATGCAGGAAGGGGGATCTTGGGGGGCACACTCGCGCTTCCTGGCGCGAGGTGACGACGGATGCGGAAGTGGATGGTTGGTCAGCTGGCCTGGGAGACCGAGGACATGTTGAAGTCGCCGACCCGCCAGGTGGGCATGGCGGTGCGGGTGAAATAGTCCCCGAACTCGCGGGCCAGCGTGCGCTCGGTGAGACCCACCTCGGCCAACCGCCCGAGCAGGTCCACCGGGCTCTCGTTGAAGCGGAAGTTGTTGACCTCGGCCACGACCTCCCCGCCCTCCACCAGATAGACCCCGTCGCGGGTCAGCCCCGTCAGCAGCAGTGTCTGGGGGTCGACTTCCCGGACGTACCACAGGCAGGTCAGCAGCAGGCCGCGCGAGGTGTCGGCCACCATCTCCTCCAGGCCACGGCTGGCCTCGCCGGAGGACATCATGAGGTTGTCGACGCCCGGGGTGAAGGGCAGGCCGGTCATCTCCGCCGAGTGGCGGGTCTGGATGAGCGCCCGTAGCTCGCCGTCGGCGATCCAGTCCGTCTTGCCGATCGGAAGGCCGTTGTCGAACACCGACTGGGAGGCAGACGACGCGCCGGCGAGGACGACCGGGTCGCACTCCAGGCCGGCCGACTTCGGGTCGCTCCACACCCGCAACGGCGCCTCGGCCAGCCGCTCACCGACCCGGGTGCCCCCGCCGGCACGGCTGAACACCGTGCGGCCGTCGTCCGCCTCGCGGGCCACGGCTGTCCAGTACAGGTAGACCATGAGGTCGGCCACGGCGCAAGGCGGCAGCAGCGTCTCGTACCTCCCCGCCTCGATGTCGATCCGGCGTGCAGCCCAGCCCAGGCGTCGGCTCAGCTCGGAGTCGATGGCGGTGATGTCCACGTCGGAGAAGTCGCGCGTCCCCTGCCCGACCCAGGACGAG
>JAJAYQ010000222.1 GCA_026786145.1 Spirochaetaceae bacterium | reverse complement strand
GTCGGCCTCGCGCCGGGCCTTACGGGCTGCGACCGCCCCTGACAGGGCGTCGAGCCGCCCGAGAAGACCATCCAGGTCACCGACCGCGTTGGCGCCGGTCACGGTCTCGCGCAGGTGCGCGACGGAGGTCTCGGCGTCCCCAGGGCTCACGCCCCCGGCGGCGACCCGCTGCTCGAGCAAGGCGACCTGTCCCACCAGCTCGTCGAACTTGCGTCCGAAGTACGCCAGCGCCTCGGGCGCCTCCGCGCCAGGGTAGGAGCCGACGGACCGCTCACTATCGGTCGTCCGCAGCCACACGGTGCCGTCCTCGTCGACGCGGCCCCACCCGGCGGGGTCGGACGCGACGACGGCCGGTACGGACGGTGCGGCCGGTGCGACGGTCGGGGTAGGTGCAGCCGACGGGTGCGGTGTCGGCGGGGGCCCCGGGGAGGGGGTGGCAACCGGAGGTGGCGGCGGGGGCACCGGGGAAGGGGTGGCAACCGGAGGTGTCGGCGGGGGCACCGGGGAAGGGGTGGCAACCGGAGGTGGCGGGGCCGCAGCTTCGGTGGGCGCGGCGTCAGGCTCGGGCTGGTCGGTGGCGGCTGCTGCTGCCTCCGTGGCGGCCGGTGCCGCGGCTTCATTCGGGGTGCTGTCGGCCTGGGGCTCGTCGATCTGGGTCCCCGGCGGCTGTTCGAGGTCGCGGGAAGGGTCGTCGGTCACGTCACGCCTTCCCGATGCGCACACGGTCGATGGTGATCGGCTGGAGGGGCTTGCCGTCCCCGTCCGCGTTGGCGTTGTCGGAGCCCGCCTTCGCGACCATCTTCACCACGTCGAGACCCTCGGTGATGGTGCCGAAGATCGTGTAGTCGGGAGGCAGGGTGGTGTCGCCGTAGACGAGGAAGAACTGGCTGCCGTTGGTCCCGGCACCGGCGTTGGCCATCGCCACCGTGCCCTCCGGGTAGTTGTCCGCCGCCTCCGTGGGCTTGTTCTCCTCAGCGAACTGGTAACCCGGCCCACCGGCACCGCTCCCGGTCGGGTCACCGCACTGCAGCACCAGGATGTTCGCTGTCGTCAGCCGGTGGCAGGACGTCCCGTCGAAGTACTTCGACGTGGCGAGGTGACGGAAGCTGTTGGTGGTGCAAGGCGCCTTGTCAGCCGCCATCTCGATGGTGATGTCGCCCTGGTCGGTCGCGATGGTGGCCGTGAACGGCTTCTTGTAGCTGTCGGCCTTCGCGACGTCGTACGTCGGCAGGCCGACGTCCTTGGCCGCCGCGGTCTCGGTCTTGCTGTAGCTGCACCCGGCTCCGTCGGTGGCGCTCGGGGATGGGGTCGGTGAGCCGGAAGCCGTAGCGGCCGGGTCCGAGTCGCCCTTGGTCGCGACCGTCGAGTCATCGTCACCACTGAGGAAGAGCCCGAGTGCAACGACCCCGCCGATCACGAGCAGCAGCGCGAGCACGACCGCGCCCACCTGCTGGCGGCGCCTGCGTCGAGCAGCCAGCTGCTGACGGCGAGCCTGCTGGCGCTCGTAGCGCTCCCTCGCCAGCTGCCGCTCTCGCTTCACGCTGCTCGCCACCCGTTTGCCTCCTGATCTCCAGCGCCCCGCTCGGGCGGACAGTCTAGGTGGACAGGCCGGTAGGCTCAGGCGCTGGCCGCCTCCTCCCTGATCGCCCGAAGGGTGCTCGTGCTCATCACCGGCTTCCCCGCCGCCGCGTTCGGCACCAACTGCTACGTCGTGGCGCCCGGTCCGGGTGAGAACGCGGTCGTCGTGGACCCCGGGATCGACGTGATGGACGAGCTCGACGACGTCCTGCGCGAGCACCGACTCCAGCCGGTCGCGGTCCTGCTGACGCACGGCCACCTCGACCACACCTTCTCGGTCACGCCGGTGTGCCAGGCCCGGGGCATTCCGGCGTACCTGCATCCGGGGGACGATCACATGCTCGCGGACCCGCTCTCGGGGATCTCACCCGAGACGGCGGCGATCTTCTCCGGCCGGCTGCAGTGGACCGAGCCCGACGACGTGAAGCCGCTCGCCGACGGGGAGGTCCTGGCGCTCGCCGGGCTCGAGATCACCATCGACCATGCGCCGGGCCACACGCCGGGCTCCGTCACGTTCCGGCTGCCCCATGACGAGTTCTCCCAGGCGATGTTCTCGGGTGACCTTCTCTTCGCCGGCTCCATCGGGCGTACCGACCTGCCCGGCGGGGACAACGGCGCCATGATGGCCAGCCTGGCCCGGACCGTGCTCACCCTGGACGACGACGTCCTCGTCCTCCCCGGCCACGGTGACCGGACCACGGTCGGCCGGGAGCGTGCCACCAACCCGTTCCTGCGCGGTCTGCCTGGGCCGCAGCAGCGAGGGCTGTAACGGGATGAGCAAGCCGATGCCGCTGAGCGGCTTCCCCGAATGGCTGCCGCGGGAACGTATCGTCGAGCAGCACGTGCTCGACGTCCTGCGGGAGACCTTCGAGCTGCACGGGTTCGCCTCGATCGAGACGCGAGCAGTGGAGCCGCTGGACCAGCTGCTGCGCAAGGGGGAGACCGACAAGGAGGTCTACACGCTGCGCCGGCTCCAGGAGGAGCCGGCTGCCGACGCCTCCACCTCGGCCCGTCCGTTGGGGCTCCACTTCGATCTCACGGTGCCGCTCGCGCGGTACGTGCTGGAGAACGCGGGGCACCTGGAGTTCCCGTTCCGGCGCTACCAGATCCAGAAGGCCTGGCGGGGGGAGCGACCGCAGGAGGGCCGGTACCGGGAGTTCACCCAGGCCGATGTCGACGTGATCGGGCGCGACACCCTCGCGTTCCACCACGAGGTCGAGGTGGCGCAGGTGATGGCGGATGTCTTCGCCCGGTTGCCGCTGCCCCCGGTCGCCCTGCAGGTGAACAGCCGAAAGCTGATCGAGGGCTACTACCGGGGGGTCGGCGTCGGGCGCGACGGGGACGACCAGCAGATCGCCGCGGTCATGCGCGTGGTGGACAAGCTGGACAAGGTGGCGCCCGACCTGTTGGTGGCGATGCTCCAGGACGAGGCGGGGTTGACCGAGCCGCAGGCAAAGGCCTGCCTCTCACTCACCGAGGTCACCTCGGACGGCGGTGACCTCGCGGCGCAGGTGCATGGGCTGGGGGTTAGCCACCCGTTGCTGGACGAAGGGCTCGACGAGCTCGTTCGGGTGCTCCAGGGGACCGTCGGCCTGCACTCCGAGGGGTTCCGGGTGGTGGCGGACCTGCGCATCGCGCGGGGACTCGACTACTACACCGGCACTGTGTACGAGACCCGGATGCAGGGTTTCGAGCACCTCGGCTCGGTCTGCTCCGGCGGTCGCTATGACGCGCTGGCCGGCGACGGGCGCACCACCTACCCCGGAGTAGGCATCTCGCTGGGTGTCACGCGGGCCCTGGCGCCGCTGCTGTCGCGGGGGATGCTGACCGCGTCCCGGGCCACGCCGACGACCGTGCTCGTCGCGTTGCCGACGGACGAGGGCCGCGGCGGGTGCGACGACGTCGCCGCCGCACTGCGCGGCCGCGGGGTCCCGACCGAGGTCTCCCCGAACGCAGCCAAGTACGGTAAGCAGATCCGCTACGCCGAGCGTCGCGGCATCCCCTTCGTCTGGTTCCCGCAGGACGACGGGTCCCACGAGGTGCGTGACATCCGCACCGGCGAGCAGGTCGGGGTCGATCTCGCGGCGTGGGTCCCACCGACGGAGGACCTGCGCCCCAGCGTCTCCGGCACCGTCGCACCGATCGTTCCTGCCTGACGCAGCACCGCTGCACGACGTACGAGGAGACTCTCTTGATCCGCACCCACCCGGCCGGCTCGCTGCGCCCCGCGCACGACGGTCAGACCGTCACGCTCGCCGGCTGGGTCGCCCGCCGCCGGGACCACGGCGGGGTCGCGTTCATCGACCTGCGCGACTCGTCGGGCGCGGTGCAGGTCGTGATCCGCGACGAGGAGGTGGCCGCCGACCTGCGCAACGAGTACGTCCTGCGGGTGGTCGGTGAGGTTCGCGAGCGGCCCGAGGGCAATGCGAACCCCAACCTCCCCACTGGCGAGGTAGAGGTCGTGGCCGCTGAGGTCGAGGTGCTGGCCGAGGCCGCGCCGCTGCCATTCCAGGTCGACGAGCACGTCGAGGTGGGGGAGGAGGCGCGGCTCCGCTACCGGTATCTCGATCTGCGGCGGCCCGGTCCCGCTGCTGCGCTACGGCTGCGCAGCAGGGTCAACCAGGCAGCCCGTGAGGTGCTGCTGGAGCGCGACTTCGTCGAGGTCGAGACGCCGACGCTGACCCGTTCGACACCCGAGGGCGCCCGCGACTTCCTGGTCCCGGCGCGGCTGCAGCCCGGCAGCTGGTATGCCCTCCCGCAGAGCCCTCAGCTGTTCAAGCAGCTGCTGATGGTCGCCGGGATGGAGCGCTACTTCCAGATCGCGCGCTGTTACCGGGACGAGGACTTCCGCGCCGACCGCCAGCCGGAGTTCACCCAGCTCGACATCGAGATGAGCTTCGTCGACCAGGACGACATCATCGAGCTGGCCGAGGAGGTGCTCGCCAGCCTCTGGCGGCTCATCGGACACGAGATGCCGACCCCGATCGCGCGGATGACGTACGCCGAGGCGATGCTCCGTTTCGGCACCGACAAGCCGGACCTGCGTTTCGGTCAGGAGCTCGTCGACGTCACGGAGTTCTTCAACGAGACACCCTTCCGGGTGTTCCAGACCCAGCACGTCGGTGCCGTCGTGATGCCCGGCGGTGCCGCTCAGACCCGCAAGCAGCTGGACGGCTGGCAGGACTGGGCCAAGCAGCGCGGCGCTCGCGGGCTGGCCTATGTCCTGGTGGGCGCGGACGGCGAGCTGGGCGGTCCGACCGCAAAGAACCTCTCGGACGAGGAGCGCTCCGGTATCGCCGAGCACGTCGGGGCGCAGCCGGGGGACGCCGTGTTCTTCGCCGCGGGGCAGCCGCAGGAGGCCCGGTCGCTCCTGGGTGCCGCCCGCCTCGAGATCGGCCGGCGCGCCGGGCTGGTCGACGAGTCGGCGTGGGCGTTCGTCTGGGTGGTGGACGCCCCGATGTTCGAGCCGAGCGCGGCGGCGCGGGCCAGCGGGGACGTCGCCGTCGGGTCGGGGTCCTGGACCGCCACGCACCATGCGTTCACCTCGCCCAAGCCGGACTGGATCGAGCGGTTCGAGGAGGACCCGGAGCATGCGCTGTCCTACGCCTACGACATCGTCTGCAACGGCAACGAGATCGGCGGTGGGTCGATCCGTATCCATCGCCGCGACGTGCAGGAGCGGGTGTTCTCGGTGATGGGGCTCACCGAGGAGGAGGCGACGGAGAAGTTCGGCTTCCTGCTGGACGCCCTCTCTTTCGGCGCGCCGCCCCACGGTGGCATCGCGCTCGGCTGGGACCGCATCAACGCGCTGCTCTCGCGCACCGACTCGATTCGGGACGTCATCGCGTTTCCCAAGAGTGGTGGGGGCTACGACCCGCTGACCGGCGCACCGGCCCCGATCACGCCCGAGCAGCGCAAGGAGGCCGGCGTCGACGCCTCCCCACCCCCGCCAAACCCCCGGTGATCATGCAGCTCCGGTTGTGCGGGCCGGCCTGAGCAGCCACAGCTGCATGATCGCGGGCAAGGGGGCGGGGCGGGCACATTGTTACGGTCACCGCGTGGACCTGTTCGACGCGGCTGCTGAGGACCGGGGCGACGCCGGCAAGCCGCTGGCCGTCCGGATGCGGCCGCGCACTCTGGACGAGGTCGTCGGCCAGGACCACCTGCTCGTCGCCGGCTCGCCGCTGCGCCGCCTCGTCGACGGGAACGGCGCTGGTAGCCCTGCCGGACCGTCCTCACTCATCCTGTGGGGACCGCCAGGCACCGGCAAGACCACGCTCGCCTACCTCGTCTCCAGCGCGACAGGACGCTCGTTCACCGAGCTCTCCGCCGTGAACGCGGGCGTGAAGGACGTGCGGGCGGTGGTGGAGTCGGCCCGGCGCCAGAGCGGGATGTCCGGGCGCGAGACGGTCCTGTTCATCGACGAGGTGCACCGGTTCTCCAAGACCCAGCAGGACGCCCTGCTACCGGCCGTGGAGAACCGCTGGGTGACGCTCATCGCCGCCACGACCGAGAACCCGTACTTCTCCGTCGTGTCGCCGCTCCTGTCCCGCTCACTGCTGCTCACGCTCGCCCCCCTCGAGGACGGGGGAGTCGAGGAGGTCGTACGCCGGGCCGCCACCGACGAGAGAGGCCTCGGAGGCGCCGTGACGGTGTCCGACGAGGCGATGAGCCACCTGCTACGGGTGGCCGGTGGGGACGCCCGGCGGGCCCTGACCGCGCTGGAGGCGGGCGCCGGAGCGGTGCTGGCGGTCGGCGGCACCGAGCTGGACGTCTCGACGCTGGAGGCCGCTGTCGACCGGGCGGCGTTGCGCTACGACCGCGACGGTGACCAGCACTACGACGTCATCTCGGCGTTCATCAAGTCGGTCCGCGGCTCGGACGTCGACGCAGCCCTGCACTACCTCGCCCGCATGATCGAGGCGGGCGAGGACCCGCGCTTCATCGCCAGGCGACTCGTGATCCTCGCCTCGGAGGACATCGGCCTGGCCGACCCGACCTCCCTGCTGGCAGCCGTGGCTGCGGCTGAGGCGGTGGCGCTGATCGGCATGCCGGAAGGGCGGATCAACCTGGCCCAGGCCGTCATCCACCTGACGCTGGCCCCCAAGTCCAACGCCGTGATCGTTGCCGTGGACGCCGCCCTCGCCGACGTACGCGCCGGTCTCGCGGGGACGGTGCCTCCGCACCTGCGCGACGCCCACTACGGCGGCGCTGGGAAGGTCGGGTCGGGCAAGGGCTACGTCTACCCCCACGACCAGCCCGGAGCGGTGGTCGCCCAGCAGTATGCGCCGGACGTGGTCCTGCCGCGGACCTACTACCGGCCCACCCGCTACGGCGCCGAGTCCCGGCTGGGTGAGCTCTGGGAGACCCTCCGCACCCGGATCCGCGGCTCCTGACCCCCTCGGCCCCCCCGCGATAGGGTCGCCGTCATGTCGGTCGGAGACGTCGCCGGGCTCATCGCCGCAGTCGCATTCGTGCTGCTGGTGGGGGTCCTCGCTGTCCCGCTGGTCAAGCTCGGGGGCGTCCTCGACGAGACCCGCAACCTGGTCAAGGGCGTCTCCGACGAGACAGTCCCCCTCCTCGGGGAGGTCACGGCCACCGTCTCGACCACGAACGCCCAGCTTGCCAGGGTCGACGCCATCACCTCCAACGTGGCAGCCGCGACCACCAACATCTCCGCGCTGACTGCACTGCTGGCCGCGACGCTGGGTGGACCGGTGGTCAAGGTAGCAGCCTTTACCTATGGTGTTCGCACTGCGTTGTCCGGGACGTCGGCGAAGCGAAGCCGAAGCCGAGTCCGCGACCAGTCGAAGGCCGATGCTGCAGCAACCAGGGCGGCGACCCGCCGGGGACAGCGGCGGTCGGGCTGATGCGCCGGCTGTTCTGGGTCGCCGTCGGGGCGGCTGCGGGGATCTACGCCGTCCGCAAGGTCCAGAAGACGCTGCACGCCTACTCGCCGGCGGTGCTGGCCGAGCGGGCTGGTGGCCTTGGTCACTCGATAGGCGACTCGCTGGCCGGCTTCGTCCACGAGGTCCGCTCCGCCATGGCTGAGCGCGAGTCCGAGCTTCGCGACGCCCTCGGCCTGAGCGAGAAGTCGCGGCTGACCCCCGCGCAGGCAGCCGACCTCACCGAGCACCCCTTCCTGCCCCGCCCGACGCCGAGGAGCACGACCTGATGGAGACCGCCGAGATCAAGCGTCGGTGGTTGCAGTTCTTCGGTGACCGCGGCCACGCCGTGGTGCCGAGCGCGTCGCTGCTGCTCGACGACCCGAACCTGCTCTTCGTCAACGCCGGGATGGTGCCGTTCAAGCCCTACCTGCTCGGCCAGGAGCAACCGCCGTGGAAGCGGGCGACCAGCGTGCAGAAGTGCGTGCGGACCCTCGACATCGAGGAGGTCGGCCAGACCACCCGGCACGGCACGTTCTTCCAGATGAACGGGAACTTCTCGTTCGGCGACTACTTCAAGGAGGGTGCGGTCGAGCTTGCCTGGGAGCTGGTCACCCGGCCGCAGAGCGACGGGGGCTTCGGCTTCGACGAGGCCAGCCTCTACGCCAGTGTCTACCAGGACGACGACGAGGCCATCGCGATCTGGAAGAAGGTCGCCGGGCTCTCCGACGACCGCATCGTGCGCCTTGGCAAGAAGGACAACTACTGGTCGATGGGCGTCCCCGGGCCGGGCGGGCCGTCCAGCGAGATCCTCATCGACCGCGGACCGGCATTCGGCGCCGACCGCGACTGGGAGGCCGGCGACCGCTACATGGAGTTCTGGAACCTCGTCTTCATGCAGGACGAGCTCGGTGCGGTCCGCAGCAAGGAGGACTTCGACATCATCGGGCCGCTGCCGGCCAAGAACATCGACACCGGCATGGGTCTCGAGCGAGTGGCGTACCTGCTCCAGGGGGTCGACAACCTCTACGAGATCGACGAGGTCTTCCCCGTCCTCGACCGTGCCGCAGGGCTTGCGTCCAAGAGGTACGGATCCAGTGGTAACAAGAACGACGTCGATGACATCAGGTTGCGCATCGTCGCCGACCACGTGCGCAGCGCTCTGATGCTGATCAATGACGGCGTCACCCCGTCCAACGAGGCCCGCGGCTACGTGCTGCGCCGCGTGATCCGTCGCACCGTGCGCTCGATGCGCCTGCTGGGCGTCCACGACCCGGTGCTTCCCGAGCTGCTGCCCGTCTCGCGGGACGCGATGAGCCCGAGCTACCCGGAGGTCGCGCAGCAGTTCGAGCGCATCTCGGCGGTGGCCTACGCCGAGGAGGAGGCGTTCCGGCGCACCCTGACCAGCGGCACCCGGCTGTTCTCTGCCGCACGCAACCAGATCGTCAGCCGCAGCGGTTCAATGCCCGCGGGTGGGCCGGCGCCGACCATCCCCGGGGACGTCGCCTTCCAGCTCCACGACACCCACGGCTTCCCCATCGAGCTCACGCTGGAGATGGCGGCCGAGCAGGGCCTCGCGGTCGACGAGGAGGGCTTCCGCCGGCTGATGCGCGAGCAGCGGGACCGCGGCCAGGCCGACTCCCGGGCGCGCAAGAGCGGCCACGCCGACCTCTCGGCCTACCGCACGCTGCTCGACGAGGGCGGCCCGACGACCTTCACCGGCTACGACGAGGTCGTGACCGAGGCGACGCTGCGCGGGGTGCTCGTCGACGGGGAGCGCGTGGGGGCTGCGGCGGAGGGTCAGGACGTGGAGGTGGTGCTCGACCGCACCCCGTTCTACGCCGAGGGCGGCGGCCAGCTGGCCGACCAGGGCACCATCCGCCTCGCCGGGGGAGCGGTGGTCGAGATCTACGACGTGCAGTCGCCGACGACCGGCCTGATCGTCCATCGGGGACGAGTCGTCACCGGGGAGGTCACCGGCGGCGTCGGCGCGGTGGGCGAGGTCGACGTGGCGCGGCGCAAGGCCATCAGCCGCGCCCACACCGCGACCCACCTCGTGCACCGGGCCTTCAGGGAGGCGCTGGGCGAGACCGCGACCCAGGCGGGGTCCGAGAACGCCCCCGGACGGTTCCGTTTCGACTTCGCCTCGCCCACCGCTGTACCGACTTCTGTCCTTCGTGACGTCGAGCAGGAGGTCAACGAGGTGCTCGCCGCCGACCTCGACGTCACTGCCGAGGTCATGACCCAGGACGAGGCGCGGGCTGCGGGGGCGATGGCGCTCTTCGGCGAGAAGTACGGCGACCGGGTGCGGGTCGTGTCGGTGGGCGACTGGGCCAGGGAGCTCTGCGGGGGGACCCATGCCCGGCGTTCGGGACAGCTGGGGATGGTCAAGATCCTGGGGGAGTCCTCGATCGGCGCCGGGGTCCGTCGCGTGGAGGCGCTGGTCGGGGTGGACGCCTACCAGTTCCTCGTTCGCGAGCACCTGCTCGTCGCCCAGCTCACCGATGCCCTGAAGGTGCGCCCCGAGGAGCTGCCGGAGCGGGTGGCGGCGATGACGGCACGCCTTCGCGAGGTCGAGAAGGACCTGGAGAAGGTCAAGTCGGCACAGGTCCTCCAGGCGGCGGCCCATCTCGCCGCGAGCCCCTTTGACGTGTTCGGCGTTGCGTTGGTGACCCACCGGGCACCCGACGACACGTCCGCCGACGACCTGCGACGCCTCGTCCTCGACGTCCGGGGACGGCTCCCGGTGGACCGCCCGGGAGCAGTCGCAGGGGTCGCGGTGGCGAACGGGCGTCCGATCGTGGTGGTGGCGGTCAACGAGAAGGGCCGCGAGTGGGGGGTCAAGGCGGGCGATCTGGTGCGCGTCGCCGCGTCCACGCTGGGCGGCGGCGGCGGCGGCAAGGACGACGTCGCCCAGGGCGGCGGCAGCGACCCCGCCCGGGTCGAGGACGCCCTCGCCCAGGTCCGCGACGCGGTCGGGCAACGCGTCACCGGCCGCTGACGTGAGGGCGGGCGTGCGGCTGGGGGTGGACGTCGGCACGGTCCGGGTCGGGGTCGCCGCCTGCGACCCGGCGGGGACCCTCGCCACGCCGGTCGAGACGCTGCACCGCGGCCGCGGCGACCTGGACGCACTGGTCCGGATGGTGGACGATCGCGGGGCCGTCGAGATCGTCGTGGGGCTGCCGACCACACTGGCCGGGCGGCAGGGGAGCGCAGCCCAGGACGCCCAGGCGTACGCGGGGTCGCTGGCCGCCCGGGTGCCCGTGCCCGTCCGGCTGGTGGACGAGCGGCTGTCCACGGTGGCGGCGGCGCGTGACCTGCGGGCCAGCGGGGTAGGCAGCCGCAAGGGCCGCAGCGTGATCGACCAGGCCGCGGCTGTCATCATCTTGCAGGGGGCACTGGACGCCGAGAGGCGGTCCGGCACCGCACCGGGGCGGGTCGTGGCACGGGCGGCCCAGACCCCGCCAGGAACAGACGGGACCCGCACGCCGGGGCCACGGAAGAGGCATACGAATGACTGATCTGTCGGTGTGGTCGGACGGGGCGACCCGCCCGCCCGGGGGTCGGAGGCGACGCAAGAAGCGCAGGGGCAAGGGCGCCGCGGCGGTCGTCATCTCCCTTCTCCTCGTCCTCGCCGTGGTCGGAGGGAGCGCGGCCCTGCTGTTCGGTCTCGGCAGCAAGGTCAAGGACGCCCTGTCCACCTCCGCGGCGCCGGACTACCCGGGCCCCGGTAAGGGGGACGTGCTCATCGAGGTGCTTCCTGGCCAGACCGCCTCCGACGTGGGCCGCACGCTGAAGAAGGAAGACGTCATCAAGAGCACCCAGGCCTTCTTCGAGGTGGCCAACGCCAACCCGGACTCGTCGTCGCTGCAGCCCGGCTTCTATGCGATGGTGCACAAGATGTCGGCCGGCGACGCGCTCGACACGCTGCTCGACCCCTCGGCCCGCGTCCAGGCCCGGGTCACGCTGCCCGAGGGTCTGCGCCTGGACGAGACGCTGCAGAAGCTCGCCAAGGACTCCGAGATCCCGCTCAAGACCTTCAAGTCCGCCCTTAAGGACCCCGCGTCACTCGGGCTGCCGGAGTACGCAGAGGGCAACCCGGAAGGCTTCCTCTACCCGGCCACCTATGAGGTGCCTCCGGACGCCGACGCCGGCTCGGTCCTGGAGCAGCTGTTCGCGGCCTACGCAGGAGCCGCCGAGGAGGCGGGCGTCGAGCGGACCCAGCGGGACCCCGAGGAGATCGTGATCATCGCGAGCCTGGTCGAGGCCGAGGCGCGCCTCCCGGAGGACTTCGGCAAGGTCGCGAGGGTGGTCTACAACCGGCTGGAGCAGGGCATGCCCCTGCAGTTCGACTCGACGGTCAACTACGCGCTCGACGCGGACAAGGAGATCGTCACCTACGAGGACCTCGGCGAGGACTCGCCCTACAACACCTACCAGAATGTCGGCCTGCCGCCTGCACCGATCAACTCTCCCGGGAAGGCGGCCATGGTGGCCGCCGTCAACCCGACCGCGGGCGACTGGCTCTACTTCGTCACGACCGACCCCGAGGCGGGGACCACCAAGTTCACCGGCGACTACGCCGAGTTCCTGCGCTTCAAGGGTGAGCTCAAGTCCAACCAGTGACCGCGGCGGGCACCGGCGTGACGCGGCGGGCCGCAGTCCTGGGCTCGCCGGTGGCGCACTCCCTCTCGCCTGTCCTGCACCGTGCTGCCTACCGGGCGCTCGGCCTGGCGGGCTGGTCCTATGACGCCCACGACGTGCCCGCGGCGGATCTGCCCCGTTTCCTCCAAGGCCTGGACGACAGCTGGGCGGGGTTGTCGCTGACGATGCCGCTGAAGGCCGCCGTGCTGCCGCTGCTCGACTCCGTGACGCCGGTGGTGGAGACGGTCGGAGCGGCCAACACCGTGCTGCTGGCCGGTGGCCGCCGGAGCGGGGACAACACCGACGTCCCCGGGATGGTGACCGCCCTGGCCGAACGCGGGGTGCGGCGGGTGGGCTCGGTGTCCGTCCTGGGCGGGGGAGCGACGGCACGCGCTGCGCTGGCCGCGGCGGCCTCGGTGTCGGACAGGGCCAGCGTCTACAGCCGGACCGACCAGCGGGCTGCAGCCCTGCACGCCACCGCCGATCTCCTCGGGCTGGCGCTGGACGTCCGGCCGTGGGACGACGCGGCGGAGGGGCTCATGGCCCCGCTGGTGGTCAACACCACACCGCTCGGGGCGGCCGACGTACTCGCCCGGAGCCTGCCGTCCACGGTGGGCACGCTGTTCGAGGTGCTCTATGACCCGTGGCCCACCCCGCTCGCGGCAGCCTGGGCGCAGCGGGGCGGTGAGGTGGTCGACGGCCTGGACCTGCTGGTGCACCAAGCCGTCCTGCAGGTGGGTCTGATGACGGGCGCCTCGATCGAGATGGCCGGTCTCGCTGCGCTGCTCCGCGCCGCCGGAGTGCGAACCCTGCGCCCGGCCTGATCCGCGCTCAAGGCTTTCCGCTCTTGCGCCGATGGCTTTCTGGAGACGGGGCGGACCTGACCGACGGTTCCCCGGCGCGAGCACCCGAGGTGGACGATGAGCGAAGCGTACGACGACACCCACGGCGGCCGGTCGGGCCGGCTGGACCGGATCCTGGCCGAGCTGGTCGGGCAGGTCCCTGAGGTCGAGGCCGCCTCCGTCGTGTCCTTCGACGGGCTCGCCATGGCCTCCGCGCTGCCCCACGACATGGACGAGGACCGCGTGGCCGCCATGAGCGCCGCGCTGTTGTCCCTCGGCGAGCGGGCTGCAGAGGGCCTCGGGCGGGGCGCCCTCTCCCAGGTGTTCATCGAGGGGGAGAACGGCACCGTCTTCCTCATCTCCGCCGACGACGAGGCGGTCCTGGTCGCCGTCACGTCCAAGGGCGCCAAGACCGGGCTCATGCTCTTCGAGGTACGCCGGGCAGCCGCGGCGATCGCCGAGGCGCTGCGCGTCGAGTTCGCGTACGAGACGGCTCCTGTCGTCAAGGACGCGCCACCCACCTCGCCGGTGCCCCTGCAGGTCGTTAACCCAGGTGGCTATGTCGAGAGTGGCTACATGGACGAGTACGTCGAAAGCGGTCTCGACTCCTCTGACTCCAACGGCTCGCGGGCGTGGAGCTGACGTGAAGCTCGAAGGGTCCCTCGACGCGTTCAGCCTGCCCGACGTCTTCCAGCTGTTGAGCTTCACCAAGAAGACCGGTGGTCTGCACCTGGCCAGCGACGGCGCGGAGGGTGTCGTGTTCTTCGCCGCCGGCCAGGTCACCGGAGCCTCGGCCGACAACTCGCGGCTGCCGCTCGCCCGGCGCCTGGTGGGCAGCGGTGCCGTGACCGACGAAGCCCTCGCCGCGGCGATCGCGGCGGTTGCCGAAGGGGAAGGTCTCGGCGTGGTCCGGGCCCTGCACCAGGCCGGCGCGCTCGACGAGGACCTCCTCCGCCAGGCCGCCACGGAGCAGCCGGTGGACGCCATCTTCGGTCTGCTGCGCTGGACGAGCGGTGACTTTGCCTTCGTCATGGACGAGCCGAACCCCGACGACGTGGGCGTAGCGCTGCCGATCGAGTCGGTGCTCGCCGACGCCGAAGCGCGCAAGGAGACCTGGGAGGCCGTGTCGCGGGTCGTGCCTTCGTCCAAGGCGGTGCCGATGATGCCGGTCGTGCTGGCCGCCGACCCGGTCGTGAGCCGTGAGGAGTGGTCGCTGCTCGCCCTGGTCGACGGACGCCGGAGCGTCGATGACCTCGTGGACCTCACCGGCAGAGGCGAGTACGCCGTGGTGTCGACCCTCGTGGGTCTCGTCCAGCGCGGCCTGTTGGAGGTCCGTCCTGAGGACGGGAAGGCCAGCAGGGCCGACGACCCCGAGGACCACGTCGC
>JAJAYQ010000221.1 GCA_026786145.1 Spirochaetaceae bacterium | reverse complement strand
TGCCCCGCGGGGTGAGCCGCACGTGCACCCCGCGCCGGTCCGCCGGGTCCGGCAGCCGCTGCACCAGGCCGCGCGTCTCGAGCCGGTCGACCCGGTTGGTCATCGTCCCCGAGGTGACCATCGTCTGGTCCACCAGCTGGCCGGGCGAGAGGACGTACGGTCGCCCGGCCCGGCGCAGCGCCGCGAGCACGTCGAACTCCCAGACGTCCAGGTCGTGTGCAGCGAAGGACGTGCGTCGGGCCCGGTCGAGGTGCCGGGCCAGCCGGGTGACCCGGCTCAGGACCTCCAACGGACGTACGTCGAGGTCGGGACGCTCGCGGGCCCACGCGCCGACCAGCCGGTCCACCTCGTCCTGCACCCTCACCACCCGCCTTCCGCCCGCCCGAGGAGATAGGGAAGAGGGTATCTTGATGTCAAGACACGAGGAGGTCGAAATGCGCTGGGACCCGGGGCAGTACCTCCGGTTCGGGGACGCGAGGGCTCGCCCGTTCACCGACCTGATGGCTCGGGTGCCTGCGCACGCGCCCGGCCAGGGGCCAGACCTGGTGGTCGACCTCGGCTGCGGCCCGGGCAACCTGACCCGATCCCTGAGCGAGCGGTGGCCGGGCGCCGACGTGCTGGGCGTGGACTCCTCCGCCGAGATGGTCGAGCGCGCGATGGCTGACGGGCAGGGTCCGCGGCTGCGGTTCGAGGTCGCGGACCTGCGGGAGTGGGAGGCGGACCGGCCCGTCGACGTGCTGACGTCCAACGCGACGCTGCAGTGGGTGCCTGACCACCTTCACCTGCTGCCCCGGTTGGTGTCTGCCGTACGACCGGGGGGCTGGCTGGCCTTGCAGGTGCCGGGTAACTTCGGGGGGCCCACCCACACAGTGCTCGCTGACCTGCTGCAGGAACCGCGCTGGCGGATGCGGCTCTCCGGCGTGCTCGTGGAGAGTCCGTCCTCGGAGGAGCCGGAGACCTACTTGTCGGCGCTGGTCGCACTCGGGTGCTCGGCCGATGTGTGGGAGACCACCTACCTGCAGGTGCTCGAGGGTCCCGACGCCATCGTGTCGTGGATGACCGGGACCGGTTTGCGGCCGGTGCTCGGCGTGCTCGACGACACGGAGCAGGAGGAGTTCCTGGCCGCCTACCGCGAACGGGTGTCCCCGGCGTACCCACAGCAGGACTTCGGGACGGTGCTGCCCTACCGGCGCATCTTCGCCGTCGCCCAGCGGCAGACAGCGCGGTCGACACAATTCGATACCCAATGAGCGGTCTCGTGGGACTGCACCACGTGCAGCTCACCTCGCCGGTCGGGTCGGAGGAGGCATCGCGCTGGTTCTACGGCACCGTGCTCGGTCTGCCCGAGGTGGCCAAGCCTGCACTGCTGGCCGGCCGGGGAGGTGCGTGGTTCCGCTCCCCGCACGTCGAGCTGCATCTCGGTGTCGAGGAGGACTTCCGGCCGGCGCGCAAGGCGCACCCGGGCTTGCTGGTCGAGGACCTCGTGGGCTTCGCACGCCACATCGAGTCGCACGGTGTGAGCGTGGAGTGGGACGACAGCTTCCCCGGCTTCCGGCGTTGCTACGTCGCCGACCCGCACGGCAACCGGGTGGAGCTGCTGGAGCCGCTCAGCGAGCCGGCGGGGTGAGGTTGCCCAGCCCCGGGGTGGCCTCCAGGCCGGACAGGCCGTTCCAGGCGAGGTTGACCAGGTGGGCCGCGACCTCGGCCTTGGCGGGCTTGCGGGCATCAAGCCACCACTGACCGGTGAGGGCGACCATGCCGACGAGCATCTGGGCGTACATCGGGGCGAATTTCGGGTCGAAGCCGCGCTCGGTGAACTGCCCCGCCATGAGGTGCTCGACCTGGCTCGCCGCGTCGCTGATCAGCGAGGCGAAGGTGCCGGTGGACTGCGCGACGGGTGAGTCGCGGACCAGGATGCGGAAGCCGTCGGTGGAGGACTCGACGTAGTCCAGCAGCGCGAAGGCAGCCTGCTCAAGCAGCTCACGCGGGTGCCCGCTGCTGCTGAGGGCACCGGTGATCGCGTCGAGCAGTGTGCGCATCTCGCGGTCGACGACGACGGCGTAGAGACCCTCCTTGCCACCGAAGTGCTCGTAGACGACGGGCTTGGAGACACCGGCCTTCAGTGCGATCTCCTCGACCGAGGTCGCGTCGAACCCCTTCTGGGCGAACAGTGACCG
>JAJAYQ010000220.1 GCA_026786145.1 Spirochaetaceae bacterium | reverse complement strand
TGGAAGGCCCACCCCTGGACCCTCGGGTCTTACTCCTACTGGAAGGTCGGGCAGTACACCGCGTTCAGTGGCGTCGAGGGCGAGCCGGTCGGCACCTGTCACTTTGCGGGGGAGCACACCTCCCAGGACTTCCAGGGCTACTTGAACGGTGCTGTCGAGACCGGCTACCGCGCAGCCGGGGAGATCCTGGCCGCCCTGAAGTAAAGCGCCCCGGTAGGTTTCCTGGATGCGCGTCCTTCTTGTCGGTGCCGGTGGTGTCGGCTCGGCCGCTGTAGGTATCGCGGCTCGTCGGAACTTCTTCGAGACTCTCGTGGTCGCCGACTACGACGTACGACGGGCGCAGCGCGCCATCGCGTTTCATTCGGATGATGCCCGCCTCGTCGCAGCGCAGGTCGACGCGTCCTCTGCCGACGCCGTCTCGGCGCTCTGTCGCGAGCACCGCATCACCCATGTGTTCAACGCCGTGGACCCCCGCTTCGTCATGCCGGTCTTCGACGGCGCCTTCGCCGCCGGGGCCGACTACCTCGACATGGCTATGTCTCTGTCGCGCCCGCACCCGGACGCACCCCATGAGCGAACAGGGGTGAAGCTCGGCGACCAGCAGTTCGAGCAGGCCACCCAGTGGGAGGGGGCCGGGCGGCTCGCGCTGGTCGGAATGGGCGTCGAACCGGGCCTGTCCGACGTGTTCGCCCGCTACGCCGCGGACCATCTCTTCGACGAGATCGACGAGATCGGCATCCGCGACGGGGCCAATCTGGAGGTCGCGGGCTACTCCTTCGCCCCCTCTTTCTCTATCTGGACCACCATCGAGGAGTGCCTGAACCCGCCCGTCGTCTGGGAGAAGGACCGGGGCTGGTTCACCACGCCACCGTTCAGCGAGCCGGAGGTCTTCGAGTTCCCCGAGGGCATCGGCCCGGTCGAATGCGTCAACGTCGAGCACGAAGAGGTCCTGCTCGTGCCTCGCTGGGTCGAGGCGCGGCGCGTGACGTTCAAGTACGGTCTCGGCGCGGAGTTCATCGCGGTGCTGGAGGCTCTGCACAAGGTCGGGCTCGACCGCACCGAGAAAGTCTCCGTCGGCGGCGTCGAGGTGTCCCCCCGCGACGTGGTGGCAGCCTGCCTGCCGGACCCGGCAACCCTCGGCGACCGGATGACCGGCAAGACCTGCGCGGGCACCTGGGTCACCGGCCGCAAGGACGGCGTGGACCGCGCGGTCTACCTGTACCACGTGGTCGACAACGAGTGGTCGATGTCGGAGTACGGCTCCCAGGCCGTTGTCTGGCAGACGGCGGTCAACCCGGTGGTCGCCCTGGAGCTGCTGGCCGGCGGCGTCTGGTCGGGCCAGGGTGTGCTCGGCCCCGAGGCGTTCGACGCCGTGCCGTTCCTCGACTTGCTCACCGCGTACGGTTCCCCGTGGGGCGTGCGCGAGGGCGGCTGACGTCCCCTCGCCAGTTCCGTCAACAACGAAGGAGCGCGCATGCCGCACGAGGTCCATGGTGTCGTAGCCCGGTCGAAGGGGCAGCCGGTGTCGCTCGAGACCGTGCTGGTGCCCGACCCCGGCCCGGGGGAGGCCCTCGTCCAGGTGCAGGCCTGCGGGGTCTGCCACACCGACCTGCACTATCGCGACGGCGGCATCAACGACGACTTCCCGTTCCTGCTCGGCCACGAGGCCGCCGGTGTCGTCGAGGCCGTCGGGGACGGCGTGACCGACGTCGCTCCTGGGGACTTCGTCGTCATGAACTGGCGCGCGGTCTGCGGCCGGTGCCGGGCGTGCCGGAAGGGGACGCCCTGGTACTGCTTCGACACGCACAACGCGACGCAGCCGATGACGCTGGCTGACGGCACGGAGCTGAGCCCGGCGCTCGGGATCGGTGCCTTCATCGAGAAGACCCTGGTCGCGTCCGGCCAGTGCACCAAGGTCGACCCCTCGGCACCGGCGGCGGCGGCCGGGCTGCTGGGGTGCGGCGTGATGGCAGGATTCGGCGCCGCGGTGAACACCGGGGGAGTCGGTCGCGGCGACAGCGTCGCGGTCATCGGCTGCGGCGGGGTCGGCAACGCGGCGATCGCCGGTGCCAGGGTGGCCGGTGCCACCACGATCATCGGTGTGGACGTCGACGAGCGGAAGCTCGCGTGGTCCCGGGACTTCGGTGCGACGCACACCGTCAACGCGAAGGACCAGGACGTCGTCGAGACCATCCGGGCGCTCACCGGCGGCTTCGGCGCCGACGTCGTGATCGACGCCGTCGGTCGCCCCGAGACCTACGAACAGGCCTTCTACGCCCGCGACCTCGCGGGGACCGTCGTCCTGGTCGGTGTGCCGACGCCCGACCTGCAGCTGACGCTGCCGATGATCGAGATGTTCGGGCGCGGCGGAGCCCTCAAGTCCAGCTGGTACGGCGACTGCCTGCCGAGCCGGGACTTCCCGATGCTGGTCGACCTCTACCAGCAGGGCAGGTTCGACCTGGACCGGTTCGTTTCCGAGACCATCGGCATCGGGGACGTGGAGAAGGCCTTCGAGAAGATGCACCGCGGCGAGGTCCTCCGCTCGGTCGTGGTGCTCTGATGACCGCCCGGGTCGAGCGGGTCGTCACGGCGGGCACCTTCGCCCTCGACGGGGGAAAGTGGGAGGTCGAGAACAACGTCTGGCTCGTCGGTGACGACGAGACGGTGGTGGTGATCGACGCGGCGCACGACCCCGCGGCCATCCTGGCTGCCGTCGCCGGCCGTCACCTCCCCATGGTGATCTGCACCCACGGGCACAACGACCACATCAACGCCGCTGTCGAGGTGGCTGCCGCGACCGAGGCGCAGATCGCGCTGCACCCGGCCGACCACATGCTGTGGGAGCAGGAGTACGGCACGCTACGGCCTGATGTCGCGCTCACCGACGGTGCGTCGATCGAGGTCGCCGGCACCCACCTGGCGGTCGTGCACACGCCCGGGCACTCTCCAGGGTCGGTGAGCCTCTACTCCTCCGAGCTGGAGGTGGTCTTCTCCGGCGACACCCTCTTCAACGGCGGCCCCGGCGCGACCGGCCGCTCGTTCAGCGACTTCGACGTCATCATCGCCTCGATCCGCCAGCGGCTGCTCACCCTGCCGCTCTCGACGGTCGTCCATACCGGGCACGGCGAGGACACCTCGATCAGGGTGGAGGCGTCCCACGTCGATGAGTGGGTCTCCCGGGGGCACTAGCCCTCTGACCCCTTGGTCAGGTGGCGGAGGCGAGAGCCTTCTCGATGATGCCCAGGCCTTCGTCGAGGAGGTGGTCGGGCATGACCAGGGGCGGCAGGAAGCGCAGCACGTTGCCGTAGGTGCCGCAGGTCAGCACCACCAGGCCGTCGGCGTGGCAGGCCTTGGCGACCGCAGCGGCAGTCGCGGCGTCGGGCTCGGTCGTTCCCGGGCGCGTCAGCTCGATCGCGATCATCGCCCCACGACCCCGCACCTCGCCGACCGCGTCGTGGGTGGCGGCCATCTCCTGCAGCCGTGTGGTCATCACGTCGCCGATGGAACGGGCGCGCTCGACGAGCTCCATCGACTCCATCGTCTCGATGCTGCCCAGGGCCGCAGCGCAGGCGACCGGGTTGCCGCCATAGGTGCCGCCAAGACCCCCCACGTGCGCGGCGTCCATGATCTCGGCCCGACCGGTCACCCCTGCCAGCGGCAGTCCACCGGCGATGCCCTTGGCCGTCGTGACCAGGTCGGGCACAACACCCTCGTGGTCGAAGGCGAACCAGTCACCGGTGCGGCAGAAGCCGGTCTGGATCTCGTCGGCCACGAAGACCGCGCCGTTGTCGGTGCACCATCGCGCCAAGGCCGGCAGGAAGCCGGGAGCCGGCACGACGAAGCCGCCCTCGCCCTGGATGGGCTCGATCACCACCGCTGCCACCTCGTCGGCCCCGACCTGCTTCTCGATCAGGTCGATCGCGCGCGCCGCGGCAGCCTCGCCCGTCATCCCGGCCGGGTCGCGGAACGGGTAGGACATCGGCACCCGGTAGACCTCGGGCGCGAAAGGCCCGAACGAGTGCTTGTAGGGCATGTTCTTGGCGGTGAGCGCCATCGTCAGGTTGGTGCGCCCGTGATAGCCGTGGTCGAAGGCCACGACGGCCTGTCGCCGGGTGTGGGCGCGGGCGATCTTGACGGCGTTCTCGACGGCCTCGGCGCCGCTGTTGAACAGGGCTGAGCGCTTCTCGTGGTCCCCGGGAGTCAGGCGGTTCAGCGCCTCGCAGACCTCGATGTAGCCCTCGTACGGCGTGACCATGAAACAGGTGTGGGTGAACCGGGCGACCTGTTCCTGCACCCGGGCGACCACCGCGTCGGCCGCGTTCCCGACTCCGACCACCGCGATCCCGGAGCCGAAGTCGATGAAGGAGTTGCCGTCGACGTCGACCAGGACGCCGCCGCCGGCCCGGTCGACGAAGACCGGCAGGGTCGTGCCCACTCCGCGGGCCACGACCGCGGCGCGTCGGGCCATCAGCTCCTGCGAGCGCGGACCGGGGATGTCGGTGACGAGACGTCGTTCCTGGGGGAGGCCGGGACCACCGGAGTTCGTCATGCCGTCACGATACCGGCGTGGTCATGGCCCGGCGCATGTCGGCAAGCATCGCCTCGAACATGGGCTCCGGGTCGGCCAGGGCGAAGCCCAGGTGGCCGAAGACCTCGATCGTGACCGCGCCGTAGAGCCGGACCCATCCGCTGAGGTAGGCGACGAGCACTCCGAGCGGGAGGATCTCACCCGTCCGGGCCGAGAACTCCCTGAGCTGGAGCACCAATGCCGGTGGGAGCTGGTCGTCGGCCGGCACGTTGAAGGGCCGGTGCGCCCAGATCTCGGCGAAGACACCGAGGAACACGGAGCCGAACGCGATGCCGTCCTCGCCCTGGTCGGAACCGGGGCCGACCAGCGGCTTGTCGATCATCGACGCGAACGTCAGCTGGTACTCCCGCGGATGGGCCAGCGACCACTCCCGGAAGGCCCGGCAGATGGCCATCAGGCGCCCCATCGGGTCCTCGAGCCCCACCGTGTCCCGCGCGGCCTCCAAGGTGGCGGTGATCTCGTCGAGGACGTCCCCGCACATGGCGGTGACGAGCTCCTCATGGCCTCCGAAGTATCGGTAGAGCGCCGCCGGCGTCAGGCCCATCGTGCGGGCGATGGCGCGCACGGTCAGGGCGTCCGGGCCCTCCGCCACGAGCAGGGCCCGGGCGGTGGCCTTGATCTCGGCGGTCGTCGCGTCCCGGGCGCGCTCCCGGCGCGTCGATGCCACTGACGCCGCTGGTGCCGCCGGTCCTCCCGGAGCTGGCACGCGGAGCTCCCTTCGAGAGGCTTGACAGAAGTAAACACCGTCAGCATAGTGAACAACGTTCGCATAAACAAGCGTTGTTCACTCCATGTGAGAGGAGCCCGCCATGTTCGACCGCCTCGGACACCTCACCTACTCCCGCCGGTACTGGGTACTGGTGCTGGCCGGGCTCTTCCTGGTGATCGGCGGTGTGTGGGGGACCGGTGTCTTCGCTGCGATGGTCTCCAGCGGGTTCGAGGACCCCGGCAGCGAGTCGGCCGCGGCCCTCGAACGGGTCCAGGACAGCGTTGGCCGCGACGAGGCCGACGTCGTCGTGCTGTACCGCGACAGGTTCGGGGCGACGGTCGAGCGCCCCGCCTTCCGGGCCGATGTGGAGAGTTCCCTCGCCGGGCTCCCGGCGAGCCTGGTGACCGGGGTCACGACGGCCTGGTCTGCCGGCCCCGGGGGAGCGGCCCTCGTGTCCGAGGACGGCCGCAGCACGTACGCCGTCGTGCACGTGGTCGGGAATGACGAGGACGCTCGGATGGACGCCTATGAGGCCCTCGAACCTCGCCTGCGGGACGCGCCCGACGGCCTGGTGGTCCGGCTCGGAGGCGGCGAGGCGATCGCGAGCGACATCACCACCCAGGTCGGCGAGGACATCGCCCGGGCAGAG
>JAJAYQ010000219.1 GCA_026786145.1 Spirochaetaceae bacterium | reverse complement strand
GGCATCGACGGCATCGACGGCATCGACGGCATCGACGGCATCGACGGCATCGACGGCATCGACGGCATCGACGGCATCGACGGCATCGGCGGGCCCGAACTCGCCGACCGCGACGAGCTCGAGCAGGCCACCCGGGCCGCCCGACAGGCGGAGATGGAGGCGCGGCTCGCGGTGCGTACCGGCGAGGAGCGGGTCCGGGCTCTCGCCGGGCGGGCCGACGGCCTGGCCCGTGCCGCCGACGAGGAGCGGGCGAGCCGGGAGCGGGCTGCCGCCCAGCGGGAACGCCGCGCACGGGAGGCAGCCGTCGCCCAGGAGGTGGCCCTGGCCGCGCAGGCCGCCCTGGCCTCCCTCGAGCACTCGATGGCCGGTGCCGCGACGGCCCGGGAGACCGCGGAGCGGGCCAGGGCGGAGCGCGACTCCGAGCTCGCCGAGCTGCGCGGACGACTGCGCCAGCTGGGCGTGGAGCTGGAGCGGCTCACCGACAGCGTCCACCGGGACGAGGTGGCCCGTGCCGAGCAGCGGCTGCGCATCGAGGCGCTGCAGGACAAGGCGATGGAGGACCTGGGTGTTGAGCCGGAGGCACTGCTCGCCGAGTACGGCCCGCAGCTGCTGGTCCCCCCGTCCCCGCCTGCCCCCGACGAGGTGCGCGAGGTCGAGCCCGACCCCACTCCTTACGTGCGCGCCGAGCAGGAGAAGCGTCAGCGTTCCGCGGAGCGGGCGCTCGCCCTGCTCGGGCGGGTCAACCCGCTGGCCCTGGAGGAGTTCTCGGCGCTGGAGGAGCGCCACCAGTTCCTGGCCGAGCAGCTGGAGGACCTCAAGGCCACTCGCCGCGACCTGATGGACATCATCCGCGAGGTCGACGAGCGGGTGGAGCAGGTCTTTCGAGCTGCGTTCGAGGACACGGCGCGGGAGTTCGAGGGCGTGTTCGCGCGGCTGTTCCCGGGGGGTGAGGGGCGTCTGGTGCTCACCGAGCCCGGCGACATGCTCACCACCGGCATCGAGGTCGAGGCCCGCCCGCCGGGCAAGAAGATCAAGCGGCTCTCACTGCTCTCTGGCGGCGAGCGGTCGCTGACGGCCGTTGCCCTGCTGGTCGCGATCTTCCGCGCGCGTCCCAGCCCGTTCTACGTGCTGGACGAGGTCGAGGCCGCGCTGGATGACACCAACCTGGGCCGGCTGATCTCGATCCTCGAGGAGCTGCGTGAGGTCAGCCAGCTGATCGTGATCACCCACCAGAAGCGGACCATGGAGGTGGCCGACGCGCTCTACGGCGTGTCGATGCGCGGCGACGGCGTGACCACCGTCATCGGCCAGCGACTGCGCGAAGCCGAGTCGGCGTGAGCTGCCTGCGCGAGGCCGAGTCGGCATGAGACCGCAGTTGGGGACGTCGACGTGTCCCGATCGTGACGTTTCGGCGCCCGGGCCCCGGGAAGGCGCTGCACTGTGACCGAACTGCTCATTGCCCATCTCGCCCTCGGCTTCGTCGCCCTGCTGGTCGTCGTCTTCGTCGCGTTCCCCTATCGCGGTCGTTCGGTGCCGCGGGCCGAACGGCTGACCGATGCGGTCGCCGCCGTCGCCGACCGGGTCGACCCTGGCGAGGCACCCCCGCTCGGCGTACTCAGCTCGCCGGAGAAGTCGCGGGCGATGTCGGAGCGCTTCGAGCGCGCCGAGGGTCACGTACTCCGGGGAGCCCGCGTCGTGGCCTCCACCGGCCGCCACTGACTTCTCCGGGCGCCCGCCCGGTGCCGGGCCACGACCGGTCCTGAGAGACTGCCCGCGATGGACATCCTCACCCTCGTCGTCGTGCTCGCCGTCCTCGGACTCTTGGTCGTGGTCGGCGCGGCCCTGGCCCTCGTCGGGCTCCGCAGCTCCCGCTCCGGGCCGGTCCTCGACGTCCGCGCACCCGAGGCGGCCCAGGCACCCTATGCACCCGAGGCGCCGCCGACGGTCGAGGCACTCGCACCGGTAGCCGGCCGGATGGCCCGGCTGCGCAGCCGCCTGCGCGGCTCCCAGGCGCTGGGCGCCGGCCTCCTCGGGCTCCTGTCGCGGGAGCGCCTCGACGACGCGGCGTGGGAGGAGGTCGAGGAGGTCCTGATCACGGCCGACGTCGGCGTCGGCCCGACCAGGGAGCTCGTGGAACGCCTACGGACCAGGGTCGCTGGCGCGGGCCGTCGCGACCCCGACGTGGTGCGAGCGCTGCTGCGGGAGGAGCTCCTGGCCCTCGTCGGCCCGGACGTCGACCGCTCGCTGCGCACCGCCACGGTCCCCGATGGCGCTGACGGCGAAAGGGGCGTACGCCCGGCGGTCGTCCTCGTCGTGGGAGTCAACGGCACCGGCAAGACGACCACGGTCGGCAAGCTGGCCAGGGTGCTCGTCGCCGACGGGCGCACGGTGCTGCTCGGCGCTGCCGACACCTTTCGCGCCGCCGCCGCGGACCAGCTGCAGACCTGGGGTGACCGGGTCGGTGCCCCGGTCGTGCGGGGGCCCGAGGGCGGTGACTCCGCGAGCGTCGCCTTCGACGCCGTGCGCCAAGGCGCCCAGGGGGGCTACGACGTGGTGCTGGTCGACACCGCTGGCCGGCTGCAGAACAAGGTCGGGCTGATGGACGAGCTCGGGAAGGTCAAGCGGGTCATCGAGAAGCAGGGGCCGGTCGACGAGGTCCTGCTGGTGCTGGACGCCACGACCGGGCAGAACGGCCTGGTCCAAGCGCGCGTCT
This sequence comes from Spirochaetaceae bacterium, assembly GCA_026786145.1. GTDB lineage: Bacteria > Actinomycetota > Actinomycetes > JACCUZ01 > JACCUZ01 > JAJAYQ01. Next base: position 17,014 of record JAJAYQ010000219.1, on the reverse strand, counting down.
TCGCCGACGTCGTGTCCGTCACCGGGATCGTGCTGACCAAGCTCGACGGAACCGCCAAGGGTGGGATCGTGCTCGCCGTCCAGCGCGAGCTCGGCGTCCCGGTCAAGCTGGTCGGCCTCGGAGAGGGTCCGGACGACCTCGCGCCCTTCGACCCCGAGGTGTTCGTCGACGCGCTGCTGGGCGACTGAGCGGCCCGATCTCGGGATTTGGTCGGACTTCATGTGGATGTAACCTGCGCCGCCCGTTCGTCACCTGCCGGAAACGTGGCGCGCGGCACTCGGAAACGGCCGGCCGCCAGCCTTGAGCCTTCCGGTCCTGCGAAATGTTGGGGAGGCACCACGTGACACCTAGTTCAGGCGACACCGCCTGGGTCCTCACGAGCGCCGCGCTCGTGCTGCTCATGACGCCGGGGCTGGCCCTGTTCTACGGCGGGATGGTCCGGGCCAAGAGCGTGCTCAACATGATGATGATGAGCTTCGGCGCGCTGGGCCTGATCAGCGTGCTGTGGGTCCTGTACGGCTACACGCTTGCCTTCGGGAACGACGTAGGCGGCGGTCTGCTCGGCAACCTCGACTTTGCCGGTCTCTCCGGCCTGCTCTCCTCCGACCCCCTGGGAGGTGTCGAGGGGGAGGCCGCGGGCATCCCGCCGATGGCCTTCGTCGGGTTCCAGGCGGTCTTCGCGATCATCACCGTCGCCCTCATCAGCGGTGCCATCGCCGACCGGGCGCGGTTCGGGTCGTGGATGATCTTCGCCGGGGTGTGGGCGTCGTTGGTCTACTTCCCGGTCGCGCACTGGGTCTTCGCATTCGACGGGTACACCGCCGAGGTGGGCGGTTGGATCGCGAACGACCTGAAGGCGATCGACTTCGCCGGCGGCACTGCGGTGCACATCAACGCCGGCGCCGCGGGACTCGCTCTCGCACTGGTGCTCGGCAAGCGGATCGGCTTCGGCAAGGAGCCCATCCGGCCCCACAACCTGACGCTGGTGATGGTCGGCGCGGGCCTGCTGTGGTTCGGCTGGTTCGGGTTCAACGCCGGCTCGGCGCTGGGTGCCGGCAACACGGCCGCGGTTGCCTGGATCAATACCCTGGTCGCGACGGCGGCCGCGTCGCTGGCCTGGCTCGCGACCGAGAAGGCCCGCGACGGTCACGCTACCTCCCTCGGCGCTGCGTCCGGTGTCGTGGCCGGCCTGGTCGCGATCACACCCGCGTGCTCGGCGGTCAACCCCGTCGGGGCCATCGTGGTCGGCATTGTCGCCGGTGTGCTGTGCGCGCTCGCCGTCGGCTTGAAGTACCGGTTCGGCTACGACGACTCGCTCGATGTCGTCGGCGTGCACCTCGTGGGTGGCATCGTGGGCACGCTGCTCATCGGGATCCTCGGCACCTCCAAGGCTCCCGCCGGTGTCGACGGCCTGTTGTTCGGCGGCGGGGTCGACCAGCTGTGGCGGCAGGCCGTTGCGGCCGGGGCGGTCGCGGTCTTCTCCTTCGTCATGGCCTACGTCATCGGCACGGTGATCCAGAAGACCGTCGGCTTCCGCGTCGACGAGGAGACCGAGGTCACCGGGGTGGACGTCGCGACCCACGCCGAGTCGGCGTACGAGCTGGGCTCGGTGTCTGGCACCGGTTACCGGCCACCGACGACCACCGTTACGACGACGAAGGAGTCGGTGGACGCATGAAGCTCGTGACCGCAGTCATCAAGCCCTTCAAGCTCGACGACGTGAAGAACGCCCTCGAGGCCTTCGGGGTGCACGGGATCACCGTGACCGAGGCCAGCGGCTACGGCCGTCAGCGGGGTCACACCGAGGTCTACCGGGGGGCGGAGTACACCGTCGACCTCGTGCCGAAGGTGCGCATCGAGGTGCTCGTCGGTGACGACGACGCCGAGGACGTCATCGAGGTGATCGTCAAGAGCGCCCAGACCGGTCGCATCGGGGACGGCAAGGTGTGGTCGGTGCCGGTCGAGACGGTCGTCCGGGTCCGCACAGGCGACCGTGGCGCAGACGCGCTCTGACCTGCAGGACTACGGCGCGCGACGCCGGGAGCTGCTGGCTGTGCCCAGCGTTCCCGGCGCCGGGAGCCAGCTGCGACGCCGGGGGCTCTCGGCGCTGACCGACTCGTGGCTGCGGCAGGTGTTCGCCGAGGCGTGCGACGAGACGGGAGGTACCTCGCCGGTGGCGCTGGTCGCGGTCGGCGGGTACGGCCGGGGTGAGCTCGCGCCGGGTAGCGACCTCGACCTCGTGCTGCTGCACTCCGAGCGCGGTCCGTCGTCGGCCGTCGGCGCCCTGGCCGAGAAGATCTGGTACCCCGTCTGGGACTCGGGCGTGCACCTGGACCACTCGGTGCGGACCTTCGAGGAGGCCCGGCGCCTCGCGAGCTCCGACCTCGCGGTGCTGCTGGGCCTTCTCGACGCGCGCCCGGTGGCCGGCGACACCGCGATGGTGCAGCGGCTCCGGTCCAGCGTCCTGGGGGACTGGCGGGCGGCGGCGCGGCGGCGGCTTCCCGAGCTGTGGACGTCCTGGGAGGCACGGGGGGCGAGAGCCGGTGACCTGCGCCACGACCTCGAGCCGGACCTGAAGGAGGGGCGCGGTGGCCTGCGTGACCTGGTCGCCCTGAGGGCCGTCGCGGCATCCTGGGTGGCCGACCGGCCCCACCGCGACGTCGACGCCGCTGTCCGACGTCTCGCCGACGTGCGCGACGCATTGCACCTGAGCAGCGGGCGGTCCACGAACACCCTGGTCCTGCAGGAGCAGGACCGGGTGGCCGAGATGCTGGGCCTCGAGGACGCCGACGCTCTGCTGCGCGAGGTGGGGGCTGCGGCGTCGGCCGTGACCCACGCGGCCGACGTCACCTGGCGCCGGGCCCTTCAGGCGACCCGGCCGCAGCGGTCGCGTTTCGTCCGGGGCCGCCCCACGCTGCGGTTGCTCGGACCCGGGCTGGCAGAGCACGACGGAGAGGCGGTCCTCACCGCACAGGCGGACCCGCGCTCCGACCCCTTCCTGGTGCTCCGGATGGCTGCGCGTGCCGCGCGCGCCGGACTGCCCCTGTCCACGAGCTCGGTGGATCGCCTGGTCGCCGACAGCCTGCCGCTGACCGAACCGTGGCCCGAGGCCGCACGTCAGCTCGTGGTCGACCTGCTGGGCGCCGGCCCCCATCTGGTGCCCGTCTGGGAGGCGCTCGACCAGGCGGGGCTGGTCTCCCAGCTGCTCCCCGAGTGGGACCGGATCCGCCACCGCCCGCAGCGCAACGCCGTCCACCGGTTCAGCGTCGACCGCCACCTGTTGGAGGCGGCGGTATGCGCGGGGCCGCTGGTCCGCGAGGTCGGGCGTCCTGACCTGCTGCTCGTGGCCGCGCTGCTGCACGACATCGGCAAGGGCGCGGAGTCCGACGGTGTCGACCACAGCACCGCGGGGGAGCCGCTGGCGCGGGCCGTCGCGACCCGGATGGGGTTCGACGACGACGACGTGGCGACGCTCGCGCTGCTGGTGCGTCACCACCTGCTGCTGGTGGAGACGGCGACCCGACGTGACCTGGACGACCCGGCGACCGTGGCGGGTGTGGTCGAGAGGGTGGGCGACAGCTCGACGCTGGCCCTCCTCGCGGCGTTGACCAGGGCCGACGCGGTCGCGACCGGGCCGGCGGCATGGAGTGAGTGGAAGGCGGGTCTGGTGGAGGATCTCGTCCGCCGGGTCGGGGCACGGATCGGTGGCGCTGCGCCACCACCTACGCCCCCGTGGAACCCGGGCGCGGGCCATGTCGTCCGGCCGGATCGGCTGACGGTCACCGCCGAGCCGGGCGAGGCGCTGACCTGGACTGTCACCGTCTCGGCACCCGACCGCACCGGGCTCTTCGCGGCGATCGCGGGGGTGCTGGCCCTGCACCGACTATCAGTGCGCTCGGCGCAGGCCCGCACCGAGGAGGGGATGGCGTTGGACGTCTGGACCGTCCAGCCCGACGGTGAGCTCGAGCCGCACGTGTCGCTGACCGATGTGCTGGGTCGCGACATCGCGCGGGCACTGGCCGGCGACCTGGACCTGACGCAGCGGCTGACCGCTCGTGACGCCAACAGGCGGCCGCCCGCCACGCCGACGCCAGCGCCACGCGTCGACGTCATGGACGCCGCCTCGGAGTCGGCCACCGTGGTCGAGGTGCGAGCCGCCGACCGCCCGGGGCTGCTGTACCGGCTCGGCCGCGCTCTCGCGCTGATGGGCGTCAGCGTCTGCGCGGCCCGGGTCGTCACGCTCGGCGCTGAGGCAGTCGACGTCTTCTACCTGCAGGACGGCGCAGGTGAGCCCTTGGAGCCAGGCACCTGCCGGGAGGTCGTCCGCCTGCTCGGCGACGCTGCCGCCTAGCGGACTCCGGCGCCCAGCCCGGTCATCCGTGCCGCGACCAAGGCGATGTCGTCCGGGCGGGCGCTGCCCGGCAGGGTGGCGAGCAGGTGTGCCAGCAGTTCTTCCGGAGTGTCGTCCTTCGCACTGGCCCCGGCACTCCGGAGCCGGCGGAGGCCGACGTCGATGCTCTCGCCGCGGCGCTCGACCAGCCCGTCGGTGAAGAGCACGACCGTCGACCCGTCAGGGACGAGGGCAGAGCTCTCCACGAAGTCGCCATGAGGGCGGACGCCTATCGGTGGCGCAGGGTCACACTCGAGGTAGGCCGACGCGCCGGCACGGCTGTCGACGATCAAGGGGGGAGGGTGCCCGGCGTTGACCATGCGGACCGACCCCGTGCGGACGTCGAGAACGAGGTAGAGCGCCGTCGTGAAGGCGTCCAACTCGTGCGCAGCGAAGCGGTTCAACCGCTTCATCACCGAGGCCGGGGCAGGGTCCTCGATGGCGTAGGCCTGGATCGCATGCCGGACCCGGCCCATCGTGATGGCCGCGCGCACGTCGTGTCCCGCGACATCGCCGATCACCAGGGCCACCTCGAACTCCGACACCGTCAGGACGTCGTAGAAGTCGCCTCCCACTTCGACGTCGTCCGTACCGGCCAGGTAGCGCACTGCGACCTCCAGCCCCGTCACCTCCGGCAACGACTCCGGCAGCAGGCTCTGCTGCAGGGCCGCCGCCAGGTCGTGCTCGCGTGCGTAGGCCACCGCGTTCTCGATGGTGACCGACGCGAACTGGGCGAGCTGGACCACGATCGCCTCGTCGTCGGAGGTGAAGTCTCCCTCGTGGCGGTCGGAGAGCTGGATCAGTCCGAGGTTCATGCCCGTGCGGGAGATCAGGGGAACTCCGAGGTACCCGGGCAGCCGGAGTGGCTGGTTGGTCCGGCGCACGAGCCGGTCGTTGCCCGAGCCGACGCCGTCGAGCGCCAATGTCGCTGCCGCCTGATGAGTCCCGATGATCTCGCGGGCCTTGTCCTTGACCAGGGTGAGGATCCCCTCGAGTGACCGGGTGGCGCTCACGAGAACGGTGGCGTCGGCCAGGGCCCGCAGCTGGTTGGACCGCACCTGCTCACGGTGGTGCGCCAGCTCGAGGGTGGCAGCCTGCGCCTCGACGGTCCTCTCGTGCACCTCGAGGAGCTGTTCCACTGCCCGCACCTGGTGCGTGCCGGGGGGCCGAGAGGCACGAGACGGTGACGGCTCGTCGCGGAAGACCGGCCCGCGGGCAAACGACTGGACCGCGACCTTGACGCTGAGGGCCAGCGTCTCGACAAGCTCCGCCGTCCGCGCCGTGACGTGCGCCCGGGAGAACAGGACCACTGCGAAGAGGTCGCCGCTGGCGAGCATCCCGCCGAACCCGACGACCGACCGCACGCCGTGAGGAACGACGAAGTCCTCCTGCGACGGGATGTGCGCGCTCCCGACCGCGACCGGCACGTGGAACACGTTGTACGTCCGTTCGTCCAGCCGGACGACCAGCTCAGGGTCGGCCTCGAGGAGCGCGGAGGTCTCGACGCCCAGCTGGCTGATCAGCTGGGAGATCATCGGGAACCGCTGGATCATCTCGTCACTGACCAGGGGAACGGCCTGGTGCCCCTTGGAGAGCCGGCGGTCGTTCCACTCCGGCTCGTCCCCTGCCGTGGCCAGCAGCGTCAGACACTTGGTCGTCGGCGACAGCACCTCGTCTCCCAGTAGGGCGCGCGCCGAGTGCTGGGCGCTTCCGTCGAGCTGGTCGAACCGGTGGGTCTTGAAGAAGCGCACGAGGACGCAGTTGCGCTGCTCGGCGTGCTCCAGCGAGTCGTAGAGCTGGCGGACGACTGCGTCAGCCACCTCCTCCATGGACTGCGCTCCTGAGCCCGTCCGTCGCAGGGCCGCACTGAGCGCGACCATGTCGCTCAGGGTCAGCGCCGCAAGATCTGGCACGAGGTCCTCCTCGCCAAAAGCTGTCCCGCGCGACTCTAAGGGAGCAGCCAGCGCCGACGCGGATGGGTGCGTCGCCCGGGTGAGCATCCCCTGGTGCCCCGTTAGGCTGCCAGCGTGTTCGCCACTCTCCAAGACCGCCTTGCAGCCGCGTTCAAGAACCTGCGCGGCAAGGGCCGGCTGACCGACGAGGACATCGACGCCGTCACCCGCGAGATCAGGGTGGCACTGCTCGAGGCCGACGTCGCCCTGCCGGTCGTCAAGGACTTCATCGCTGCGGTGCGCGAGCGGGCCCGCGGTGCCGAGGTGCACCAGGCGCTCAACCCCGCCCAGCAGATCATCAAGATCGTTGACGAGGAGCTCGTCGGGATCCTCGGTGGCGAGACCCGGCGGCTGCGCTTCGCCAAGAACCCCCCGACCGTGATCATGCTGGCCGGCCTGCAGGGCTCGGGCAAGACGACCCTGGCCGGGAAGCTGGCGTACTGGCTCAAGGGGCAGGGACACCAGCCGGTCCTCGTCGCTGCTGACCTCCAGCGACCCAACGCCGTCACCCAGCTGCAGGTCGTCGGCGAGCGGGCCGGCGTGCCGGTCTTCGCGCCCGAGCCGGGCAGCGGCGTGGGCGACCCCGTCGACGTCGCCCGCCGAGCCATCGAGCACGCGCGCTCGGCGATGTACGACGTGGTCATCGTCGACACCGCAGGTCGCCTGGGCATCGACGCCGAGCTGATGCAGCAGGCCGCCGACATCCGCGACGCTGTGTCGCCCGACGAGACCCTCTTCGTGGTCGACGCGATGATCGGGCAGGACGCCGTCACCACGGCACAGGCCTTCCTCGACGGTGTGGGGTTCGACGGCGTCGTCCTGACCAAGCTCGACGGTGACGCGCGCGGCGGCGCCGCGCTGTCGGTGGCGAAGGTCACCGGGCGCCAGGTCATGTTCGCCTCGGCAGGGGAGAAAGTCGAGGACTTCGACACCTTCCACCCCGACCGGATGGCCCAGCGCATCCTCGGGATGGGCGACGTCCGCACCCTGGTCGAGCAGGCCGAGAAGGCGTTCGACAAGGACCAGGCCGAGCAGATGGCCGGCAAGTTCGGCCGCGGCGAGGACTTCACGTTCGAGGACTTCCTGGCGCAGATGGAGAGCGTCCGGAAGATGGGCTCGATGTCCAAGCTGCTGGGGATGCTGCCCGGCATGGGCGCGATGCGCGAGCAGATCGAGAACATCGACGAGCGGGAGATCGACCGCGTCACCGCCATCATCACCTCGATGACTCCGGGCGAGCGACGCGACCACAAGATCCTTAACGGCTCGCGCCGTCAGCGCATCGCTCGCGGATCGGGTTCCACGGTGACCGAGGTCAACGGACTGGTGGACCGCTTCGTCGAGGCACAGAAGATGATGCGCCAGCTGGCCTCCGGCGGGGGGATGCCCGGGATGCCAGGGATGCCGGGCATGCAGGGGATGGGGCACGGCAAGAAGGCGAAGGGCCGCACCGTCGCTCCCAAGAAGGCCAAGGGCGGCCGATCGGGGAACCCCGCCAAGCGGGCGCTCGAGCAGCGTCAGGCCGTGGCGCGCGCGAGTGGCGAGGCGGTGCCCGGCCCGGCCGTCGATGCCGTCGATGCCCCGGCCCTCCCCGCGGACTTCGAGCTGCCCGACGGCCTCAAGGGCCTGCTCCCGCCGGGCCAGCGCTGATCTCCGGGCCTCTTCCATGATCGTGAGGACGAGCCGGCCCGTTCGAGGCCGGATTCCCCTCACGATCACGGGATCCCGGCCTCCGCTGCACCTGCGCGCGGTCGTCCTCCCGGAGGGTGAGCAGCGGGACCTGTGGGTCGACGAGGGCGGCCTCATCAGCGACGAGGCGGTCCCCGGCGCTCAGACCGTCACCACGCGGGGGTGGGTCGTCCCCGGCCTGGTGGACGCCCACTGCCACGTCGGGCTGGAAGCGCACGGTGGGGTGGACGAGGCCGAGCAGGAGAAGCAGATCCTCGCCGACCGGGACGCGGGTGCCTTGCTGCTGCGCGACGCCGGCGCACCCGTCGACACACATTGGATCGACGAGCGGGAGGACCTCCCTCGCCTGGTCCGCGCGGGCCGGCACATCGCCCGCACCAGGCGCTACCTGCGTCACTACGGAGCGGAGGTCGAACCCGGTGACCTGGTCGCCGAGGTCGAGCGGCAGGCCGCGCGTGGCGACGGCTGGGTCAAGCTCGTCGGTGACTGGATCGATCGGGACACGGGCGACCTCGAGCGGTGCTGGCCTGCCGACATCGCGGCCGCGGCGATCTCCCGGGCGCACGAGCTGGGCTCCCGGGTCACGGCCCACTGCTTCGGGGAGCAGTCGGTCGCGGAGCTGGTCGGGGCGGGCATCGACTGCATCGAGCACGGCACGGGCATCAGTGACGACGTCATCGGGGAGATGGCCCGTCGTGGCACCGCGCTGGTCCCGACGCGAGTCCAGCTCGACAACTTCCCGGCGTACGCCGAGCAGGCGGCCGAGAAGTTCCCGACGTACGCCGCCCACATGCGGTCGCTGCACACCCGCTGCGACGAACGGCTGCGCGCCGCCTTCGACGCGGGCGTCGCGATCTTCGCCGGCACCGACGCCGGCGGGGTGCTGGCGCACGGGCTGGTGGCAGAGGAGGTCCACGCGCTGCACCGGCAGGTGGGCCTGCCGGCCGAGGCAGCCCTCGGCGCCGCGTCCTGGGCGGCCCGCACGTGGTTGGGCCACCCCGGGCTCGCGGCCGGGGACCCGGCCGACCTCGTCCTCTACGACACGGACCCCCGGGCCGACCTCCGGGCGCTGGCCCACCCTCGTCTGGTCGTCCTGCGCGGCCGGGTGCTGCCGATTCGGCGGGGGGCGCGGGGTCTGGCATGATGGCAGGCTGTACCCGGTGTACGGATGGACCCTCTAGCCACCGCGCACCGTGACTCGCCCACCAACTACCGCGGCGTCCTCCACGCTCCGCACCCCACGCGGAGCCGGGTGGCCCACCCATCCGACTCAGGAGTGCCTCACCCGTGGCTGTCAAGATCAAGCTGATGCGCTTGGGCAAGATCCGCGCGCCGTACTACCGCATCGTCGTCGCCGACTCGCGCACCAAGCGCGACGGTCGCGCGATCGAGACGATCGGCAAGTACCACCCCACCCAGGAGCCCTCGCTGATCGAGGTCGACTCCGAGCGCGCGCAGTACTGGCTCGGCGTCGGCGCGCAGCCGACGGAGCCGGTCGCCGCGATCCTCAAGGTCACCGGTGACTGGCAGAAGTTCAAGGGCCTCCCGGGCGCCGAGGGCACGCTGCGCGTCGCCGAGCCGAAGACGAGCAAGAAGTCGATCTTCGAAGCAGCCGCGCTGGACTCGGCCGGGGAGTCCAAGGACGGCGCCACCACGCCGCGCAAGAAGGCCGCCAAGAAGGTCACCGCCGCTGCCGAGGCACCTGCCACGGACGCGGCGGCCGAGGCACCTGCCACCGACGCGGCGGCCGAGGCACCTGCCACCGACGCGACGGCCGAGGCACCTGCCGGCGAGGCGCCTGCTGCCGATCCCACGGCGGACCAGCCCGCCGACGAGCCGAAGCCCGAGGCCTGACCGTGCTCGACGAGGCGCTCGAGCACCTGGTGCGCGGCATCGTCGAGCACCCCGACGAGGTCTCGGTGCGTGACAAGGACACCCGTCGCGGCCGCACGCTGGAGGTGCGCGTCCACCCGGACGACCTCGGCAAGGTCATCGGCCGCGCCGGGCGTACGGCCAAGGCTCTGCGCACCGTCGTCGGGGCGCTGGGCCCCGGCCGCAGCGTCCGCGTCGACTTCCTCGACGTCGACGAGCGCTGACCGACCGGACCGTCCGCTGATGGAGGTCGTCGTCGGCCGCATCGGTCGCCCGCACGGACTCAAGGGCGAGGTGACCGTGGAGGTCCGCACCGACGACCCCGAAGGTCGGATGGCCCCGGGTACGTCGGTCCGCACCGACCCTCCGGCCGCCGGGCCCCTGACGATCGCTGACGGCCGCGTGCACAGCGGCCGGCTGCTGCTGGTCTTCGAGGGGTACGCCGACCGCGCCGCCGCTGAACGGTTGCGCGGTGTCCTGCTCGTCGCTGACGTCGACCCCGATGAGCGACCCGAGGACCCCGAGGAGTTCTTCGACCACCAGCTGGTCGGGCTCCGCGTCCGCACCGTAGGTGGCGAGGACGTCGGCATCCTCCACGAGGTCCTGCACCTGCCGGGGCAGGACGTGCTTGCGGTGCGCCGCGCCGACGGCGGCGAGGTGCTCGTGCCGTTCCTCCAGGCCATGGTGCCGACGGTCGACCTCGACGCCGGCGAGGTCCTGGTCGACCCGCCCCCCGGCCTGCTCGGCCCGGTCGAGGACGGGGTCGATCCGCCGGTCGCGGAGGACCCGCCGGCGTGAGGATCGATGTCGTCACGATCTTCCCCGACTACCTGGCACCGCTGCGCCTGTCCCTGATCGGTCGCGCAGCCACCGAGGGCCTGCTGGACGTGCGCGTGCACGACCTGCGCGACTGGACGGCCGACCGCCACCGCACGGTCGACGACACGCCGTACGGCGGTGGGCCGGGCATGCTGATGCGGCCCGAGCCGTGGGGTGAGGCCCTCGACGCCGTGTGCGCCCCGGGGCCGGGGGAGCAGCCACCGCGCCTCGTCGTCCCGACCCCCGGTGGGCGGCCCTTCACGCAGGCTCTCGCCCAGGAGATGTCCGGCGAGCCGCGGTTGGTCTTCGCGTGCGGCCGCTACGAGGGGATCGACCAGCGGGTGCTCGACGACGCGGCGACCCGCGTCCGCGTCGATGAGGTCTCGCTGGGCGACTACGTGCTCGGCGGCGGCGAGGTCGCGGTCCTCGTCATGGTCGAAGCGGTGGCCCGCCTGCTGCCCGGAGTTCTCGGGAACGCCGAGTCGCTGGTCGAGGAGTCGCACGCCGAGGGACTGCTGGAGAGCCCCGGTTGGACCAAGCCGGCGCGCTGGCGAGGCCGGGCCGTCCCCGACGTCCTGCTCTCGGGCGACCACGGTCGCATCGCGCGGTGGCGACGGCAGGAGTCGCTGCAGCGGACGGCGCGGGTCCGGCCGGACCTGCTCGCCCGCCTCGCGCCGGATGCCCTGGACCGCCACGACCTGGACCTTCTGGCCGAGCTGGGCTGGGCGCCAGGGCCGGACGGCAGACTGGCCAGATTGGGCGATGCCGAGAGGCCTGTGACAGACTGACGCGCTGCTGTCCCGGACGTCCCGCGCCCCCGCTACAGGGGAGGCGCTCCTCCCGGCGCACAGCGGAGCGCACCGACCGACACAACTACACCCGCGTGGGTGACCTGTGGCACCGCGAGAGAAGAGACCACGATGCAGACGCTGGACGTCCTCGACAACGCCGGTAAGCGCTCGGACATCCCCGAGTTCCGCCCGGGCGACACCCTCAAGGTCCACGTCAAGGTCATCGAAGGGACCCGCTCTCGTATCCAGGTCTTCCAGGGTGTGGTCATCCGCCGCCAGGGTGGCGGCGTGCGCGAGACCTTTACGGTCCGCAAGGTGAGCTTCGGCGTGGGCGTCGAGCGCACCTTCCCCGTGCACACCCCGGTGATCGACCACATCGAGGTCGTGACCCGCGGCGACGTGCGCCGGGCAAAGCTGTACTACCTGCGCGATCTGCGGGGCAAGGCCGCCAAGATCAAGGAGCGCCGGGACGCCCGTCCGGGCAACTGAGCCTTCCCATTCCGAAGCCCCATCCCGAAGCCGGACACGATGACGACTGAGACGACGGCGACCCCTCCGCGCAAGGGCCAGCCCAAGGGAAAGAAGTCGTTCCTGCACGAGCTGCCGGGCATCGTCATCACGGCCCTGGTCATCTCCGTCCTCATCAAGACCTTCCTGGTCCAGGCGTTCTACATCCCGTCGGGGTCCATGGAGAACACCCTGCGGGTGGACGACCGCGTCCTGGTCAACAAGCTGACCGACAAGCCCGACGAGGTCCATGGCGGCGACGTGGTGGTCTTCCGGGACCCCGGCGGCTGGCTCAACGGACCGACCGCCACCAACGGCTCCGGACCGGCGTCCTGGATCCGGGACGCCCTGGTCTTCGTCGGTCTGGCGCCTGCCGTCGGCGAGGAGGACCTGATCAAGCGGGTCATCGGTGTCGGCGACGACAAGGTCGCCTGCTGTGACCAGGGCCGGGTCACCGTCAACGGGGTCCCGTTGGACGAGCCCTACCTCTTCCTCGACGACGACCCGTCGCTCGAGGAGTTCTCCGTCACGGTCCCGCGGGGCCAGCTGTGGGTCATGGGTGACCACCGCTCGGTGTCGGAGGACAGCAGGGCGCACCGGGAGCAGCCCGGCAAGGGCTTCGTGCCCATCGACGACGTCGTCGGCCGCGCCTTCACGATCGTCTGGCCGCTGGACCGTACGCAGCTCCTGCGCCGCCCGGCCACGTTCGACCAGCCGGACTAGCCCCACTTGGCACGTCGCCGCGCTGAGCCCCCCGGACCGTCGTAGGCTCGCGGACCATGGCGGACCATGGCGGACCAGTCGGGCAGGCGGCACCGGTGCAGCGGCGCGCGGCGCGCGTGCTCCTGCTCGACGACGCCGACCGTCTGCTGCTGTTCTGCGGGGTGGACCCGCAGGTGCCGGACGTGCGCTTCTGGTTCACCCCGGGCGGTGGGGTCGAGGAGGGTGAGTCGCTGCCCGACGCGGCCCGCCGCGAGTTGCAGGAGGAGACCGGCTGCACCGAGGTCCAGCTCGGTCCTCCGGTGTGGACCCGCCGGAGCGACTTCGACTTCGACGGCGAGCGGATCCACCAGGACGAGACGTTCTTCGTGGGCCGGGTCGATGCCTGGGAGGTCGACACCGCAGGCTTCACCGAGCTCGAGGAGCGCGCTGTGCTGTGGCATCGCTGGTGGACCCTCGACGAGCTGCACGCGACCGGGGAGATCCTCCACCCCCCGACGCTGGCCGTGCGGCTGGGCGACCTGCTGCGGGACGGCCCGCCCGCGCGCCCGGTGGCGGTGGAGTCCTGATGGGCGCGCTGCAGCGTTTCGTCGTCCGCCGTGAGGGCGGGCTCTACGCGTACGAGCGGGCGCTCGAGCGCGCCGGGCTCACGCCGGTCGCGGGTGCCGACGAGGCCGGACGTGGAGCCTGTGCCGGACCGCTCGTCGTGGCCGCGGTGGTGCTGCCTACCGGACGGCGCGGACAGGTGCCCGGCCTCGCCGACTCCAAGCTGCTGACCCCGGCGGCGCGTGACCGGGTGTACGACGAGGTGCTGGCCCGTGCGCTCACCTGGTCGGCCGTCGTCGTGCCCGCGGCGGAGGTCGACCGCATCGGGCTCCACGTGTGCAACGTCGAGGGGATGCGCCGGGCCCTGGTGCGCCTCGACCTGACCCCGGCGTACGTCCTGACCGACGGGTTCCCCATCCGTGGGCTTCCGGCACCGGCGCTGGCAGTGTGGAAGGGCGACCGGGTCAGCGCATCGATCGCTGCTGCGTCGGTCATCGCCAAGGTGACCCGGGACCGGATCATGGCGCGGCTGCACGAGCGCTGGCCGGCGTACGACTTCCTCGGGCACAAGGGCTACGTCACGCCGGTGCACAGCGCGGCGCTGGTCGAGCACGGACCCTGCGCCGAGCACCGGTTCTCCTACGTCAACGTCGCGCGTCGCGTGCCAGGGGACCAGCGGGTGCCGGGTCGGACATTGGTCCGGCTGGACGAGGTCGCCGACGTGGACGAGGTCGCCGGCATGGACGAGCTGGCGGAAGAGGTGCTGACCGGATGAGTGCCGAGGACCTGGAGAAGTACGAGACGGAGATGGAGCTGCAGCTCTACCGCGAGTACCGCGACGTGGTCGGCCTGTTCTCCTACGTGGTCGAGACCGAGCGCCGGTTCTACCTGACCAACGCCGTCGAGGTGTCCCCGCGCAGCATTGACGGGGCAGAGGTGTACTTCGAGGTCACCATGGCCGACGCGTGGGTATGGGACATGTACCGCCAAGCGCGGTTCGTGAAGAACGTCCGGGTGCTGACGTTCAAGGACGTCAACGTCGAGGAGCTCGCCCGGTCCGAGCTCTCGGTGGATCTCCCCGACTCCTGACGCGGGCCGTCCGTCCACAACTGCCGCACCCGCTGGTCGCTGTCCACAAGAAGGTCCGGGCGCGCAACGGCACGACGTTCCCGCGACAGGCTTGCCGTCTGGACGGACAGGCCCTTCGGAGGTGGCGTGGTGCTGGTGAAGGACGCGGTCGGGGCCTACGGCGAGCGGGTCGCCGCTGCGCACCTGGTGGCCGCCGGGATGGTCATCCTGGAGCGGAACTGGCGCTGCCCGGCGGGCGAGCTCGACATCGTGGCCCGCGACGGCGACACCGTGGTCTTCTGCGAGGTCAAGACCCGCACCGGAACCGGTTTCGGCTCGCCTCTGGAGGCCGTGACTGCTCGCAAGGCGGCCCGGCTGCGCCGCCTCGCCGCGGCCTGGCTGCACGAGCGGGACCTGCGGGTGCCCGACATCCGGATCGACCTGGTCGGGGTCCTGCGTCCCCGCCGTGGTGCTGCGCAGGTCGAGCACGTCCGGGGGGTGGCCTGAGTGCCGCTGGCCCGCACCCGCAGCGTCTCGCTGGTCGGTGTCGAGGGGCACCTGGTGGAGATCGAGGCCGACCTCGGCGTAGGGCTCCCGTCGTACAGCCTGGTGGGCCTGCCGGATGCGTCCCTGGCGGAGTCGCGAGACCGCGTGCGCGCGGCGATGGTCAACAGCGGGCAGCAGTGGCCCGCCACCAAGCGCGTCACGGTGAACCTCTCGCCGGCCAGCCTGCCCAAGCGCGGCTCGAGCTTCGACCTGGCGATCGCGGCGGCGATCCTGACAGCGCAGGCGGCGGTCCCGCAGGGGACGTTCGACCGGTCGGTGCTCGTCGGCGAGCTGGGTCTCGACGGGCGCGTCCGCCCGGTGCGCGGCGTGCTGCCGTCCGTCGCGGCCGCGGCACGGGCCGGGGTCGAGAGCGTCGTTGTCCCCTGGGCGAACGCGGCCGAGGCGGCGCTCGTGCCGGGTGTCCGGGTCACTGGCGTCCCCTCGCTCAGCGTGCTCATCGCCCTGGCGCGCGGTGAGGAGCCGCCCGCGGGGTGGGACGACCCAGCACCCGACGAGGACGACAGCGCTGCTACCGAGGACCGTGACGAGACCGACCTCGCCGACGTGCTGGGGCAGGCCACGGCCCGCTACCTGCTGGAGGTGGCGGCGGCGGGTGGCCACCACCTGCTCATGCTCGGGCCGCCGGGAGCGGGCAAGACGATGCTCGCCGAGCGGCTGCCGGGCCTTCTCCCACCACTGGACCGGAGCTCTGCGCTGGAGGTCACCGCTGTCCACTCGGTGGCGGGTTCGCTGCGGGCCTCGCCGACCGGTCGGACACCCCTGCTGACGAGGGCACCGTTCCAGGCGCCGCACCACACCGCGTCGGTTCCGGCCATCGTCGGTGGCGGGTCCACCCACGTCCGCCCCGGCGCCGCATCGTTGGCCCATCGCGGTGTGCTCTTTCTCGACGAGGCCCCCGAGTTCGCTCCCGGTGTGCTCGACGCGCTGCGGGAGCCGTTGGAGTCGGGCGAGATCACGGTGTCGCGGCTGGCGGCGCAGGTGCGCTTCCCGGCCCGGTTCCAGCTCGTCCTCGCCGCCAACCCGTGCCCGTGCGGACAGGCCGTCGGGCGGGGCACCGGCTGCTCGTGCACGCCGATGGCGCGGATCCGCTACCTGCACCGGCTCTCCGGCCCGCTGCTGGACCGGGTGGACCTGCGCATCGAGATGCTCGGCGCGTCCCGTGCCGACCTGCGGGGAGACCCGGCGGGGGTCGAGGGCACGTCAGCCGTCGCGGCCAGAGTGGCAGCGGCGCGGGATCGCGCGGCGGCGCGGCTGGTGGGGACCCCCTGGCGGGTCAACGCCGATGTTCCCGGCCACGTCCTTCGCCGCCGGTGGCAGCTGCCGTGGGAGGTGGTGGCGGAGGCGGAGCGGCTCCTCGACCTGGGCCAGCTCACCGCGCGGGGCGTCGACCGGGTGGTGCGGGTGGCCTGGACGTTGGCCGATCTCGCCGGGCGGGACCGCCCGGACGCGGGGGACGTGCGGATCGCCCTGGACTGCCGGGGCACCGTGCGGCGGGCCGCGTGACGACGGGCCGGGCGGTGGTCCGGGCGCCGGACGACGCCCGTCGTCGGGTCCTCCTGAGTCGGCTCTCCGAGCCTGGCGACGAGGAGCTCGGCGGCTGGGTCCTGCGGTGGGGCGCAGCCGAGGTGCTGGCCCGGGTGCGGTCCGGACACCTCGGCGGGACCCGGCTGTCCCACTACCGGGCACGGCTGGACGTGGCCGACGTCGACCTGGACCTGGAGCTCGCCGCCCGGGCCGGGGCCCGGCTCGTCGTCCCCGGCGACGAGGAGTGGCCCGAGCAGGTCGACGATCTGCAGGCCGCACGTCCGCTGCTCCTCTGGGTGAGCGGGCAGCCCGATCTCGCCGGCATGACCCGACGAGGGGTCGCCCTGGTCGGCGCCCGCGCCTGCACGCCCTACGGCGAGCACGTCGCCGCCGAGATGGCTTCGGGGCTCGCCGACCGCGGGTGGACCGTGGTCTCCGGTGGTGCCTACGGCATCGACGCCGCCGCGCACCGCGGTGCCATGGCGGTCGGCGGCAGCACCGTTGCGGTGCTCGCTTGCGGCATCGACGTCGCGTACCCCGCGGCCCACGATGGCCTGCTGGCCCGCATT
>JAJAYQ010000218.1 GCA_026786145.1 Spirochaetaceae bacterium | reverse complement strand
CAGCGTCAGTTTTGTATAAGAGACAGGGGGGTGGCCGCGATGGACGCCCGCCGCTCCAACCGGGCGAGGCGGGCGGCGTGGCCGCGCTCGGCGTCGTCCGCGGCCGGCAGCAGGACCCGGGCGCACATGAGCTCGAGCTGGAGACGGGGGGCGGTGGCGCCGCGCATCTCCGTCAGCCCCGCGTTGACGACGTCAGCGGCGCGCGAGAGGGCCGCGGCCCCGAAGTGGGCCGCCTGCTGGCGCATCCGCTCCAGCTCGTCGGCCGGGTGCTCGCCCAGGATGCTCCCGGCAGCGTCGGGCACGGCGTCGATGATGACCAGGTCGCGCAGCCGCTCGAGGAGGTCCTCGGCGAAGCGCCTTGGGTCGTGGCCACCCTCGACGACCCGGTCGACGATGTGGAACACCGCGGCCCCGTCTCCGGCAGCGAACGCCTCGACGGTGTCGTCGAGGAGGCTGGCGTCGGTGTAGCCGAGCAGTGCTGCAGCCCCTGCGTAAGTCACGCCCTCGGGGCCTGAGCCGGCCAAGAGCTGGTCGAGCACGCTGAGAGAGTCGCGGACCGACCCTCGCCCGGCGCGCACCACCAAGGACAGGACGGTGGGGTCGACGGTGACCTTCTCCTGCTCGCACACGCGCGCGAGATGGGCGTGCAGCTCACCCGGGGGAACCAGGCGGAAGGGATAGTGATGGGTCCGGGACCGGATCGTCGCGATGACCTTCTCGGGCTCGGTCGTGGCGAACACGAACATGACGTGCTCGGGGGGCTCCTCGACCAGCTTGAGCAGAGCGTTGAACCCCTCACGGGACACCATGTGGGCCTCGTCGATGATGTAGATCTTGTAGCGGGAGGACGCGGGGGCGTAGAAGGCCCGTTCCCGCAGGTCGCGGGCGTCGTCCACACCGCCGTGGCTTGCCGCGTCGATCTCGATCACGTCGAGGCTGCCGCCGCCACCCGGCCCCAGGTCCTGGCAGGACTGGCACCCGCCGCACGGCTTTGAGGTGGGGCCCTGCTCGCAGTTGAGGCAGCGCGCCAGGATGCGGGCGCTCGAGGTCTTTCCGCACCCGCGGGGT
>JAJAYQ010000217.1 GCA_026786145.1 Spirochaetaceae bacterium | reverse complement strand
CGCACCGAGGACGCCGAGTCCGGCGGCGCCCAGGTGGAGGTCACCAAGGTCGACGGCCCACTGGTCGTGACTCTTGTGGACGGTGTCCTGACGGTGCAGCACGAGCGGCTCACCTGGGGCGGCCTGCTGGACTGGGTCGGCAACCGGAAGGCCCGGGCCGTGGTCTCCATCTCGGTGCCGGCCAACTGCCCGGTCGAGCTGGGCGTGGTGTCCGCCGACGCCGTGGTGTCTTGCATCTCCGCCGCCAGAACCGCCGTCAAGAGCGTGTCCGGTGACGTCACCCTCGACGGCGTACGGTCCGACATCTCCGCACAGACGGTCAGCGGCGACCTCGAGACCCGCCAGCTCGCCGGTTCGCTGAGCTTCAGCACGGTCTCCGGTGACCTCACCGTGGTCGCCGGCTCCAGCGACTCCGTCAAGGCCGAGACAGTCTCAGGTGATGTCACCCTCGACGTAGAGCTGGGCGCCGGGGGACGGATCGAGGTGTCCAGCGTGTCCGGCAACGTCACCGTCCGGATGCCCGAGTCAGCCGGCGTTCGCGTCGAGGTCAAGACGATGAGCGGCTCGCTGGACAGCGCCTTCGACGGCATGAGCTCCGAGCGCAGGCCCGGGTCGTCGAAGATGCGTGGTCAGGTCGGCACCGGCGACGGGCAGTTCACGGCCAAGACGGTGTCCGGCGACGTGACCCTGCTGCGGCGGGCTTCGGCATGAGCCCGGTGTTCGGTCACGGCCGGCTGCGGCTGTACCTGCTCAAGCTGCTCGACGAGAGCCCGCGGCACGGCTACGACGTCATCCGAGAGCTCGAGGACCGGTTTATGGGTCTGTACTCCCCCAGCGCCGGCACCGTCTACCCGCGACTGGCCCGGCTGGAGTCCGAGGGACTGGTGACCCACGAGGTCAGCGAGGGCCGCAAGGTCTACCGCATCACCGACGCTGGTCGAGCCGAGCTGGAGGGTCGCCGAGGGGACCTCGACGACCTGGAGCAGGAGATCGCCGGGTCGGTGCGCGACCTCGCCACCGAGATCCGCTCGGAGGTGAAGGACTCCGTGCGCGAGCTGCAGGCCGAGCTCAAGGCCGCGTCCCGCGACGTACGCCGGGAGAACCGCGCCCACGCCCGTGAGCAGCGCGAGGACCAGCGGGCGGGACGGCGCGACAACCCGTTACAGGACGAGATCGAGGCGAGCATCGAGTGGTTCCGTTCCGAGCTGCGGTCGGCCACTCGCGGTCACCCGCTGACCGCCGAGGACGTCGCCGAGGTGCGCTCCCTGTTGCAGCGCACGCTCGACGAGGTCCGTCGGCGGGTCGGGTGAGGGCCTAGAACAGCACCCGCAGGATCCGCCCGGACTTCAGCGGCGGGGACTCCTCGCCGCCCGGGCTGCCGTCCCGGTCGGCCACGCTCCACGCCGCCACGTAGACGTTCCCGTCACCATCCACAGCGATGCCCGACGGCAGCGGCACTGCGATCTTGTCCCGACCCGAGGCCGTGACCCGCACCACCTGCCCGAAGCCCTCCGCTCCCCCGAAGAGCTCCGAGACGTACAGAACGCCACTGTCGTCCACGTCGATCCCGGTGACCGAGGTGAAGTTCCCCCAGGTCCGCAGCCGCTCTCCCCTGCTGCTGAACTGCACCACCTTGGCCTTGCCCTTGCGCTCGCTTCCGAGGCCACCGACGTAGATGTTCCCGCGCGAGTCCTCGGCCAGCGAGGTCGGGACGAACTCCGGCCTGCCCTTCCGAGGCGTCCACTCGTGGAACAGCGTGCGCCTGCCCGTGCGCGGGTTCACCGCGATGACCGCGTTCGCGGCCGCGTCCGCGACCAGCACCCGACGACCCGAGTTCAGAGCCAGCGTCGCGTACGGGTTGCTCTCGACCTGCTTGCCGTCCGGGTTGTTCGCCAGCTCGTACGCCGTGATGTTCGCCAGCTTGGTCGTCCTGCCCAGACTCGACCGCAGCAGGAAACCCGCCTGGTCGCTACCAGGGCTCGGCGGCAGGTCCGGCGAGCCGCCCGTCACGATCGTGAACAGATCGCGGCCGCGCACGTCGGCACCGTCGGCACCCGTGGCGAACGACCCGTCCGGAGCGGACGAGGAGTAGAGCCCCGACAGGATCGTCCGCGCCCGAGCACCCACCGACCCCGGACGCGCGATCCGCGACACCGACCCGGTAGCGCCGAAACAACCCTCCTCACCACACGTGGCACCACCACGACCCGCCTCAGCGACGACCAGAGCACCCGAACGCTCGTCCCACGCCAACTGCCGCGGATTGTCCAGACCCTTCACCACCACAACCTTCTTGGGCGCTGCGGAGGCGCCTGGCGCCATCGTGACCAGCCCGGTCAGCGCGAGACCGGTGGCGGCTACCAGAGCCGTGGAGCGTCGGTGCATGGGATTCCTCTCGGGAGAGCAGGTGGACGTGCGCGTGCGCACGGATCGCCCGAGACATTGCCACACCAATACCAC
Source organism: Spirochaetaceae bacterium (assembly GCA_026786145.1). Taxonomy (GTDB): domain Bacteria; phylum Actinomycetota; class Actinomycetes; order JACCUZ01; family JACCUZ01; genus JAJAYQ01. The sequence continues at coordinate 2,396 of JAJAYQ010000217.1, read as the reverse complement.
CCGTGAGGGGGAATCGCTGGAACGCCTGGTCGCTGCGCCAGTCACGCCGGTCGCGTCAGCACAATCTTGCCGAACACGTTGCCGTCCGCGAGCCGGCGGAAGGCCGCCTCGGCCTCCTCCAGTGGCAGCACTGCGTCGTTCACGGGCCGCAGCCCGGTCTCGGCCATCATGCGGACCAGCCGGGACAGCTCGTCCCGGGTCCCCATCGTCGAACCGACGATGCGCTGCTGCAGGAAGAACACCCGCCGCAGGTCGGTCACGGCCCGGTGCCCGCCGGTCGCACCGGACACGACGAGGGTGCCGCCCTGCTTGAGCGACTTCAGGCTGTGGTCCCACGTCGGCTCGCCGACGGTCTCCATCACGGCGTCCACCCGCTCCGGCAGCCGGGCACCCGGTTCAAAGGCTTGGGCGGCTCCCATTCCCACCGCGCGCTCCCGCTTGGCCCCGTCACGGCTGGTGACCCACATCCGCACGCCGGCTGCCCGACCGATCGCGACCAGCGCGGTCGCCACTCCCCCGCCGGCACCCTGCACCAGCACCGTCTGCCCCGGCTGGACCCCGGCCTGGGTGAACAGCATCCGGTACGCCGTGAGCCAGGCGGTCGGGAGGCACGCCGCCTCCTCGAAGCTCAGCTGGGCGGGCTTGGGCACCAGGTTGCGTGCCGGCACCGCGACAAGGTCGGCCAGCGTGCCGTCGTACACCTCGGACAGGAGCGACCGCTTCGGGTCGAGCGTCTCGTCGCCGCGGTAGTCGGGATCCCCGATGACGGCGTGCACCACGACCTCGTTGCCGTCCTCGTCCACCCCGGACCCGTCACAGCCCAGGACCATCGGGAGCTTGTCCTCGGCGAGCCCCACCCCGCGCAGGCTCCAGAGGTCGTGGTGGTTCAGCGAGGCGGCCCGGAGCCGCACCGTCGTCCAGCCGTCGCGCGGCTCGGGGTCGGGGTGATCGCCCACCCGCAGCCCCGAGAGGGGGTCCTCGGAGTCCAGGCTGACGGCGGTGACGGCGAGCATCTCCGGACCCTACCGACACCCGGGGAGAACTGGGGAGGACCGGGGATTCCGCCCCGGAGTTACAGGAAGCGACCTATCAGGTCGATGGCGCTGTCTCAGGTACACATTCGGCCTCAGGCCTACCAGGAGCTGAGCATGTCGTTGCCCGTCATGACCCCCGGGATGTCGTTCGACGAGGCCGCCGAGGCCGTCCTGGCCTATCTGCGCGAGCACGTGCCGATGGGCTTCTGGTCGGTGACCAGGGTCGAGAACGGGCGACAGTCCTACCTGTATCTCGAGGACAACGTGTACGGGCTGCCGCAGGGTGGGTCCCACCTGTGGGAGGACTCGTACTGCGTCCACATGGCTGCCGGAACCGCGCCGACCGTCGCCCCCCGCGCCCAGGACGTCCCCCTGTACCGGGACGCGGCCATCAACGACGCCGTCACCATCGGTGCTTACGCCGGCGCTGCCATCTCGGAGCCCGACGGCTCCCTCTTCGGCGCCATCTGCGGCCTGGACACCGAGCCCCGCAGCGACGACCTGCTTGCGGCCGAGCCGTTGCTGGGCCTGCTCGGCTCCCTGCTGAATATGGTCCTCGCCGCAGACCGCGCGCGCGACCAGGCATCGGCGGCCACCTCCGCCGCTCGCGACGACGCCGAGACCGACGTGCTCACCGGGCTGTTGAACCGGCGCGGCTGGGAGCAGGCCGTCGCGGCGGCGCAGGTGAGGTTCGCCCGCCTGGCCGACCCCACCATCGTCGTCATGGTCGACCTGGACCGACTCAAGGACATCAACGACTCGGAGGGACACGCCGCCGGCGACCGGTACATCATCGGGGCCGGGAAAGCGCTGCGCGCGGCGACCCGCCCGACTGATGTCCTCGCCCGGCTCGGTGGAGACGAGTTCGGTCTGATCATGACCGGATGCCCGGAGTCGGCCGGACCGGCCAAGGTCACCGATCTCTACGCCGCACTCGAGCGAGAGGGTGTTGCGGGGTCGTGTGGGTGGGCCCCGATCCGCATCGTGCGTGGTTTCCCGGCCGCTCTGGTCGAGGCCGACGACGCCATGTACGCCGCGAAGAAGGAACACCGGGCCGGCCGGGCCGCCCCGGTGGCGCAGCGGCTCCTCGCCTGACCCCTGTCCTATCTCCCGACCCGGCAGCGCTACCGACGGGCCACGCCGTCGCGGACCGCGGCAGCGGCGACTGCCGCGGCCACCGCGGGGGACACCCGCGCGTCGAACGGGCTCGGGACGATGTACTCCTCGGTGACGTCGTCGGCCACCACCGCCGCGAGGGCCTCAGCCGCGGCCAGCTTCATCGGCTCCGTGATGGCCCGGGCGCGCACGTCGAGCGCACCACGGAAGATGCCCGGGAAGGCGAGCACGTTGTTGATCTGGTTG
>JAJAYQ010000216.1 GCA_026786145.1 Spirochaetaceae bacterium | reverse complement strand
GGCTCGAGCAGGGTGCCCTCGGGCAGGTCCACGATGCGGATGGTGCCCTTGCTGGGCGACACCAGCATCCGCCAGGTGGGGGAGCCGTCCTGCGGCGCCGCGCTGCCGTGTCGTGCCGCGAGGTCGCGGGCGGCCTCGAGGTCGTCGGGCGTCTTGAGCGCGACGGTCTCGACGCCGGGCAGGGCGCGCTTGATCAGCCCGGTGAGCGTCCCGGCTGGAGGCACCTCGATGACGCCGGTGACACCCAGATCGCCCATCGTGCGCATGCAGAGGTCCCACCGGACCGGGGTACTGACCTGGCTCACGATGCGGGCCAGCACGTCGCGACCCTCCTGGACGACGGCACCGTCACGGTTGGAGATCAGGGCGGTGCGCGGGTCATGGACGCTGACGGCCTTGGCATAGCTCGCCAGGGTGGTTACGGCCGGGCTCATGTGCTCGGTGTGGAAGGCGCCGGCGACCGAGAGCGGGATGAGGCGGGCCTTGGCCGGAGGGTCGTTCTTGAAGGCCTCCAGCTGGTCGAGCGTGCCCGCCGCGACCACCTGGCCCGACCCGTTGTCGTTCGCCGCGGTGAGGCCGTGGCGGGCCAGGGCGCTCGCCACCTCCTCCGCGTCACCACCCAGCACCGCGGTCATGCCCGTGGGCTTGAGGGCGGCTGCGTCGGCCATCGCGCGGCCTCGCTCGCGTACGAGCACCATGGCCTGCTCGGCGGTGATCACGCCGGTGCCCGCCGCGGCAGTGATCTCCCCGACGCTGTGCCCCGCGGCCGCGCCCACGGCGTGGAAGGCGTCATGGGCGTGGGGGAAGATCTCCAGCGCCGACACCAGCCCGGCGGCCACCAGCAGCGGCTGGGCGACAGCTGTGTCGCGGATGGTCTCCGCGTCGGCGGCGGTGCCGTAGTGGATGAGGTCGAGCCCGGCGCAGGCGGAGAGCCAGCGCAGCCGTTCCTCGAAGTGCGGCAGCTCGAGCCAGGGCGAGAGGAAGCCGGGCGCCTGGGCGCCTTGACCGGGAGCGACGATGACCAGCACGTCTCCCACCCTTCCGGACCGGTCGCCCTGATGTTGGTGCGGAGCCGGACGAAGATGTTCCCAGCGCTTTGTAGGTTCTCTACAGTACTAGGGCCGTCTACTGCTCACGCGCGTCCGCAAGCCGCCCGAGGGCCAAGGCCAGCCGCAAGGTCAGTGCGTGCCGCGGGTCGGCCGGTGCGTACCCGCAGATCTCGGTGACCCGGCGCAGCCGGTAGCGCACCGTGTTCGGGTGGACGAAGAGCACCCGCGCGGTCGCCGCCAGCGAGGATGTCTGCTCGAGGAACGCCGACAGGGTCTCGACCAGAGCCGTCCCGGTCGACTGCAGCGGACGGTAGACGTCCTGGACCAGCCGGGTCCGGGCGAGCTCGTCGCCGGCCAGCGCCCGCTCCGGCAGCAGGTCGTCGGCGGGCACCGGCCGGGGGGCGTCCGGCCAGGCCGGCGCGGCCAGGAGGCCGGCGACCGCGGCGGCCGCGCTCTGGCCGGCGGCGAGCAGGTCGGGGACGGTGGGGCCGATGACCACCGGCCCCGGCCCGAACTGCGCGACCAGGTGCCGGGTCGCTCCCACCGGCTCCAGGGACCCACCCAGGATGGCCACCAACCGGTCTCCCTGTACGCCTGTCAGCACGTCGAGGCGATGAGCCCGCGCAGCCCGGCGGATGTTGTCCACCACCGTCTCCGGCTCTGCGTCAGGCGTCTGGCCGACCACCACCACCACGGAGTCGTGGCTGCCCCAGCCCAGCGCGGCAGCCCGCGAGCGCAGCGAGTCGTCCGCCTCGCCGCGCAGGAGAGCGTCGACCACCAACGACTCCAGCCGGGCGTCCCAGGCGCCGCGCGACTCCGCCGCCTCGGCGTACACCTGGGCGGCCGCGAAGGCGATCTCTCGGGAGTAGCGCAGGACCGCCTCCCGCACCTCGGCCTCGTGCCCGGGAGCGATCTGCTCGATCTGCTCCTCGACCACCGCGATGACGACCCGTACGAGCTCGACGGTCTGCTGGAGGGTGACCGAGCGGGTGAGCTCGCGGGGGGCGGTGCCGAAGACGTCGGCGCTGAGGGCCTGCGGGGCGTCGGGCCGGCGGAACCACTCGACGAACGCTGCGACTCCGGCCTGGGCCACCAGGTTGACCCACGACCGGTCCTCCGGGGGCATCGCGCGGTACCACGGCAGGACCTCGTCCATGCGGGCGGTCGCAGCGCTCGCCAGCGTCCCGATGCTGCCCTCGAGGCGACGCACGATGGCGGGCGAACGGCGGGGCATGGGCGCCAGGGTAGTTGTGGCAGGACAACAACAACCGGTCCTCGACTCCACCCCGTCGGCCGTCGTCTACCGTGAGCGCGGTGGCCAGTGATCCGCCCGCCCCTGCCCCGCCCGCCTCGCCTGCCGGGAGCCCGGTCCAGGCCCTGCGCAGGATCGGCTTCCTCCTCGAACGCGCACGCGAGCCGTCCTACCGCGTGAAGGCCTACCGCGGCGCCGCCGACACCCTCGCCGCGCTGCCCGACGACGAGCTGCAGAAGCGGCTCCGGGAGGGGACGCTCACGGAGCTCAAGGGCATCGGCGCCAAGACAGCGGCGGTGGCGATGCAGGCCGGTGCGGGCCAGGTGCCGGACTACCTGGAGAAGCTCGAGGCGGCCGCGCTTCCGCCGGTCACCGAGGGCGGTGCGACCCTGCGGGCTGCGCTGCGTGGTGATCTGCACACCCACTCGAACTGGTCCGACGGTGGCAGCCCGATCGATGAGATGGCGCGCACGGCCCGCGATCTCGGTCACGACTACGTCGTCCTGACCGACCACTCGCCGCGCCTCACGGTCGCTAACGGTCTGTCGCCCGAGCGGCTGCGCAAGCAGCTCGATGTGGTGGCGTCGCTCAACGACGAGCTGGCTCCGTTCCGCATCCTTACCGGGATCGAGGTGGACATCCTCGACGACGGGTCCCTGGACCAGGAGGACGAGCTGCTGGCCCGCCTCGACGTGGTCGTGGCCTCGGTGCACTCCAAGCTGAAAATGGAGTCGGAGGCGATGACCCGCCGCATGGTGACCGCCGGCGCCAACCCGCACACCGATGTCCTCGGTCATTGCACTGGGCGCCTTGTCGAGGGGGAGCGGGGGGTCCGCGGGGAGTCGAGCTTCGACGCCGAGCTCGTGTTCGCGGCGTGCGAGCGGTT
>JAJAYQ010000215.1 GCA_026786145.1 Spirochaetaceae bacterium | reverse complement strand
TGACCCCGCGGGGGAGCACCACATGCCGGCCCGTACCGGCTCGTTGGTCCGCGACCGGCGGTTGCTCGCCCTGGGCGCCATGACGTTCTGTGCTGCATGGGCCGAGGGCTCGGCCAACGACTGGCTTGCGTTGATGCTGACGGACGACCGCGACGCCTCCGGGGCCATGGCCGCTCTCGGGTTCGCGGTGTTCGCCGCCGCCATGACCATTGCGCGCGCTGCCGGCAGTGGCGTCGTGGACGCGATCGGCCGGGTGCGCGCTCTGCGTATCGGCGCCGGGGTCACGGCCGTCGGCGTCGTCCTCCTCGTGACCGTCCCGGTACTGGGCGTCGCCTACCTCGGTGCGCTGCTGTGGGGGCTCGGCATCGCCATGGCCTTCCCGCTCGCGATGAGCGCCGCGGGGGAGACACCGGGGCGCGGACCCTCCTCCATCGCGATGGTCGCGACCATCGCCTACAGCGGCTTCCTCGTGGGACCGCCGCTGATCGGCACGATCGCCACCGATGTCGGCCTCGACGGGGCGCTGTGGGTCGTGGTGGTGCTCGCGGTTGGCATCCTGCTGCTGGCCGGCAGCGCTCGTGACCCGCGTCGGCCCGCCGCCGGCGCGGCCGCCCACCGCGAGGGCGTGCGAGGCTGAGGGAGTGCCCGAGGACCTCGGCGGCGCCCTCGCGGCGCTGCGACCACTGCTGCTCGACGAGCAGACGCTCGTACGGGCGGTCGCTGCCGGGCGCCGTCGCAACAGCCGGCCCCGGTGGGAGCGGGTGGAGCTGCGCCCGGTGGACCTCAAGACCGGGCGCCACCTGCAGGTCGTGACCGCGGGCGAGGGCGCTCCCACCACCGCCAACCACCTCTGGGGCGAGCCGGCGGCGGCGGCCCTGGACGAGCTGCTCGCCGAGCCGTTCGGCAACTGGCACGTCTGGACGACGGCCGAGACGGTCCAGCTGCGCGTCACCAAGAAGGGTCAGGCCCAGCTGCACCGGCACGCCGCCGAGGCCGAGCAGCGCACCGGGCACGACCGCACAGCGGCGCACCTCATCGACCCCGGCGACCCGCTCTTCAAGACCCTGGGTGCGGGCGCGAGCAAGCGACGCCAGGTCGACGCGTTCCTCCGGGTCCTGCAGTCGGCAGTGGCGGAGGCCGACCTGCCCACCGACCGGCCGCTGCGGGTGGTGGACCTCGGTTGCGGCAACGCCTACCTCAGCTTCGCCGCCTACCGGTTCCTCGCGCAGGACCGCGAGGTACGCCTGACCGGCGTCGACCTCCGCCCGCAGTCGCGGCAGCGCAACACCGAGCTGGCGGCCGAGCTCGGATGGGACACCACGGTCGACTTCGTCGAGGGCGCGATTCTCGGGGCTCCCGTCGACGGTCCCGTCGACGTGGTGCTCGCGCTGCACGCCTGCGACACCGCGACCGACGACGCGCTGGCGCAAGCCGCCCGATGGGCGACCCCCGTGGTGCTCGCGTCGCCGTGCTGCCACCACGACCTGCAGCGCCAGATGAAGGAGACCGCGCCCCCCTCGCCGTACGGGCTGGTGGGCCGGCACGGCACCCTCCGGGAGCGCCTCGGCGACGTCCTCACCGACGCGCTGCGGGCCGCGCTGATGCGCCAGGCCGGCTACCACGTCGAGGTCGTGGCGTTCGTCTCCGCCGAGTACACGCCCCGCAACACGATGCTCCGGGCGGTCCGCACCGGACCGGACACCGCAGCGGACCCGGAGGCGAAGGCGGAGTACGACGCACTGGTCGGCGCTTGGGGCGTTACGCCGTACCTCCAGACGCTGCTCGACGATGCCGGCCGCTAGCTCGCTCGCGATCGTGCTGCTGGGGGCGACGCTCGCCGCGACCTCACCCGAGCCGCTGCTGCGGATCCAGGACCCGGCGCTGGTGGAGTCCAGCGGGCTGGCCGTGTCGGTGTGGCACGAGGGCATCCTGTGGACGCACGCCGACGGCGGGTCGGTCGCCGAGGTGCGTGCCCTGGACAGCAGCGGTGAGACGGTAGCCACCGTCACGCTCGAGGGCATCGATCCCTATGACCCGGAGGCACTGGCGCCCGGCGACCGCCAGGGCTTGCCGACGCTCTTCCTGGGCGACATCGGCGACAACCTCGAGAAGCGGCCGGACGTGTCGGTGTTCCGCTTTGCCGAGCCACTCGACGTGCGGGACCAGACGGTCGAGGCAACGTGGTACCGCTTCACCTATCCCGACGGGCCGCACGACGCGGAGGCTCTGCTCGTGCACCCAGGCACCGGCCGGTTGCTCATCGCCACGAAGAGTGCCGGCGGGGGCGGCCTGTACGAGGCGCCGTCGAACCTGCTCACGGCCGACGAGGGCAGCAACCGGCTGGTCCGGGTGTCCGACGTGCCGCCCCTGGTGACCGACGGGGCCTACCTGCCCGACGGCCGGTTCGCCCTGCGGACCTACGGTTCGGTGTTCGTCTACGACCGGCCCGGTCACCAGGTCGCCACCGCCACCCTGCCGCTGCAGCCGCAGGGTGAGTCGCTCGCGGTCGACGGTGACCGCGGAATCCTCTTGGTCGGCAGCGAGGGACCGCGGTCCACGGTGTACGCCGTGCCGATTCCTGTCGCGGCGTCCCAGTCGTCCTCGCCGGACTCGAGATCCGGGACGGACCCTCGACAGGACAGGGCCGGAAACGCAGATGGCGAGTCGCCAGACGCATCGAGCCTGAGCACCGTCTACCGGGTGGCCCGGGTCGTCGGGATCCTGCTTCTGCTGGCCGGCCTCGTGGCCTACTTCCGCCGCACCCGCCGCCGATGAGTTCCGACCCTTCCACCGGTCTGTTCCAGGGTGCACGCTGACATGGTGTTCCGCGCGCCGGTCACGCCGCAGGACGTCGACGGTCTCTGCCACCGCGGCCGTGTCCTGGTGGAGGGTGGCGCGGTCGGCGACGACCTCGTCTGCGACGTGCAGGCCCTGACCTGCCCGGACGCCGTCTCGCTCGAGGCTCTCGCCCGGCTGCGGCTGACCGTTCGACGCCTCGGTCGCCGACTCGTCCTGCTCCACGCCGCGACCGAGCTGGTCGAGCTGCTCGACCTCGTGGGCATGACCGAGCTGATACGTCCTGCTCCGGATCAGCCGTCGTGCGTGGCCGGCAGCCCGAACAGCGGGAACAGGGTCGCCGTGTCGAGGAAGAACGTGAACTCCACGATCCGGCCGTCGGACACCTCGAGCACCTGAAGCGCCCACGGCTCGTAGCTCCGGCCCGGCCCGCTCGGCTTGTATTGACCGAAAGCCGGCCGGCCGTTGGCCACCGTCGGGATCAGCCGGGAGTCGCGGCAGGCCGCGCCGGTGCCGGTCCAGAAGCCCAGGATATCGTCGCGGCCGCGCAGCCACAGCTCGAACGGTGGCATCGACTGGGTGGCGTCCTCGTGCAGCAGTGCAGTCAACGCAGTCATGTCGTAACGCTGGACGGCCTCGACGTCGCGGTCGAGCCGCGCGCGCTGCGCGTCGTCCATCGGCCGCGCCTCGTCGGTGTCCGCGATGTCGTGGGACGCGAGGGTCGCCCGCGCCCGCTGCAGGGCGCTGTTGACCGACGCCTCGGTGGTCTCGAGCAGCTC
>JAJAYQ010000214.1 GCA_026786145.1 Spirochaetaceae bacterium | reverse complement strand
CGACCGGGGGCACCGGCCCGGCAGGACCGACCGGATCGACCGGGGGCACCGGCCCGGCAGGACCGACCGGATCGACCGGGGGCACCGGCCCGACTGGTCCGGCAGGATCCATTGGGGGGACCGGCCCGGCCGGCGCCGCCGGATCAACCGGAGCACCAGGCGCCACCGGTGCCGCCGGGGCTACCGGGCCGCAGGGAGCCGTCGGACCGCAGGGGCCAGCTGGCGCGAACGGCCGCAACGCCGTCGTCAACTGCAAGCCGACGAGGCTCGTGCGCGGCACCGTGAAGGTGATCTGCCGTGTCGTGTTCGCTGCTGGGACCACCTCCACTAGTGTTCGCGGGCTCCAACCCCGCGGGGACCGCGACTACGCCAGCGCCGCAAGAGCCAACGCTCCCGGCGGGTCGGGGACGGTGTCGTTGCGTGCCGGGCGTCAGCTAGCGCGAGGCGTCTACACGTTGCGGTTGACGTTCGTCGACGCTCTGTGGCGCAACACGGTGATCCGTCAGCGGGTGATTGTGCGCTAGCACGCCTCTGTTGACCGTCGTGCCTACGATCCGGGCATGGATGCCGGGGGAGTAGTGGTGGTCGGCGGGCGATCCACGCGCATGGGCGCGCCCAAGGCGTGGCTCGGCTGGCGGGGATCGACGCTGCTCGAAACGACGTGCGCGGTACTGCTGAGCGCCGTCGACGGTCCTGTGCTTGTCGTTCGGTCGCCCGGCCAGAGCCTTCCTCCGCTCCCGGCTTCCGTCGAGGTGTACGAGGACCCTCAGGAGGGTCTGGGGCCCGTCCAGGGGCTGGCCGTCGGGCTGCGCATGCTCGCCGACCGGGCCGACGTGGCGTTCGTCTGCTCGACCGACCTCCCTTTCCTCGGCGTGTCGTTCGTACGGTGTGTCCTCCGTGAGCTGCGGCAGAACCCCGACTCCGAAGCCGTGGTACCGGTGGCCGGTGGCCGGGCCCACCCGCTGGCAGCCGCCTACCGGTCCTCGCTGGCCGGTCCCGCGGAGGCGGCCGTGGCTTCCGGCGAGCTGCGCCTGCTCACCTTCCTCGCTGCACGGCGCGTGCGGCACCTCGGGTCTGACGAGCTGCTCCGCGACCCTGAGGTCGCAGCGTCCGACCCGTCGCTCCTGTCCGTGACGAACGTCAACGACCAGCGGGACTACGCACGCGCCCTGCGTGTGAGTAGAGGTTGAAACTGCCCCCCCGCACGAACCCGGCAAGGGTGAGTCCCGTCTCCTCGGCGAGCTCGGCCGCAAGGCTGGAGGGGGCGGACACCGCGGACAGCACGGGGATGCCGGCGACCACCGCCTTCTGCACCAGCTCGAACGAGGCGCGCCCGCTGACCTGCAGGACGTGCCCGCGGAGCGGGAGGCGCCCCTCGCGCAGCGCCCAGCCGACGACCTTGTCCACTGCGTTGTGCCGGCCGACGTCCTCGCGCACGCAGAGCAGGTCGCCGGTCGCGTCGAACAGGCCGGCGGCGTGCAGCCCACCGGTCTGCTCGAACACGCTCTGGAAGCCGCGGAGGCGGTCGGGGAGCGAGGACAGCAGCCCCGCGTCGACCTCCACGTCGTCGGCGGCGACGTCGTACGGCGACGCGACCCGCACCGCGTCGAGGGAGGATGCGCCGCACACACCGCACGCGCTGCTCGTCCAGGTGCTGCGTGCGGGACGGTTCACGCGCCCACCCACCCCCTCGGCCAGCGTGACCTCGACGACGTTGTAGGTCTGCCGACCGTCCTCGTCCAGGCCGGCACAGTAGGACGCGGAGACCAGGTCGGACTGCTCTCGCACCAGTCCCTCGGCGACGAGCCAGCCCGCGACGAGGTCGAAGTCGTTGCCCGGCGTGCGCATCGTGACGTTGAGGACGTCGCCGCCCAGGCGCACCTCCAGCGGCTCCTCGACCGCGAGGGTGTCGACGCGGGTGCGCGTCCCGTCGGGTGCGACCCGCACGACCCGGCGACGTGAGGTGATCCTGCCCATCGACCCGCCTGCCTGCCTCTCGCATCCCGGTGGACTACGGTCAGCCTAGGCGGGGTAGGTCAGCCGAAAGTGATTGGTCCAGACCACAACATCTAGCAGGACGTCGGACGGGGGTGTGCGATGGGTGTCCGGACCTGGGTCGAAGGCTGGCCGGTCTACCGGCAGCTCACGGGGAACGACCCGCTGGGACGCGGCACCGCGGCGATGTCGCCCTGGTCGGAGAACCTCGAGCCGCGTACCGACAAGGCCGACCGGGTCGCCCGCTCGGTGTGCCCGTACTGCGCGGTCGGGTGCGGCCAGAAGGTCTACGTCACCGACGGGAAGATCACCCAGATCGAGGGCGACCCCGACAGCCCCATCTCGCGCGGGCGGCTCTGCCCCAAGGGCAGCGCGAGCAAGAACCTCGTCACCAGCGCGTTGCGTCAGAAGCAGGTGCTCTACCGCAAGCCCTACGGCACCGAGTGGGAGTCGCTGGACCTCGAGACAGCGATGGAGATGATCGCCGATCGCGTCGTCGCCGCCCGTGCCGACACGTGGGAGGACCGGGACGACCACGGTCGCCCGCTGCACCGGACGAGGGGCATCGCGAGCCTCGGCGGGGCCACGCTGGACAACGAGGAGAACTACCTCATCAAGAAGCTGTTCACGGCGTTGGGCGCCCTGCAGATCGAGAACCAGGCCCGTATTTGACACTCCGCCACGGTCCCCGGTCTGGGGACCTCGTTCGGCCGTGGCGGCGCCACCAACTTCCAGCAGGACATCGCCAACTCCGACTGCGTCATCATCCAGGGCTCCAACATGGCCGAGGCGCATCCGGTCGGGTTCCAATGGGTGATGGAGGCCAAGGCCCGTGGCGCGAAAGTCATCCACGTCGACCCGCGCTTCACGCGTACGAGCGCTCTCGCTGACACGTTCGTGCCGTTGCGCGCCGGTTCCGACGTCGCGTTCCTCGGCGGCATCATCAACTACGTCCTGCAGAACGACCTCGACTTCCGGGAGTACGTCGTCGCCTACACCAACGCGGCGACGATCGTCAGCGACCAGTTCGTCGATGTCGACGACCTCGACGGCCTCTTCTCCGGCTTCGACCCCGAGACGCGCACCTACGACTCGTCCTCGTGGCAGTACGAAGGGACCGAGGGTCACGAGGGGGACGCCAGCAGCGGCGAGTCGCACGGCGGCGCGACGCCCTCGGACATCCAGCGGGACGAGACACTGCAGCACCCGCGCTGCGTCTACCAGGTGCTCAAACGGCACTACGCCCGTTACACCCCGGAGATGGTCCAACGGGTCTGCGGGGTGCCTCCGGAGAAGTTCCTCGAGGTGTGCCAGGCGTGGGCCGCCAACTCGGGGCGCGAACGGACCACCATGCTCGTCTACTCCGTCGGCTGGACCCAGCACACCACCGGTGTGCAGTACATCCGGGCCGGGGCGATCCTGCAGCTGCTGCTGGGCAACGTCGGGCGTCCGGGTGGCGGCATCATGCCGCTGCGGGGACACGCGAGCATCCAGGGCTCCACCGACATCCCCACGCTGTTCAACCTCCTTCCCGGCTACCTCCCGATGCCGCATCACGAGCAGCACGAGACGTTGCAGCAGTGGGTCGACGACATGCGCCTTCCCGGCCAGAAGGGGTTCTGGTCCAACGCCGGCGCCTACGGGGTCAGCCTCCTCAAGGCCTACTGGGGTGACGCGGCGACGGCGGAGAACGACTACTGCTTCGACCACCTGCCGCGACTGACCGGCGACCACGGCACCTACCAGCAGGTGCTGGACATGATCGACGGCAAGATCAAGGGCTACTTCCTGCTCGGGCAGAACCCCGCCGTCGGGTCCGCGCACGGCAAGGCGCAGCGGCTGGGCATGGCCAACCTGGACTGGCTCGTTGTGCGTGACCTGTTCATGATCGAAAGCGCGACGTTCTGGCAGGACGGGCCGGAAGTGGCCACCGGCGAGATCGTGCCCGAGGAGTGCCGCACCGAGGTCTTCTTCCTTCCCGCCGCGTCATACGTCGAGAAGGAGGGCACCTTCACCCAGACCCAGCGCCTCCTGCAGTGGCGGGAGAAGGCTGTCGACGCCGAGGGCGACTGCCGCTCCGAGCTGTGGTTCGTCTACCACCTGGGCGAGATGGTGCGGCAGCGACTGGCCGGCTCGACCGAACAGAGGGACCGCGCGGTGCTGGACCTGGTCTGGGACTACCCGACACACGGGGTGCATGCCGAACCCAGCGCCGAGGCGGTCCTGCAGGAGATCAACGGCTTCCAGGTGGCGGACAGGTCGCCGCTGTCGAGCTTCACCGAGCTGAAGGACGACGGCTCCACGGTCGGCGGGTGCTGGATCTACACCGGCGTGTACGCCGACGGGGTGAACCAGGCCGCGCGCCGCAAGCCCCGCGCCGAGCAGGACGAGGTGGCCGCGGAGTGGGGCTGGGCCTGGCCGGCGAACCGCCGCCTCCTCTACAACCGGGCCTCGGCCGACCCCCAGGGGCGGCCGTGGAGCGACCGCAAGAAGTACCTGTGGTGGGACGAGGACAAGGGGGAGTGGAGCGGTCCCGACGTCCCCGACTTCGAGAAAAACAAAGCGCCGGGCTACCGCGCTCCCGACGGCGCATCAGGTGTCGAGGCCATCAACGGTGACGACCCCTTCATCATGCAGAGCGACGGGAAGGGCTGGCTCTACGCCCCCGTCGGTCTCATCGACGGGCCCATGCCCACGCACTACGAGGCAGCGGAGTCCCCGTTCCGCAACAGCCTGTACGGACAGCAGGGCAACCCGACCCGGAAGGTCTACGAGCACCCGTCCAACCTGACCAACCCGAGCCCGCCGGAGCCGCACAGCGACGTCTTCCCGTTCATCTTCACCACCAGCCGGCTCACCGAACACCACACGTCCGGCGCCATGAGCCGCTACGTGGAGTACCTCGCCGAGCTGATGCCGGCCATGTTCGTCGAGGTGTCTCCCGAGCTCGCCGCCGAACGGCGACTGGAGCACCTCGGGTGGGCGCACATCGTCACGGCCCGGTCCGCCATCGAGGCGCGCGTCCTGGTGACCGACCGCATGGTGCCGTTGCGCGTCGAGAACCGGGTGGTGCACCAGGTCTGGCTGCCCTACCACTGGGGCCAGGGCGGGCTCACTGCCGGCGACTCGGCCAACGACTTGTTGAGCATCAACCTCGACCCCAACGCGCTCATCCAGGAGAGCAAGGTCGGCACCTGCGACGTACGGCCGGGGCGGCGGCCCACCGGGCCGGCACTGCTCGACTTCGTGGAGGACTACCGCCGCCGCGCCGGGGTAGCCGACGGGCAGCACATCCCGATCGTCACGGCCGGGTCGAGTGGTCGAGTCGACAACGAGCACGAGGGGACGGAGAACTGAGATGGTCAGCCGCAACAGCCTGTCCGGACCGCTCGACCCGGCGCCCGACGCCGGCTACGTCGACCCGCCGCCTCGCAAGGGGTTCTTCACCGACACCAGCGTCTGCATCGGCTGCAAGGCCTGCGAGGTCGCCTGCAAAGAGTGGAACGGCGTCCCTTCCGACGGCCTGAACCTGTTGGGCATGTCCTTCGACAACACCGGCATGCTCGGCGCCGACAGCTGGCGACACGTCGCCTTCATCGAGCAGGCCCGGCCGATCGGTGCGCAGTCCGCCCCGTTCGCCGACCTGCCGACCGGTCCGTCCGGCAGTGCAGCTGCAGCGGCCGTCGTCGAGGCCGGAGTGGTCGCCACGGGCCACGCACCCGGGTTGGGAACTCGGGGAAAGCAGGAGCCGGTTGCCGACGCCGCCGCCGACTCAGCCGAGTCGGCCACCGCCTTCCTCGGGATGCCGACAGCTACCCTGCCCGGGGCCGGCGGGGACGTCGCTGCGCGCACCGACCTGCGCTGGCTGATGGCTAGCGACGTGTGCAAGCACTGCACCCATGCGGCCTGCCTCGACGTGTGCCCGACGGGGTCGCTCTTCCGCACCGAGTTCGGGACGGTCGTGGTGCAGCAGGACATCTGCAACGGCTGCGGGTACTGCGTCTCGGCCTGTCCCTATGGCGTCATCGACAAGCGCGAGACCGACGGACGCGCCTGGAAGTGCACGCTGTGCTACGACCGGCTCAAGGGAGACATGGAGCCGGCCTGTGCCAAGGCGTGCCCCACCGAGTCGATCCAGTTCGGCGACCTCGACGAGCTGCGGGAACGAGCCGACCGTCGGCTCGAGCAGCTGCACGGGAGCGGCGTGCAAGAAGCCCGCCTCTACGGCCACGACGAGAACGACGGCGTCGGAGGTGACGGGGCATTCTTCCTCCTGCTCGACGAGCCCGAGGTCTACGGCCTGCCACCCGATCCCATCGTGTCGACCAAGGACCTACCGGACATGTGGCGCCGCGCCGGCCTCGCGGCTGCCGTCATGGCCGTGGGCGTGGTCTCCGCATTCGTCGGCGGCCGCCGATGAGCAGTCAGCCGGAAGGTGGCCAGGCCGCCCGACTCTGGTCCGCGGGTGACGGCGGGCGGCGACGCAAGGGTCAGGGCGGAGGCAGGCGCGGGGGCGGTCACGGGCAGAGCCAGGAGCTCATGGTGCCCGAGGCGGACTTCCAGTCCTACTACGGGCGGGCGATCCTCAAGCCGCCGGTGTGGAAGCACGACGTTGCGATCTACCTGTTCACCGGTGGCCTCGCCGCAAGCTCGTCGATGCTCGCGGCCGGCGCCGACCTCACCGGTCGCCCGGCGCTGCGCCGCGCCGGGCGCGCCAGCGCGATGGGTGCCCTGGTCGCGAGCACGTTCTTCCTCGTGAAGGACCTGGGCCGTCCGGAGAGATTCCTGAACATGCTGCGCGTCGCGAAGGTCACCTCACCCATGTCGGTGGGGACGTGGATCCTCACGGCGTACGGGGGAGCGGCCGGGGTCGCTGCGGTGTCGGAAGCGTCCCGGCTGCCCGCGGTCCGCGACCGGCTGGGTGTTCTCAGCGGGCCCGCCGTCGCTGTCGGGCGCCCGGCGGGTCTCGCGGCGGCCGCAATCGCGCCCGCCCTGGCCACGTACACCGCCGTCCTCCTGGCCGACACCGCCGTCCCCTCGTGGCACGAGGCCTATCGGCAGCTGCCGTTCCTGTTCGCGGGCAGCGCGATGGCCAGTGGCGCCGGTATGGGTCTCATCGCGGCAGGAGCGGCCGACGTCGGCCCGGCGCGACGGCTGGCGGTGATGGGGGCGGCGATGGAGATGGCCGGGGCGCGGTCGGTGCGCCACACGATGGGCCTGCTCAGCGAGCCCTACCTGAGGGGCCGTCCGGCCCGGCTCCTGCAGGCCGGCGAGGTGCTCACCGCGACCGGCGTCGCGGGCGCGTTGCTGGGCGGTCGCAGCCGAGTGGTCCGGACGGTCTCCGGGATCTGCCTGCTCGCGGCGTCGCTCGCGACCCGGTTCGGGATCTTCGAGGGCGGTGTGGAGTCGACCAAGGACCCCAAGTACGTCGTCGTCCCGCAGCGGGAACGGATGGCCCTGCGTGAGTCACAGGCAAAGCGGGAAGCCGAGCTGGCCGATCAGCGTCAGCGGACCGAGACAGTGACCCCGTCGGGCCTGGCGGGAACGAGCTCGCCGACCACGGGGTGACCCGGCAGCTCGCCGACCACGAGCAGGCCGCCGCTGGTCTGTGCGTCCGCGAGCAGCAGCGCCTCGTCCTCGTCGACGGCCAGGTCCGCTGACGGGCGCACCCAGTCGAGGTTTCGCCGGGTGCCGCCGCTGACGTACCCGTCGCGCAGTGCCTCCCGCGCACCGTCCAGGTAGGGCACCGCCGCACTCTCGACCACTGCGCTCACCCCGCTCGCGCGCGCGAGTTTGTGCAGGTGTCCGAGCAGCCCGAAGCCGGTCACGTCAGTGGCGCAGCGCACCCCGGCGAGCAAAGCGGCTCGTGACGCGTCCCTGTTCAGCATCACCATGGACTCCACGGCGTGGGCGAAGACCTCACCGGTGGCTTTGTGCCTGCTGTTGAGGACGCCGACCCCGAGCGGCTTGGTCAGCGTCAGCGGCAGGCCCGGGGCCCCAGCGTCGTTGCGCAGCAGCCGGTCGGCGTCGGCGACGCCGGTGACAGCCATCCCGTACTTTGGCTCGGAGTCGTCCACGCTGTGCCCACCACCCAGGTGGCAGCCCGCCGCGTGCGCGACGTCGCGGCCGCCGCGCAGCACCTCTCGAGCCAGGTCGAGAGGCAGGACGTCGCGCGGCCACGCCAGCAGGTTGACCGCCACCAGGGGCTCGCCGCCCATGGCATAGACGTCGGAGAGAGCGTTGGCGGCTGCGATGCGCCCCCAGTCATAGGGGTCGTCCACGACGGGGGTGAAGAAGTCGGCGGTAGCGACCACCGCGCGGTTACCGTCGATGCGGACCACCGCTGCGTCGTCACCGGTGGTAAGCCCGACCAACAGGTTCTCGGCGTCGGCGAGGTCACCCACGTCGCCGAACCCGGCCAGCATCGACTCCAGCTCGCCGGGGGGGATCTTGCAGGCGCATCCCCCGCCCCGGGCGTACTGCGTCAGTCGCACGGCCGTGGTCAGACCCGGCGTCACCGAACCTGTCCTCACCCCGGAACCCTACGTCGGGCGCACAGATGGCTACCCTGGCCGTCGGGCGGAAGCCTGGGAGGCGTCAGGGTGTCTGGTGGCCCCCGCGGTCTTCAAAACCGACGTGGCCGAGGATCTCGGCCAGGCGGGTTCGATTCCCGTCCGCCTCCGCCGCCCTCGACCGGCTGCACCCGACGTAGGGTGCGGGCGTGGTCGCCGACGCCTCTTCCATCGACCGGACCGACGACCCGCGCCGTTCCGTGCCGCGGACCGACGTGGTGCTGGCCGACCCGCGGCTCGTCGAACGCGCCGACCGCCTGGGCCGCGACCGCGTCAAGTCGGTCGTGGCCGACGTACAGCACGAGGTACGCGCCGGGCGGCTCGACCGGGACGACCTCGTGGGTGCCGTGCTCGAGCGGTTGCCGGAACACGCGTCCTCGCAGCGTCCCGTCCTCAACGCCACCGGTGTCGTCCTGCACACCAACCTCGGCCGGGCCCCGCTGTCACCGCAGGCGGTGGAGGCGGTGGTCGCCGCGAGCGGCACGACCGACGTGGAGCTCGACCTCGCAACCGGGCGCCGGTCCCAGCGCGGGCGAGCGACCCTGGCCGCCCTGCGCCGGGCGGTCCCCGACGCCGGTGACGTGCACGTGGTCAACAACGGCGCTGCCGCCCTGCTGCTCGCAGCCGCCGTTCTCGCCGCCGGGCGGGAGGTGGTCGTCAGCAGGGGGGAGCTGGTGGAGATCGGCGACGGCTTCCGGCTGCCCGAGCTGATCGAGGCGGCCGGGGCTCGCCTCCGCGAGGTGGGCACCACCAACCGGACGACGATCGAGGACTACGCCGGCGCTCTGGGCCCGGACACCGCGTTCGTCCTCAAGGTGCACCCGTCCAACTTCGTCATGTCCGGCTTCACCGCGGGCGTCGGTGTCGAGGCGCTCACTGCGCTGCCGGTGCCTGTCGTCGTCGACATCGGGTCGGGGCTGCTCGCTCCCGAGCCGCTGCTGCCGGACGAGCCGGACGCGGCGACCGCGCTGCGAGCGGGCGGCTCCCTGGTCACGGCCAGCGGCGACAAGCTGCTCGGCGGGCCGCAGGCCGGCCTGCTGCTGGGGGAGGCCGGGATCATCGACCGGTTGCGCCGGCATCCCGTCGCCAGGGCGCTGCGCGTGGACAAGCTCACCCTCGCCGCGCTGGAGGCCACCCTCGGCGGGGCTCCCACACCGACCCGGGTCGCCCTGCACGCCGACCCCGTCGACCTGCGCGCCCGGGCCACGGGCCTCGCCGATCGGCTGCAGGCCGAAGGGGTGCCCGCCGAGCCGGTGGAATCCGACGGTGTCGTCGGAGGCGGCGGAGCGCCAGGTGTCCTGCTGCCCGGCTCGGCCGTCGCGTTGTCGGAGCACCTGGCGGCGCCGCTGCGTACAGGGGTCACGGCGGTGCTCGGCCGGGTGGAGCGGGGTCGCCTGCTGCTGGACCTGCGCTGCGTCCCGGCCGAGCGCGACACCGACCTGCTGAACGCCGTCCTGGACGCAGCGCGCAGAGCCGGTTGATGCACGTCGTCGCGACCGCAGGCCACGTGGACCATGGGAAGTCCACCCTCGTCCGCGCACTCACCGGCACCGACCCGGACCGCTGGGCCGAGGAGCAGCGCCGGGGGATGACCATCGACCTCGGCTTCGCCTGGACGGATCTGGTGACGCCGGCAGGGACGACGACGGTGGCCTTCGTCGACGTACCCGGCCACGAGCGCTTCGTGCCCAACATGCTCGCCGGGGTCGGCCCGGTCCCGGCCGTCCTGCTCGTGGTCGCCGCCGACGAGGGCTGGATGCCACAGACCGAGGAGCACGTCGCCGCACTGGACGCCCTCGGCGTGCGTCACGCGGTGGTGGCCGTGACCCGCAGCGACCGCGCCGACCCCGGCGACGTCGCACGGGACGTCGCGGAGCGCCTGCGCAGCACGTCGATGGGTGCCGTGCCATGTGTGCCGGTCAGCGCCCCGAGGGGAGCCGGGCTCGGGGAGCTCCGCGCGCGCCTCATAGAGATGACCGCTGCACTCCCGACCCCGGACCCGGACGCCCCCGTCCGCCTCTGGGTGGACCGGTCGTTCTCCATCCGCGGTGCCGGGACGGTCGTCACCGGCACTCTCACCGCCGGGACCCTCGACGAGCGCGACGAGGTGGAGCTGAACGGGCGAGCTGTGTCGATCCGGGGTCTCGAGTCCCTCGGCGCTGCCGTGGGGTCCGTGGCTGCCGTCGGGCGCGTCGCGATAAACCTCCGCGGCATCGACGTCGCGGACGTCCGCCGGGGCGACGCGTTGCTGCGCCCAGGGGCGTGGCGGCCCACCTCGACGGTGGACGTCCGCCTCACCACCACGAAGGTGCCGGCGCAGGCCACCCTGCACATCGGGTCGGCAGCCGTCGCGGTCCGGGTCCGCGTCCTGGGCGCAGACTCAGCCCGCCTCACCCTGCGTACGCCCTTGCCGCTGCGTGCGGGCGACGTCGGGCTGCTCCGCGATCCCGGCCGGCACCGCGTCGTGTCCCGAGCGACGGTCCTCGACCCGAGCCCGCCGGCACTGTTGGGCCGCGGCGCCGGGACCGCCCGTGGCCGCGAGCTGGACGCCCTCGACGCGGCGTCGCTGCTGGCCCGCCACGGGATCCTCTCGGTCGGGGATCTGCGCCGGCTCGGCGCGGCCCCACCCGTGGCGCCCCTGACCGGGGAGTGGGTGGTCCACCCGCCTCACGCGGAACGGCTCAGGCGGAGGGTGCGGGCGACGGTCGAGGGCCACGTCCGGGCTAACCCGCTCGAACCTGGCCCGACCGTCGAGTCCGTCCGCCGTGACCTGGGGCTCCCGGACCGCGCCCTGGTCGCGGCGCTGCTCACCGCTCCGCTCGAGCTGCGCGGTGGCCGCGTCGTCGACACCTCGCGCAGTACCCTGCCCCCGGTCGTGGGTGCTGCTGTCGCCGCTCTCGAGGCCGAGCTGGCCGGGACCCCGTACGTCGCCCCAGAGGCCGCCCGGCTGGCTGCGCTGGGGCTGGGGGTCCGGGAGATCGCCGCAGCGGAGCGAGCCGGCGTGCTCGTCCGGATCAGTGAGGGCGTCGTGCTCCTCGCCGGCGCCGACCGGGCGGCCGCCGCCGTGCTCCGCGACATCCGGGCGCCCTTCACCGTCAGCGAGGCTCGTACCGCGCTGGGCACCACGCGGCGCGTGGCGGTCCCGCTGCTGGAGCTTCTGGACCGGCGCGGGCTCACCCGCCGCGGGGCTGATGACAGGCGGGTGGTGGTGGCCGACCTGCCGGCGCCCAGCCGGGACCACTAGCGGGCCGGGCACCGGCGGATAGGGTCGGGGACGTCGGTCCAGCTCATGGGAGGAGCCTGAGGTGCAGCCCGGTCAGCAGGCCGGTGACGGCTCGCGCATCCTCACCCTGCCGAACGCGCTGAGCGTGCTGCGACTGCTCGGTGTGCCGCTCTTCCTCTGGCTGGTCCTGACCGAGCGCGACGGCTTCGCGGTCGCCGTGCTCATGGTCAGCGGCGTGACCGACTACCTCGACGGGAAGATCGCCCGCGCCTGGAACCAGATGTCGCGGGTCGGCGCCCTGCTGGACCCGGCCGCGGACCGGCTCTACATCCTCGCCACCCTGATCGGGCTCACCGTGCGAGACGTGGTCCCGCTGTGGTTGACCCTCACCCTGGTCGGGAGGGACCTCTTCCTGGCGACCACGCTCCCCGTTCTCCGGCGCTACGGCCACGGCCCCCTGCCGGTGCACTATCTGGGCAAAGCGGCGACCTTCAACCTCCTGTCGGGATTTCCGCTGCTGCTCCTGGGCGAGGGCGAGAGCCTGGTCAGCCAGGTTGCGCACGCCTTCGGCTGGGCCTTTGCCATCTGGGGTACGGCGCTCTATCTGTGGGCAGGGGTCCTCTACGTCGTCCAGGTACGCCAGGTGGTGCTCGCCGCCCGCGCGGAGCACACTGGCAGCGTGGGAGAGGTAGGGCTGTGAAGGCCGTCGTGATGGCCGGGGGAGAGGGCACCCGATTGCGCCCGATGACGGCGAGCATGCCCAAGCCGCTGCTCCCGATCGTGAACAAGCCGATCATGGAACACGTCCTCCGGCTCCTGCAGCGGCACGGGTTCACCGAGACCGTGGTCACGGTGCAGTTCCTGGCGAGCGTGGTGCGCAACTACTTCGGCGACGGCGAAGAGTTCGGGATGCAGCTGCACTATGCGACGGAGGAGACGCCGTTGGGCACAGCCGGCAGCGTCAAGAACGCCGAAGCGCTCCTGCGCGACGACACCTTCCTGGTGATCTCCGGTGACGCCCTGACCGACTTCGACCTCACGGACCTGGTCAAGTTCCATCACGACAAGGGTGCGCTGGTCACCGTCTGCCTCACCCGTGTGCCCGACCCCCTGGAGTTCGGCATCACCATCGTCGACGACCAGCATCGGGTGCAACGCTTCCTGGAGAAGCCGACCTGGGGCCAGGTGTTCAGCGACACCGTCAACACCGGGATCTACGTGATGGAGCCCGAGGTCTTCGACTACGTCACGGCCGGAGAGGCCGTCGACTGGTCGGGTGACGTCTTCCCCAAGCTGGTCGCGGACGGCCTGCCCATCTACGGATACATCGCCGAGGGCTACTGGGAGGACGTCGGGACCCACGAGTCCTACATGACGGCCCAGGCCGACGTGCTCAACGGACGCGTCGACGTCGATCTGGACGCGTTCGAGATGTCTCCGGGGGTGTGGATCGCCGAGGGCGCCGACGTGCACCCCGACGCGGTGCTCAAGGGTCCGCTGTTTATCGGCGACTACGCGAAGATCGAGGCGGGTGCCGAGCTGCGCGAGTTCACCGTCATCGGCAGCAACGTGATCGTGAAGAACTCGGCCTTCCTGCACCGGGCGGTCGTCCACGACAACGTCTTCATCGGGCCGCACACGAATCTCCGGGCCTGTGTCATCGGGAAGAACACCGACGTGATGCGTTCGGCGCGCATCGACGAGGGCGCTGTCGTCGGGGACGAGTGCGTGATCGAGGACGAGGCCATCGTCTCGGCCGGCGTACGGATCTACCCCTTCAAGACCGTCGACGCCGGTTCGGTCGTCACCTCGGACGTCATCTTCGAGACCCGTGGGCAGCGTGCCCTCTTCGGCCCGCGCGGCGTGTCCGGCATCGTCAACGTCGAGATCACCCCCGAGCTGGCAGTCCGCCTCGCCTCGGCCTGGGCGTCGACGCTGAAGAAGGGCTCGACCGTCACCACCTCACGTGACGTGTCCCGGCCAGCGCGTGCGCTCAAGCGCGCCGTCATCAGTGCGCTGACCTCGAGCGCCATCGACGTGGTCGACCTGGAAGTCGTGCCAGTGCCGGTGGCGCGGCTCCAGACCGCCCAGGGCAGCGCCGGAGGTGTGCTGATCAGGACCAGCCCCGGCCAGCCCGAGAGTGTCGACATCTCCTTCCTCGACAACCAGGGCGCCGACCTCTCCCAGGCCTCCCAGCACAAGCTCGAGCGGATGTTCTCCCGCGGGGAGTTCCGTCGCGCTTTCCCCGGGGAGATCGGCGACCTGTCGTTCCCGCCGCGGGTGATGGAGGCCTACGCCCTCGAGCTGCTGCGGTGCGTGGACACGACAGGCCTGAAGTCGTCGGGCCTGAAGGTGGTGGTCGACACGGGCGGCGGCACCGCCTCCCTCGTCCTGCCCTCGCTGCTCGGGCGGCTGGGCGTGGACGCCCTCACCGTCAACAACGGGCTCAACGAGACGTCCCCGACCGAGACCGCCGAGGAACGTCGGGAGGCGATGCGCCGGCTCGGACAGCTCGTGTCGTCGTCCAAGGCGGCCTTCGGTGTGCACTTCGACCCGGTCGGCGAGCGGCTCTCGATCGTGGACGAGCGAGGCTCACCGATCGACGACGAGCGGGCCCTGCTCGTCGTCCTCGACCTCGTGGCAGCCGAGGCCACCGGTGGCACCGTGGCGCTGCCCGTCATCACCACCCGTGTCGCCGAGCAGGTGGCGGTCTTCCACGGCGTCGACATCCACTGGACCGCGCTCACGCCGGCGGCGCTGACCGAAGCGGTCACCACCAAGGATGTCGTGTTCGGCGGCGACGGCCGAGGGGGGTTCGTGGTCCCGTCCTTCAGCAGCACCTTCGACGGGATCGCCGCGTTCGTGCAGCTGCTCGGGCTCGTGGCGCGTACCCAGCTGCAGCTCTCGGAGATCGACGCCCGCATCCCGCAGAGCCATGTCGTACGCCGGGCAGTACCCACGCCGTGGGCCGCCAAGGGCAGGGTCATGCGCACGGTCGTCGAGGAGGCCGGGGACCGGCTCCTCGACACCACCGACGGGGTGCGGGTCGTCGAGGCCGACGGGCGCTGGGCCCTGATCCTGCCCGACCTCACCGAGCCGGTCACCCACGTGTGGACCGAAGCCGCGGACGACGCGACCGCGGGTGCCCTGATGGACAGATGGGTGACGGTGCTGGGCAGGACCGAGGGCTGAGGGTCTGCGAGCATGGCCCCGTGTCCGAATCCCCGCGCCGCGACGCGTCCATGGTGCTGCTGACCTCCCTCGGTGAGGACTCCCTCGACGCCGGGTACGCCCGGGCGGCGGCGCGCAGAAAGCAGGGCGCACCGCCGACCCGGTACGGGCGGGTGATCCTCGCGTCCGGCCTGGTGGCGATCGGTTTGCTGCTCACCACGGCGGCCGCCCAGGCCCGGGACCGCGCCCCGGCGACCGCGCAGGCCCGCTCCGAGCTGGTCACGGAGATCGAGGACCGGACCGGGGCCAACGAGCGGCTGGAGGCCTCGCTCGCGACGGAGCGGGCAGCGGTCTCGGACGAGCGCCGTGCCGGGTTGCGGATCACGACACAAGGGTCGCGCCTGGCGCGGGTCCTGTCCGCTCTCGAGTCGACCACCGGTGCCAGCGGTGTGACGGGGCCCGGGATGTCGGTGCGGCTCACCCAGGTCACGGCCGAGGCCGACGACAGCGACGGCGATCCGCGGACGACCGACGCCGTCGAGGGCCGGGTCAGCGACCGTGACCTGCAGACGGTCGTCAACGAGGTCTGGGCCGCCGGCGCCGAGGCCGTCGCCGTCAACGAGCAGCGCCTCACCTCGCTGAGCGCGATCCGGTCCGCCGGCGAGGCCATCCTCGTCGACTTTCGGCCGCTCAGCCCGCCCTACGAGGTGCAGGCGGTCGGACCGCCGTCCATGCGCGCCGTCTTCGTGGGCGGATTCGGCGGCAGCTATCTGCAGGTGCTGCGCGACTACGGCATCGACTTCACCGTCGAGGACCGCGACGAGGTGGAGCTGCCGGCCTCGGCGGGACTGCGCCTGCGCTACGCCACCACGCCCAGCGACGTACCCTCCGGAGCGAAGCCCGGCCCGAGGGACAGGACGAGCACACAGTGATCGCCGCGATCGGCCTGGTGCTCGGCATTGTTGCCGGGCTCTTCCTCGAGCCCACCGTGCCGTCCTGGCTGCAGCCCTACCTGCCGATCGCTGTCGTCGCGGCGCTCGACGCCGTGTTCGGTGGCCTGCGCGCGCTGCTCGACGGCATCTTCGACGACCGGGTCTTCGTGGTGTCGTTCGTGGCCAACGTGCTCGTGGCCGCGGTCATCGTCTACCTGGGCGACCAGCTGGGTGTGGGGTCGCAGCTGTCCACCGGTGTCGTGGTCGTCCTGGGCATCAGGATCTTCTCCAACGCCGCCGCCATCCGCCGTCACCTCTTCAGCGCATGACCCCAGCCGACAACGACAACGACGACGGCGCCCGGCGCCGGGCGCGGCTGCGGTCGGCCTTGCGACCGCGCGCCACCCGCGCCCAGCTGGTCGCTGCACTGCTCTGTGCGGTCCTGGGCTTCGCCGCCGCCGTTCAGGTGCGCGCGAACCAGGACGCCGGGCTGACCGGACTGCGGCAGACCGACCTGGTGCGCATCCTGGACGACGTGTCCGAGCGCGGCGGCCGGCTCCAGGCCGAGGCCCGGGCACTGCAGGAGACGCGCGACAGGGTCACCGGCGGCAGCACCGGCACGCTGGCCGCTCTGGAGGAGGCGCGGGAGCGCACCCGCGTGCTCGGGATCCTCGCGGGGACGCTGGCGGCGAGAGGGCCGGGCGTCGAGCTGACGATCAGCGACGTCGAGGGTCAGGTAGGTGCCGACGTGCTCCTGGACGCCCTGCAGGAGCTCCGGGATGCAGGAGCCGAGGCGATCGAGGTGTCCACGGTGACCGGCCCCGCGGTCCGGGTCGTGGCGAGCACGTCGCTGGTCGACGTCGAGGGTGGGGTGGAGGTGGACGGGACCCGGCTCGTCTCGCCGTACCGCTTCCGCGTCATCGGGGAGTCACGCACGCTGGCCGCCGCGCTGGACATCCCGGGCGGCGTGCTCGACGTCCTGCGCCAGCGCGAGGCGCAGGGGTTGGTGACGCAGCGCTCCTCGGTGCTGATCACGTCCTTGCGGGCTGCTCCGTCGCCTCGTTACGCTCGCCCGGCGCCCTGGGGAGACGGCGGGTGACGACCGCACGCAGATGACACTCGACAGCAGAGATGACGAACGTTCCAACGACGGCAGAGAGGCGCCACGGTGAGCCCGGAGGACCTGCAGTACACCAAGGACCACGAGTGGGTGCGTGCCGAGGGTGAGACGGTGCGCGTCGGTGTGACCGACTACGCGCAGGAGGCCCTGGGCGACATCGTCTTCGTGACGCTGCCCGAGACCGGCACCCACGTCACGGCGGGCGAGACCTGCGGCGAGGTCGAGTCGACCAAGAGCGTGTCGGACGTCTACGCCCCTGTCACCGGCACCGTCGTGGAGCGCAACGAGGTGCTCGACGGCTCGCCCGAGCTGGTCAACTCCGACCCCTACGGGGAGGGCTGGATGATGGCGATCAAGCCGGACGACGACAGCCCCGCCGAAGGCCTGATCGACGCCGGGACGTACGAGGCTGGGCTGGTCGGGTAGTTTCCACCGACGCCCTGACCTGAACATCGGGTCGAGGGTAAGGTCGGGCCGACCAGAGGGGAGCCACCCAGATGCCGACCTGCACCCAGTGCGGTCACCAGAACGCCGAGGACGCCCGGTTCTGCAGCAACTGCGGCGCCGCGTTGCGCCCCGGTGAGACCCCGGCCGCTTCGCCGAACGAAACCTCGACGATCACCATCGGCGGCGGCTTCGAGCCGGGCGATGCCGCCGAGAAGAGCGAGGGGCTCTCGGGTGCCGACCAGGCCGCGATCGACGCGCTTCCCACGGGCTCGGCCCTGCTCGTCGTGCGCCGCGGCCCGAACGCCGGCAGCCGGTTCCTGCTCGACTCGGACACGACCACCGCCGGGCGCCACCCCTCCAGCGACATCTTCCTGGACGACGTGACGGTCTCCCGCAGGCATGCCGAGTTCGTCCGTGCCGGTGAGGGCTTCGCGGTGCGCGACGTCGGCTCCCTCAACGGCACCTACGTCAACCGGGACCGGATCGAGGAGACGCAGCTCGCTGGCGGCGACGAGGTCCAGGTAGGCAAGTACCGCCTCGTGTACTACCCCAGCCAGCGGGGTTAGACCGGATGGCCTCGGCCCTACCTGCCCGGGCGCTGATGAGCATCGGAGAGGTTCTCGGCGAGCTGCGACCCGAGTTCCCCGAGGTCACCGTCTCCAAGATCCGTTTTCTGGAGTCGGAAGGGCTCGTCGAGCCCGCCCGCACGCCCTCGGGATACCGGAAGTTCAGCCATGCCGACGTCGCGCGCCTGCGCTACGTCCTCGCCACGCAGCGCGACCACTACCTGCCCCTGCGCGTGATCCGGGAGCACGTGGACGCCATCGACCGCGGGCTGGAGCCGCCCGCCGTGCCGGGCGAGCGTCCCCGGGTGCCGCGCAGTGCCGGCGACGGCCTGCCGGGACCCCGGGCGCTGGTTCCCTCGAGCGTCGAGCTGCGGCTGTCCCGCGACGAGTTGGTGGAGGGCGCCGGCATCGACGAGAGCCTGCTGGAGCAGATCGAGGGCTACGGCCTGCTCGCACCTGTCCGCGGTGCTCCCGGTTCGAGCCCCGCCTATGACGCGGACGCCCTCGTGATCGCCACCGTGGTGGCCGAGATGACCGCCTTCGGCCTCGAGCCGCGACACCTCCGGGCGTTCCGCACCGCGGCCGAGCGCGAGACGGACCTCCTGAGCCAGGTCGTGGCTCCCTTGCTGCGCCAACGCAGCCCACAGGCAAGGGCGCATGCCGAGGAGGTCGCTCGCGAGATGGGCTCCCTGTCGTTGCGCCTGCACACGGCGCTGGTGCGGGCCCGGTTGCGCGACGTGACCGGCACCTGAGGAGATGGTGCTGAGCGGGTAGGGTGGGTCGCGTGAACGAGCTCGACGTGGTGGGCGTGCGGGTCGAGATGCCTTCCAACCAGCCGATCGTGCTGCTGAAGGAGTCGGGCGGCGAGCGCTACCTGCCCATCTGGATCGGCGCGGGGGAGGCCACCGCGATTGCCTTCGCCCAGCAGGGTGTCGTCCCGCCCCGCCCGCTGACCCACGACCTGATCCGCGACCTGCTCGAGGCTGCGGGGGAGGAGCTCACGCAGGTGCGGATCACCTCGCTGCGCGACGGGGTCTTCTACGCCGAGATGGTGTTCGCCAGCGGGATGGAGGTCAGTGCCCGCCCCTCCGACGCCATCGCGATCGCCCTGCGGACAGCGACCCCGATCTTCGGGGCCGAGGAGGTCCTCGCCGAGGCCGGTATCAACATTCCCGACGAGGCTGAGGCCGAGGACGAGGTCGAGAAGTTCCGGGAGTTCCTCGACGAGATCTCGCCCGAAGACTTCGGCAGCCTGCCACCCCCCACCTGACGTACCGCCCGCTCATGTGACCCTCTACTGGAGGGTGAGACTTCAACACGCCGCGCGCAGTGCGAGCGCAGTCGTTGACCGCACCCGCCCGGGTGCGTACCGTCTGGACCAGAACGCCCCCGCTGTAACTCCACCGATGTCATCTCCCGGGAGAGATCCTCCCCACGAGGCGCCACGGTCCTTCCCCGGGGCGTGAGACGGAGGTCGGCGTGACCAGCTCGGGTGGACCCACGACAGGCGGCACTCGCCCGGATGGCACCGATGCGGCTGCTCAGGAGAGGGCGCGCGCCAGCGCCGGACGCCAGGGGCTGCTGTTCTCCGACGACCTGCCCGACCTGCCAGAGGACATGGGCTACCGCGGGCCGACAGCGTGCGCGGCCGCCGGCATCACCTACCGACAGCTCGACTACTGGGCCAGGACCGGGCTCGTCGAACCCGGCATCCGCCCCGCCCACGGCTCCGGCAGCCAGCGGCTCTACGGCTTCCGGGACATCCTCGTGCTCAAGGTCGTCAAACGATTGCTCGACACCGGCGTCTCCTTGCAGAACATCCGGACCGCGGTCGCGCACCTGCGGGAGCGGGGCGTCGACGACCTCGCCCAGATCACCCTGATGAGCGACGGGGCCAGCGTTTACGAGTGCACCTCCGCCGACGAGGTGGTGGACCTCGTGCAGGGCGGGCAGGGCGTTTTCGGCATCGCCGTCGGCCGGGTGTGGCGGGAGGTCGAGGGCTCCCTCGCCGAGATGCCCGGTGAGCGCACCGGTGTTGATGTGGCCACCGACGGGTCCGACCAGTCCCCCCCGCTGGGAGCGGCCTCGGACGAGCTCTCCGCGCGCCGGCGCGCCCGGCGTACCGGCTGACGGGTTAGACTGGCGGGGCTCACGATCCCGCGTGGGAGAGATCCCGTCGCACGCACTGTCGAACTGTGACGTTGCATGTGACGGGGCGCCGAAGGGGCAACTCCCCGGAACCTCTCAGGCACCCGGACCACGCGGACGAGGCAGCTCTGGAGCGCCCTGCGACAGAGGGGGACCGGACGGCGCGCGAGCCGTCCGTGCCGCAACCCCGGAGGCCTCCGATGAGCAGTCCGATCAGCAACGACAGATCAGCGCTCGACAGCACCGTCCCGTTCCTCCGTCGGCACATCGGCCCGGCCCCCGAGGAGCAGGCCAAGATGCTCGCGGTGCTCGGCTACTCCTCACTCGAGGACCTGGTGTCCGCGACGGTGCCGGCGTCGGTCCACAGCGACCGTCCGCTGGCGCTGCCCGCAGGCCGGGCCGAGCACGAGGTCATCGACGAGCTGCGCACCCTGGCCCGGCGCAACTCGGTCCTCACGTCCATGATCGGGCTGGGTTACCACGGCACCATCACTCCGCCGGTGATCGTGCGCAACGTGCTGGAGAGCCCGGCCTGGTACACGGCGTACACGCCCTACCAGCCGGAGATCTCGCAGGGACGGCTCGAGGCGCTGCTGAACTTCCAGACCGTCGTGTCCGACCTGACCGGGCTGCCGGTGGCCGGCGCCTCATTGCTGGACGAGGCCACCGCTGCCGCCGAGGCGATGACACTGGCCCGCCGCACCAGCACGGCGGGCCCGGACGCCGTGTTCGTGGTCGACAGCGACGTCCTGCCCCAGACGCTCGCGGTCGTGGCTACCCGCGCCGAGCCGCTCGGCATCGAGGTGGTCGTCACCGATGTGCACGAGGGAGGGCTGCCGGACCGCGACGCCTTCGGTCTGCTGCTGCAGTACCCCGGTAGCCGCGGGTCCGTGTGTGACCTCGCGCCGGTGATCGAACAGGCGAAGAGCGCCGGCGTGACCGTCGCGGTCGCGGCCGACCTGCTGGCGCTCATGCTGCTGCGGTCGCCGGGGGAGCTCGGAGCCGACATCGCCGTCGGCACCACCCAGCGCTTCGGCGTGCCGATGGCGTTCGGCGGCCCTCACGCCGGCTACATGTCCGTGCGCAAGGGCCTCGAGCGGTCGATGCCCGGCCGCCTCGTCGGCGTGTCCAAGGACGTCGACGGCAACCCGGCGTACCGACTGGCTCTGCAGACCCGGGAGCAGCACATCCGCCGCGAGAAGGCGACGAGCAACATCTGCACGGCTCAGGTCCTGCTCGCCGTCGTCGCGGGCATGTACGCCGTCTACCACGGGCCCGAGGGTCTACGGGCGATCGCGCGCCGCGTGCACTCCTACGCGGCCGTCCTCGCTGCAGGCTTGCGCGGTGCCGACGGGCTGGAGCTGGTCCATGACGCGTTCTTCGACACGCTGCTGGTGCGGACGCAGGGACGGGCCGCGGAGGTCGTCGCATCGGCGCTCGAGCAGCGGGTGAACCTCCGGCTGGTCGACGCCGACCACGTGGGAGTCACGGTCGACGAGACCACCACCCGCGACCACCTGCGTGCGGTGTGGACCGCGTTCGGTGTCGCCGCCGTCGACCCCGATGCCCTCGATGCGCCGGACACCCTGCCGACGATTTTGTGCCGCGGCGACGAGGTGCTCACCCACCCGGTGTTCCACGCGCACCAGTCCGAGACGGCGATGCTGCGCTACCTTCGGCGACTGTCGGACCGCGACCTCGCACTGGACCGGTCCATGATCCCGCTCGGGTCGTGCACGATGAAGCTCAACGCCACCGCCGAGATGGAGGCGATCACCTGGCCCGAGTTCGCGGACATGCACCCCTTCGCGCCGCTGGACCAGGCCGCGGGCTACGTCGCGCTGATCGAGCAGCTCGAGACGTGGCTGTGCGAGGTCACCGGCTACGACGCCGTGTCGCTGCAGCCCAACGCGGGCTCGCAAGGTGAGCTGGCCGGTCTGCTCGCCATCCGTGCCTACCACCGGGCCAACGGCCAGGGTGAACGCACGGCCTGCCTCATCCCGTCCAGCGCCCACGGCACCAACGCAGCCTCGGCCGTGATGGCCGGGATGAAGGTAGTCGTGGTCAAGACCGCAGCCGGCGGCGATGTCGACCTCGAGGACCTGCGGGCCAAGATCGAGGAGCACCGTCACGACCTCGCCGCCGTGATGGTGACCTACCCGTCGACACACGGTGTGTTCGAGCAGGACATCACCGAGCTCTGCGACCTGGTGCACGAAGCGGGAGGTCAGGTCTACGTCGACGGGGCCAACCTCAACGCGCTGGTCGGGGTTGCGCGACCCGGTCACTTCGGTGCTGACGTCTCGCACCTCAACCTGCACAAGACGTTCTGCATCCCGCACGGCGGCGGCGGACCCGGGGTCGGTCCCGTCGCGGTCCGGACCCACCTCGCCCCCTACCTGCCCAACCACCCGGCACAGAGTGCCGCCGGACCGCGCACCGGCGTCGGTCCGGTGTCGGCCGCTCCGTGGGGATCGGCAGGCATCCTGCCGATCTCGTGGGCGTACGTGCGTCTGATGGGCGGGGCGGGTCTCACCGCGGCGACCCAGGTCGCGATCCTGAACGCGAACTACATCGCCGCCCGGCTCGGGCCGCACTATCCGGTGCTCTACACCGGGAAGTCAGGCCTCGTGGCCCACGAGTGCATCGTCGACCTGCGGGCGATCACGAAGGAGACGGGCGTGACGGTCGACGACGTCGCCAAGCGACTCATCGACTACGGGTTCCACGCCCCGACGATGTCGTTCCCTGTCGCGGGCACCTTGATGATCGAGCCGACCGAGTCCGAGGACCTCGCCGAGCTCGACCGGTTCTGCGCCGCGATGATCGCGATCCGTGAGGAGGTCGCCGCGGTGGCGGCCGGGGACCTGGACAGAGACGACAACCCCCTCCGGGGCGCGCCGCACTCGGCGGTCTCGATCGCGGGGGAGTGGGAGCACTCCTACAGCCGGGCGCAGGCCGTCTTCCCTGCCGGGGTGGACCCGACCTCCAAGTACTGGCCGCCGGTGCGGCGGGTCCACAATGCCTTCGGGGACCGGCATCTCGTGTGCAGCTGCCCGCCGGTGGACAGCTACGCGGACCCGGCCTGACGGGAGCGTGGCGGCTCAGGCCGCGGCGGGGATCCGGTCCGTGGGGCGGTGCGGGGCGATCACGCGGCCGTCGGGCAGCAGCTCACCGGTGTCCTCGAAGAGCACGATGCCGTTGCACAACAGGCTCCAGCCCTGCTCGGGGTGGCTCGCGATGGTGTGCGCGGCCTCGCGGTCAGGGGCATCCGCGGTGGGGCACTTCGACTGGTGGGGACACATGTCGGGCGGCTTTCGTCGAGCGGTGGTGAGTTTCCTGGGCGACCGCCTGTCGGCATCGTCCGGGATCACCGAACTGTCTCACGTAGTCTCGGGCACTCGGACGTCGGACTGAACCGGCTCGCCGCCCCTGACAGGGAAATCGTCCCAACGGACGACCAAGGGCTAGGAGGTCAGGCTGATGAAGCACACCGGACGGGGTCGCCGGTGAGCCGGATCGTCGGGACCGGGACGGCGCTGCCGCCCCACCGATACCCCCAGCGAACCCTCACCGACGCCTTTGCGCAGGTCGTGCTGGGCGAGGGTGGCGACCGACGGGTCCTGGACCGGCTCCACGAGGCGACGGAAGTGCAGTTCAGGCACCTGGCGCTCCCACTGGAGGCGTACGCGGGCCTTGACGGCTTCGGCGCCTCCAACGACGCTTTCATCGAGGTCGGCACCGAGCTCGGTGAGCGGGCCGTCAGCGCCGCCCTGGTCGCTAGCGGGCTCGACCCCGTCGACGTCGACGTGATCATGACGACCTCGGTCACCGGGGTCGCGGCGCCCAGCCTGGACGCGAGGCTGGTTCCTCGACTGGGTCTGCGCCCGGACGTCAAGCGGGTGCCGGTCTTCGGGCTCGGCTGCGTCGCGGGAGCCGCCGGCATCGCGCGGGTCCACGACATGATCTCGGGGGACCCCGACGCGGTGGCCGTCCTGCTCTCCGTCGAGCTCTGTTCACTGACGATCCAGCGCGACGACGCGAGCATGGCCAACCTGGTGGGGAGCGGCTTGTTCGGCGACGGCGCCGCGGCGGTCGTCGTCGTCGGCGATGCCCGGGCAGCGGGACTGGGCCGGCCGTCGGCCCCCGCGGTGGTCGCCACGCGGAGCCGGTTCTATCCCGGCACCGAGCGCGTCATGGGGTGGGACATCGGCGGCAGCGGCTTCCGGATCGTCCTTTCGGCGAGCGTCGCGGAAGTCGTCGAGGAGCATCTTGGTCACGACGTCACCGCCTTCCTCGGTGACCACGACCTCAAGATCGACGACATCGACACCTGGGTCGCCCATCCGGGGGGTCCCAAGGTCCTGCACGCGATGGCCCGGACCCTCGGCCTGCCGGCGGACGCGCTGGCCCGTACGTGGCAGTCGCTGGCTCAGGTGGGGAACCTCTCCTCAGCCTCTGTGCTCCATGTGCTGGACGACACCCTGCAGGCGCCGCCACCCGAACCCGGGTCCCACGGCCTGCTCCTCGCGATGGGTCCCGGCTTCTGCTCAGAGCTGGTGCTCCTCCGGTGGTGACCAGCGTGGCCCTCTACGCCGCGCTCGTCGGTGCGGTCGGGCTGGAGCGGCTGGCCGAGCTGGTGGTGAGCGCCCGCAACATCCGTGCGGCCAAGGCCGAGGGAGCCGTGGAGCGGGGGTTCGGCCACTACCCGGTGATGGTGGCGCTGCACATGGGCCTGCTCGTCGGCGCTCTGGTCGAGGTGCTGGTCGCCGACCGCCCGTTCCAGCACTGGCTCGGGTGGCCGATGCTCGTGCTGGTCGTCGGCGCCCAAGCACTCCGCTGGTGGTGCATCTCCACCCTCGGCCATCAGTGGAACACCCGGATCGTGGTCTTGCCCGGTGCAGGGCTCGTGAGTGTCGGGCCCTACCGGTGGTTGCGCCACCCCAACTACCTCGCCGTGGTGGTGGAAGGTGTCGCCCTGCCGCTCGTCCACGGCGCGTGGGTGACGGCGCTGGTGTTCACCGTGGCCAACGCCGCCCTGCTCAGGACCCGCATCCGGTGCGAGGAGAAGGCCCTGCGCGACCTCGTGCCCGGGATGTCACCCCGGATGTCATCCCGGATGTCACCTTGAGCCTCGACCCCCTCCAGTCACCGGATGTTCTCGATGTTCTCGATGTCCTGGTCGTCGGCGGGGGCCCGGTCGGTCTCGCGAGCGCCATCGAGGCCCGGCTGCAGCACCTGTCGGTCGCCGTGGTGGAGCCTCGGGACGGGCCCATCGACAAGGCCTGCGGCGAAGGGCTGATGCCCAGTGCCCTGCGCAGCCTGGCCGCCCTCGGGGTGGAAGTGCCGGGACGTCCCTTCGTCGGCATCCGGTACCTCGACGGCCGGCGCGAGGCTCAGGCACGCTTCCGGGCAGGCCCGGGCCGAGGGGTCCGTCGCACCAGCCTGCAGGCGGCCCTGTCCCGCCGCGCCGACGAGCTGGGTGTCGAGCGGCTCCGGGCCCAGGTGCGCACCGTGGACCAGGGCCGCGAGGTCGTGACCGCCGCCGGCCGGTCCGCGCGCTGGCTGATAGCCGCCGACGGTCTGCACTCGGGCGTACGCCGTGGCCTGGGCCTGCAGGGCATCGAGGAGAGCCGGCGAGGAACGGCCAGGTACGGCCTGCGTCGACATTTCTCGGTCGCACCCTGGAGCGACTACGTCGAGGTGCACTGGTCTCCGCAGGCCGAGGCGTACGCGACCCCTATCGCCGACGACCTCGTCGGGGTCGCCGTCCTGACGCGGGCCGGAACGGCGTACGACGAGGCGCTGCAGGCCTTCCCGGCCCTGTTGGCGCGGTTGCGCGGCGCGGCACCGGTCACCGACGTCAGGGGGGCCGGCCCCCTTCGCCAGCGGGTCACGTCGGTTCGGCAGGGCCGGGTGCTCCTGGTGGGAGACGCCGCCGGCTATGTCGACGCGTTGACCGGGGAAGGGCTGGCGACCGGATTCGCGTCCGCGCGCGCGGCGGTCCACTCGCTGGCTGCCGGGCAGCCCCAGCGTTACGGGCCGGCCTGGGCCCGCGAGACGCGCCGGTCCCGGATGCTGACCACCGGGCTGCTCGCCCTGACACGCCACGAACGACCGCGCTCGCTGCTGGTGCCGGTTGCCGCCCGCCTGCCCGCGGGCTTCGCCGCTGCGGTCGACCTCCTGGCCTGAGGGATACCCGGGTTGCCTGCAGACCATTTTCACCCGCCGCTCGGGCTGCCACGAGATTGACGGGCAGGATGGGGTCGTTCATGGCACCCTTGACGGGTGCGGTGCGCGGGGATCGAGGTGAGTGCGGAGCCCAGGGCTGGCGAGGACTCCGACACGGGTCGGTCCCGGCCGTCACTCGCGCGCGAGGTCGTCCTGATCCTGGGTCTCTTCGTGGTCTACCGCCTCGCCCGCCTCGTCATCGCCGGCCACGACGACGTCGCCCTGAGCAACGCCTGGTGGGTGTGGGACGTCGAGCGCGCATTGCGCCTTCCCGACGAGGAGATCCTGCAGCAGTGGGCGTTGCAGTGGCCGGACCTGCTCAAGGCGGCGAACTGGTACTACGTGACGGTCCATTTCCCGATCACCCTCGGCTTCCTGGCCTGGGGGTGGTGGAAGCGTCCTGCGGCGGAGTACCGCTACGCGCGTCGGTTGATCACCTTGCTGACAGCGCTCGCGCTCGTCGTGCACGTGCTCATGCCACTCGCCCCGCCGAGAATGCTCTTCAGCCTCGGATTCCTGGACACGATGGCCGTATTCGGGCCGTCGGCCTACGACGGCAGCACCGCCCCGTTGGCGAACCAGTTCGCTGCGATGCCGAGCCTGCACGTCGGCTGGGCTCTCCTGATCGCCTTCGTGGTCGTCCGGACCCTGCCGGGGCGCGGCCGGTGGCTGATGGTGCTGCATCCTTCCGTGACCGTGGCCGTGGTGGTGGCCACGGCCAACCACTACTGGGTAGACGCCATCGCCGCTGCACTCCTGCTGGGACTCGCGATAGCGGTGGTCCCCACTCCGTACGGTCCGGCTCCGATCACCCGGTGGCGGAGCCGACCTCAGGCCATGTCGACGCGGAGCACCAGACTCCCTGTCGGACGGACGGAACCGCCCTCGGGCTCGATCGTCAGGCCGAGCGCATCGGTAGGGCGTACACCGTCGACGAACGCCTCGAGCACTCCGCCGCGGCCGAGGAGTCCGGCCGACTGAGGGCTCCCGCTGCGCAGGATCCAGAGCTGGTAGACCTGATAGTCGGGCAGCGTCTTGACGTCACTGGTCCGGAACAGCGCCGACCCACCGGACGCGACAACCGTGCCGTAACCCCCGGTCGAGACCGGGACGCTGAGCTCCAGCCGGTCGGGGTCGGTGGCCACTGCGGTCACCCGGGCGGCTCGCTGCTCAGCGACGCGGGCCTGCTGGCGCTCGTCGAGCGCGAGGGCTCCCAGCCCGCCGGAGACAACGAGCATCAAGGCTGCTGCGATTGAGGCCGGCTGCTGGTACCAGCGTCGGGACCGCCTCGCGTCGAGGTCCGCGGTGGCAGGGAAGGGCGAGACCTGGCGGACGTGCTCCACCGCCGCGAGCACTCCCGCGCGAACATCCGGCGAGACGGGCAGTGCTGCGGCACTTGCAAGTTGTGAGGCCGTCTCGGTGAGCTCGGCGACCTCCGCCCGACAGGCCGCGCACCCTCGCAGGTGCTCGTCGAACCGAGCCTGCTCGGCGCTGTCCAGGGCATCGAGAGCGTAGACGCCGGTGAGGGTGTGCGGGTCGGGCTCGGTCATGAGGTCACCCCCAGACAGTCGCGCAACCGGATGAGTCCGTCGCGCATCCGCGTCTTCACGGTGCCCAACGGGATATCGAGGATCTCGGCGACCTCCCGGTAGGTGTAGCCCCCGTAGTAGGCCAGGGTGACCGACTCGCGTTGCAGGTCCGTGAGGTGCTCGAGGCAGCGCCGGACGTGCTGCTGCTCCAGCCGGGCCTCGACGCGCTCGGCGACCTCGTCGTACGCCGTGACCTGGTCGCGCCTGGCGACCTTCTCGTCGCGGTCGTGGGAAGCCTGGGCGGATCGCACCCGGTCGATGGCACGCCGATGGGCCATCGTGTGGATCCATGTCGTCGCGCTGCCTCGCTCGGAGTCGAAGCGGGTCGCAAAGCGCCACACCTCGATGAGGACCTCCTGCGTGACCTCCTCGGACTGGGCGGGGTCCCGCAGGACGCGCCGGATCACGCCGTAGACGGAGTTGGCGACCCGGTCGTAGAGGAGCTCGAAGGCGGGGCCGTCGCCGCGTGCGACCCTGTTCAGCAGTTCGTCGACGGAGGCCTGCTCGTCGCTGAGGACAGACGGCCGCAGAGTCCGTCGCAGGGGGGCCACGAGCGGAATTATCTCATCCGATACCTCGAGGAAGGTCATCGCAGCCACCTCCCTGGTCTCGTCACTGCGAAACAGCCGACTCCCCGTCTAGGTCGGAACCCGTGCCCGTGATCTCACCGGATGTTCGGTTGCACCGGGCCCGGGGATTGGTCTGCGTCACCCTGATGGCGCAGCGCCGGCCGCGGGGGAGCGCTCGGCAGAGCGTTCTTGGTGCACGGAAGAGCCGTTCCGGCCCTTTTCGACGCGCAGCTGGGTCGGGATGCGCTGACGCAGGTCGGCAACGTGGCTCACGATGCCCACGGTCCGGCCGCCGTCTCGCAGGTCGTCGAGAACTCCCATCACGTCGTCCAGCGTGTCGTCATCGAGGCTGCCGAACCCCTCGTCGACGAAAAGGGTCTCCAACAGGGCGCCGCCGGCCTCGGCTGTGACGACGTCGACGAGGCCGAGCGCGAGCGCGAGGGAGGCCGAGAAGCTCTCGCCGCCGGAGAGGGTGGCCGGGTCACGCTCCTGACCTGTCCAGGCGTCGAGGACACGCAGCTCCAGGCCGCCACGAGCGCGTCCGGTGCTGCCCTCGGCCGTGTGCAGCAGGCTGTAGCGCCCGGAGGACATCCGCAGCAGCCGCTCGCTCGCGCTGAGGGCGACCTGCTCGAGCCGGGCGGCGAGGACGTAGGCGGACAGGCTCATCCGCAGCCGGTTGTCGGCGCTCTTGCCCTCCGCCAGGCGTGAGAGGCCGTCGACGACGCGGTGTGCCGCGGCGAGCGGGGACCGCTCGGCCAGGGCGGTGGCGACCGCGGTGGCGAGCCGGATGAGTGCGGTGGCGCGGGCGGACGCCGCAGCAGCGTGTGCCACGGACTCGTCCCGCACCCGCTCGGCCTCCTGGGCCGAGCAGGCCGTCGTCTCGAGGTCTGGTGGCGAGGATGCCTCGGCTGCGACGAGGTCGGCGTCCTCGAGCTGGTCGAGCACCGTCGCCAGGTCGGTGTCGTGGCGCTGCCGCAGATCGTCGAGCGCGGCCTGCTGCTCGTCGTCGCGAACGGCGGGCAGCACGTCCTCGACGGAGCCGAAGCCGCGCTCAGCGACCGCCGCCTCGACGCGCTCCAGAGCTGCCGCGAGGTCGCGTTCGAGCCGTTCGACCCCGCCGAGGTGGGCGCCGAGCCCGTCGAGCACGTCGGCGAGACCGATCAACCGCTGGGCGCGTGAAGCGACTGTGGGGTCCTCGCCACGAGCCGCGCTGAGGTCGGCGAGCAGACCCGCGGCCAGCTGCTGCTGCTCCTCGACCTGCCCGCCGATACCGCGGATCTCTTCGTCGTGGCTGACGCGGCGCCGGAGCCAGCCCTCGCGCTCCTGGTCGAAGGCGCCCAGCGCCAGCTCGGCGTCGGGCAGGGCGCTCGCGACCTCGGCGGTGCAACGGGCCGCGCGGAGCAGGGTGTCCTTCTCCGCGCGCAGCGACTCCAGGGGCAGCTCGCCACCAGCGGCCGTGCGCTGCTCGGCAAGCTGCACCTCGAGGGCCCCGAGGTGCCGCTCGCCCTCGTGGCGTTCCCCTTCGGCGTTCGTCGCTCTGCCGGCGGCGGACTCCTCGTCGGCGCTGCTGACGACGTCGGCCGAGCTTGCCGGCTTCGGGTGCTCGGTGCTGCCGCAGACGGGGCAGTCGTGCCCGGCCTGCAACCCGGTCGCGAGCTCGGCTGCCATGCCCGCCAGCCGCTTCTCGCGGATCCGCTGGAGCTCGTCACGCGCGACCTGGTGGGCGTCGGTCAGGGTGCGCACCAGATCGCGGGCCGAGGCCACCGTGACCGACAGCGCATCGCGGCGCGTGGCAGCTGCCAGCCGGGCTTCGGCACGGTCACTGGCAGCCAGCGCGTGCGTCGTGCCCAGCTCGGCCGCACGAGCGGCGTCGCGGCTGGCGGCGAGGACCTCGCGGCGAGAATCGGCGCCGGCGAGCCAGGCGCCTGCCTCCTCGGACCGGGCCACCAGGACGATTGCCTCCTGCTGCAGGTCCTGGATGCGCTCGGTCAGGTTGTCGAGCTCGACCTCCTGGCAGATCAGATGGCGCAACCTGCCTGCCTCGTCGCGGGTCGAGCGGGACACGTCGCCTACCAGGGCAGCCGGGGGGAACGGCCGGCTGCTCGCCGTGTCGGTGCCGGTCGCCGCGAGGACCGGAGCGAGCAAGACCTCGTGCAGGCCCAGAGCCGCGGACGAGCTCGCGGCCAGGGCGCACACGTCGTCGAGTTCGACCTGGAGGCGGTCGGCTTCGGCCTTCAGCGGCACCAATGGGGCGACCTGCCGGGCGGCTTCGAGCTCGGCGGCAGCGGCCTCGCGGAGCGGCTGGGCATCCTGCAGCGTTCGCAGCCGGGCCTGCAGGACGGTGTGGCGCTGCTGAAGGACGACCACCCGCTCGGCGGTCGTCACGGCGGACACGGCGCTGGTCGCCGCACGGGTGGCTCGGCGCGCCAGCCGAACCGCCTCGTCCCGCTCGGCCGTGGCCGCGATGAGCAGCTGGTCGACCCAGCCGCTCGCGTCGTCGGGGCAGCGGCCGTCGGGCAGGTCGCTGCCGGAGGCTTCGGCAACCCTGGCCAGCAGCCGGCCGATCTGCTGGTCGGAGTCCTCGACCGCGCGCCAGGTGGCCTGGCGGCGCCCGACCAGCCATCCCTCCACCGCCGCGAACCGGGAGGTGTCGAACAGGCTCTCCAGCAGGGCACGGCGCTTGTCGGCATCAGCGCGGAGGAAGTCGGCGAACTGGCCCTGAGGGAGCAGCACCACCTGGCAGAACTGCGCCAGCGAGAGCCCCAGCAGGGCGCCCAGCAGGTGGCCCGACTCGTCGAGGCGGGTCGAGAGCGTGCGCGCACC
Organism: Spirochaetaceae bacterium; assembly: GCA_026786145.1. GTDB lineage: Bacteria > Actinomycetota > Actinomycetes > JACCUZ01 > JACCUZ01 > JAJAYQ01. The sequence goes on along the minus strand of JAJAYQ010000214.1, from coordinate 6,339 downwards.
CTCGGGCCCGGACTCCTCGACGAGCACCCGGGCCGGCTCGGTCGTCGTGCCGCTTCCGCGCAGCTTGGGACGGTCCCACTGGGGCGAGCGGGTGATCCGCAGACGGCGACCGCGCAGGGTGAGCTCGAGGGTCACCTCCGGGCGCACCCCGGCCGCCGCGTGGTCGCTGCGCAGCGACGACTTGGCCCCGGCCCCGGCCCTGGCGCCCGGCACCTCGCCGTAGAGCCCGAAGCAGACGGCGTCGAGCAGACTCGTCTTGCCGGCTCCGGTCGCACCGCTGAACAGGAAGATGCCCGCGGTCGAGAGCACGTCGAAGTCGACATGCTCGCTGCCGGCGAACGGCCCGAACGCGCTGACGGTCAGCTGGTGCAGGCGCATCAGGCACTCGCCCCGGACAGGCGAACCGACTCGAAGGCCTCGGCCAGGAGCGCCGACTCGGCCGACTCCGGTGCGCTGCGGACGTGCTCGACGAAGTCGCCGGCGACCTCGCGGTCGCTGCGGCCACGCAGCCGCAGGGCGTAGGAGCGCTCGTCTCCCTCCACCTCGCCCTCGGGTGCGAAGGCGAGCATCAGGACGTGGGGAAAACGGTCCCGCAGCCGCTCCATCGGCTCCCTGGGCCTGGTGGCGTCGGTGAGGGTCACCTGCAGGTAGTGGCCACTGAGACCTGACCACCCAGGACCGGTCAACAGGTCGTCGAGTCGGCCCGAGATCCGCGCCAGCGGCCGCTCCACGGGGGTCGGGAGGTGCTCGGCGACGAGCGGCTCACCAGGTCGAGAGCCGAGGTCGACGAGAAGCACGCCCTTGTGGTGACGGTCCTCCGAGAAGGAGTAGGCCAGCGGGGACCCGCTGTAGCGGACGTCGTCGCGCAGTCGCTGCGCACCGTGAAGGTGGCCCAGTGCCGCGTAGTCGACCCCGGCGAACGTGCTCACCGGCACCGAGCTCGCGCCACCGACGCTGATGTCGCGCTCGCTCTCGGAGATCTGCGCACCGGTGACGAATGCGTGCGCCAGAACCACCGATCTGGCTCCGGGTCGGGCGGAGAGGTCCGTACGGACCCGCCCCATGGCAGCGCCCAGCACCGCCTGGTGGCTGCGCTCGTCGCACCCGAGCTCGCTGCGCACCGCGTCGGGCTCGAGGTAGGGCAGCGCGTAGACCGCGACGGGACCGTGCCTGTCCTCGAGGAGCACCGGCCGGCCACAGCCGGCAGGGTCGGTGCGGAGATGGATGCCTGAGGCGTCGATCAGCCCCGCACCGAAACCGAGTCGTCGTGCCGAGTCGTGGTTGCCGCTGATGAGGACGACCCTGGTGCGCGTCGCGGCGAGGCGTTGCAAGGCGTCGTTGCAGAGGGCGACGGCGTCGACGGACGGCAACGCCCGGTCGTAGATGTCGCCGGACACCAGGACGGCGTCCACCCGCTCGGAACGCACCGTCTCCACCAGGAAGTCGACGAAGCGCGCCTGGGCGACGAGCAGGTCCTCCCGGTGGAAGGACCGGCCCAGGTGCCAGTCGGAGGTGTGGAGCAGGCGCATGCCCGAACCGTAGGTCGAACCCTGGACAGAACCCCGGACGGCGCCGGGGTGGTGGCGGCGTGTCGCGGCAGAGGCGTCGATGTGCGAGGTTGTGCTCAGGTTGTGCGCAGACAGCCCTGGAGGTGGGTCGCATGGGTCAGGACGTCGCGAAGAGGCAGTTCACCCGCGAGGACAGGGCGCTCTACCGGCAGAAGGTCCGCCGCTGCCTGGATGTCTTCGCCCGCATGCTCTCGGAGTCCCGCTTCGACACCGAGCGCCGCAGCATGGGCCTGGAGATCGAGCTGAACCTCACCGGCACCGACGGTGACCCGGCGATGGTCAACGAGAAGGTTCTGCGCCTCATCGCCGACCCCGACTTCCAGACCGAGCTGGCGCAGTTCAACATCGAGATCAACATCGCGCCGCAGCTGCTGACCGGCGAGGTCTTCCGGAAGCTCGAGAGCGAGGTCCGGGCGAGCCTGAACCATGCAGACGACGTCGCCAACGACGCGGGCGCCGACGTGGTGATGATCGGGATCCTGCCGACCGTACGCCCGGAGCACCTCACCGAGGAGACCTTCAGCGCCAACCCGCGGTACGCCCTGCTCAACGAGCAGGTCTTCGCCGCCCGCGGCGAGGACATCTCGATCACCATCGACGGCGTCGAGCGGCTGTCGACCTCCGCCGACACGATCGCGCCCGAGGCGGCGTGCACGAGCGTCCAGCTGCACCTCCAGGTCGACCCCGAGACCTTCGACGCGCACTGGAACGCCTCCCAGGCCATCGCCGGCGTGCAGCTCGCGATGGGTGCCAACTCACCGTTCTTCTTCGGCAAAGAGCTGTGGCGCGAGACGCGCATCGCCCTCTTCGAGCAGGCCGCAGACACCCGGTCCGACGAGCTGAAGGCACAGGGTGTGCGACCCCGGGTGTGGTTCGGCGAGCGGTGGATCACCTCGATCTTCGACCTGTTCGAGGAGAACGTCCGCTACTTCCCGTCCCTGCTGCCGGTCTGCGACGACGAGGACCCACTTGCGGTGCTCGACCGTGGCGACGTGCCCCAGCTGGGCGAGCTGCGCCTGCACAACGGCACGGTCTATCGGTGGAACCGGCCGGTCTACGACGTGGTGCGCGGCCGCCCGCACCTGCGGGTCGAGAACCGCTGCCTGCCGGCCGGGCCGACCGTCGTCGACGTCCTCGCCAACGCCGCGTTCTACTACGGCCTGGTCAAGGTCCTGGCCGACGCCGATCGTCCCGTCTGGTCGCAGATGAGCTTCGCCGCTGCCGAGGAGAACTTCCACAGCGGAGCGCAGGACGGCATCGCCGCGAAGATCTACTGGCCCGGCATCGGTGAGGTCCCGGCGACCGAGCTCGTCCTGCGCCACCTGCTGCCGCTGGCCCACCGTGGGTTGGAGGAGTGGGGGGTCGCCACCGCCGACAAGGACCGGCTGCTGGGCATCATCGAGGGCAGGTGCCTCCGCGAGGTCAACGGCGCCTCGTGGCAGGCGGCGACCTTCCACCGGTTCTTCGACTCCTGCGATCGCCACGATGCCCTGCGGGAGATGACGCGCAGCTACGTCGGGCACATGCACTCGAACGAGCCGGTGCACACCTGGCCCACTGCCTGAGGGTCAGCCGAGGCGGACCCGCTCGTCGTCGCACCAGAGCCGCAGCAGGCCGCGAAAGTGTGCGACGAACTGCTCGTGCTCGTGCACGGGAAAGGTCGTCGTGACCGTCGTGACCAGCACCTCGTCGAACTCCGGGCTCTGGAAGTAGGCCAGTGCCGCCTCGTCGAACTCGGAGAGGCGGGAGGCGCAGAAGTCTTGGTATCGCTCCGTCTCGAAGTAGTCGTCCGCCAGGGAGTGGTAGGCCGCGAGCTTCTCGTCATAGGAGAGGTCCTCGCGGTCGGCGATGGCGAACCACGGCCCTGGGTCGACGTACGGTCGCGGGGCACGGCCGGTGGCCGTGCAGAAGATCGACCATTTGACCAGCGCCTTCATCGCCCACGGGAAGTAGTAGTGCAGCGACGTGATCGCCACGTCGGGGCAGGCGTTGGCGTAGTCGATGGGGTGCACGTCTGTGCCGCGCACGAGGGTTTCGCAGGAGTTGAACTCCCACCGGAAGAACGCGTTCACGACCCGGCCGATGGACAGCACCTCGGCACCGGTCGCAGGGGAGAGGAAGTCGTGTGACACGGAGTAGCGGCCGTGCATCGGCTGGTCGGGGTCGAAGTTCATCACCATCGTCTCGGCGCCGATGGACAGAGAACGGGCGAAGACGTCGTAGCCCTCCACGGAGGCCTGCAGGTGCATCAGCATCTCGCCCGACTCGTCGTACGCCCGGTGCAGCTCGTCGGCGTCCCGGATGCGGGAGACGCCACGCCACGCACCACCGTCGTAGGGCTTCATGAACAACGGGTAGCCGACCTTGTCGGCCACCGCGTCAAGGTCGAACGACCGGTTGTAACGCTCCGCGGTGTAGGCGTACTTGGCGTGGTCGAGCGGGTTCTTGTACGGCACCAGAACCGTGTCGGGCACCTTCAGGCCGAGTCGCATCATGGCGCAGTAGGCGGCGTGCTTCTCCATCGCCTGAAACGTGAAGGGTGAGTTCAGCAGGTAGACATTGTCCATGAGGGCGACCTTCTTCAGCCACTCCCGCGGGTGGTAGTACCAGTAGGCGAGGCGGTCGATGACCAGGTCGTACGGCGGCTCGGCGCGCAGGTCGAAGGGTTCCACGGTGATGCGCTCGACGTCATAGCTGTGCACGTTCCCGGTGCCGTCGGTCACGGGACCGAGCCGGCGGACTAGGGCCTCGAAGACCGAGGGCCAGTCGTTCTCGGTGCCCAGCAGCAGTCCGAGCAGGTGCCGGGTGTCGGCCATGGCGGTCTCCCTCGAAACAGATCAAGAGCACGCTAGTGAGGTCGACGGGCCCTGTCGACGTGCCCGGTCGGGCCGTCAGCAGAAGCGGGGCAGGTGATGGGCGAGCTGGCGCTGCCACGAGGTCCAGTCGTGGGGGACGTCGTAACCCCAGACATCCAGCTCGTGCGGGATGCCCTTCTCGCTCAGCACCGCCGCGAAGCGCCGGGTGCTCGGCAGCGCCCGGGTGGGGTCTACCTCCCAGGACCCCTGTCCCACGACCAGGACCAAGTGGACCGCGGAGCGCAGCCAGTCGAGATGGTCACCGTGCAGGTTCATGACGTACTCCATCGGGTTGTGGAAGTACGCCGCGTCCCCGCGGTGACCCCAGGCGTCCCACTCGGACGGGTCGTACGAGCCGGACAGGCACAGGGCTTGTGGGAAGAGGTCGGCGTGGCGCAGCGCGAGGTTGGCGGCATGGAACGCCCCGAGGCTGCATCCGAGGGTCACGATGTCCGACCGCCCGGCGCAGTCCTCGCGGAGGAAGGGGACCACGTCCTCGAGCACCCAGCGCTCGTACAGCTCGTGCCGACGCGCGCGCTCCTCGAGCGCGACCGAGAGGTCGGACCAGGTGAACGCATCTGCGGAGTCCACGCAGTAGAGCTTGACCCGGCCCGCGTCGACCATCCATCGGATGGCGTCGACCATCCCGTTGTTCTCGAAGTCCCACGCCCTGCCTGCCTCCGAGGGGAACACGAGAACCGGGCGACCGAAGTGACCGTGCACCACCACCTGGCCGCGGAAGTCGCTGGTAGATGCGGCAAGTTCCACCGACCTCATCGGCGGGCCACCGGTGACATCTCGCGGAGGAGGCCCGACAGCCACGGGTCGAACGCGTCGCGCCAGGCTGTGTAGCTGTGCACGTCGCGTACCTCGCGCAGCGACACGTCGTAGCCCTGCGCTGCCAACGCCCGGGCCATGATGCGGTTGTTGGCGAGGTTCTCCTCGCTCGTCCCGCAGGTCATCACCGTGGGCACGGGGGAGGGGTGCCCTCCCGAGCGCAGCACGGTGGCCACGCTCCGCACGACCCGTTCGTACTGCGAGAAGCGTCGTTCGTGGGCGTCGTGGCGGGGGTGGAAGAACGATCCCGACTGCAGGAAGAGGGCCCCGAAGGTGCCAGGGTGCTGGCGTTGGGCGTGCAGCATCGCGAGCGCGCCGAGGCTGGCGCCCATGCCGAAGACGGTGGTCGTCGTCACCTCGGCCATGACCTGCGGGACCACGGCGAGGCACAGGGCACGGGTGTACGGGCCGTTCGCGGAGTACCGGTCGTCGCGAGGTCCCGGCGGCAGCAGCGCGGCGCGCAGTCGAGGGAGGACTCCGGCGTCGACACCCGCCGACAGGTAGGTCGTGAGACCGGCCAGATCGTCGTACTCCGGGCCGTCGTGGACCACCAGGAGCGGTACCGCCTCGGTGTCCCCGACACCGTCGGGGGACCAGACGGTGGCGACGATGTCCTCCGCCAGCTCCCTGGCACGGACCGGGACGTCACGCCGTCGTCCCGGCGGGGAGGGCTGCCCGAGCCACCGCGGGGGGCGGTAGCGGGGCAGCTCGACGACCGACTTGTCCCCGAAGGCGCCGGGCACCCGGTGGGGGTTCGCAGGGTCCGTGACGGACTCGGTGGACCCGTCGGCCCAGGTCAGCTCGAAGAGGTACTCGACCCGGTCGACCTCGGGCAGGTCCAACGAGAGCTGCCACACCCCTGCTGTCCAGACGAGGCCCAGCCGGTCACCGGGGACCCGTATCTCCTGGTACAGGCGCACCGCGAGCAGGCTGCGTTCCGGGTCACGGAACCGGAACGTGACGTGTCCCGCCTCGACGTCCGGCCCGGCCTGAACGGCGGGTTCGGTGCTCACCTGCCAACCCTACGGGCGGCTCAGGTGGGCGAGGCGACGCTCCGCGCCGGAATCTGCGACCAGCTG